>NZ_JBPPUO010000005.1:0-157118 GCF_053544675.1 Rothia sp. 32237D007AR | reverse complement strand
ATCGTATAGCGGCCTAGTACTCCGCCCTCTCACGGCGGCAACACCGGTTCAAATCCGGTTGGGGTCACAGGCTAAAATCCCTCGCTTCTTCTGGAGCGGGGGATTTTTCTATGCCCTAAAACATCTGCCCCGCACCCTCTTGCCTATGTATCTACCCAGATAGCAGTCTTGTGCGTGGTGGAGCTAACTATAATACAGGTTGCCACCGGGTAAACCAGGCGTGTATAGTTTTATCTGTTGCCAAAAAAGGCAGCAGCTCGCAAGAGTTTCGGCCCCATCGTATAGCGGCCTAGTACTCCGCCCTCTCACGGCGGCAACACCGGTTCAAATCCGGTTGGGGTCACAGGCTAAAAGCTCCACTTCCACCCAAGGAAGTGGAGCTTTTTCTTTACCCCCAGCTTCATTCCGCGAACCTGCCAAGCATGCAAGAATAGGGTACGTGCACAACGAATCAATCACTCCCACCCTGGCAACCGTCCAAGAAGCCCGCGCAACTCTAGCTGCGGCGTCCTTCCCCCTGGTCACAGGTTCAGCCGAGGCAGCGCGCAAAGAAGCGCGAACCGCCGTCACCCAGCTCGATGACTACATTCTGCCCAAGCTGGCCACCCTGGATGCCCCACTCACCGTAGTGGTCGGTGGCTCCACAGGCGCCGGTAAATCCACCCTGGTTAACACTCTTATTGGGCAGCCCGTCACCCGCTCCGGTGCCATCCGCCCAACCACCCGCCAGCCTGTCCTACTGCACCGGCCAGAAGACGCCGAAGCCTTCACCCCAGAACGCATCTTGCCCCACCTGGTGCGGGTGCCAGCAACCGCAGGTCAAGCCCTGCCCGGGGCCAACCCCCACAGCGGCCAAGACGAGCTAGTGACCGTGCCTGTGGACTCCCTACCAGCCGGTATCGCCCTGATTGATGCCCCCGACTTCGACTCAGTATCAGATGAGAACCGCCGCCTAGCCCAGCAGCTCTTGCGCGCCGCTGACCTCTGGCTCTTCGTCACCACCGCCAACCGCTACGCTGATGCTGTCCCCTGGGAAATCCTGCGCCAAGCCGCAGCCCGAGACATCACCATCGCGGTACTCCTCAACCGTGTACCAGAGGGCGCAGAAGACGAAATCGAAACCGACCTAACCCGCATGCTCACTGAAGCAGGCATCACCCCGGCCCTCATCCACTCAGTCACAGAACAAGAACGTGACGAGAACGGCCTGCTGCCCCTAGCTGCCCTAACCCCCGTCGTCCTCTGGCTGCGTGGTCTAGGTGCCAATACTGATGCCCGCTCTGATATTGCCCGCCGCACCCTAGAAGGTGCCGTGCGTGCAGTGGCACAACAAGCGACAAGCCTTGCCCAGGCTGCCAGCGAACAGCAAGAAACCCAGGCCCGCCTCCGAGCAGATGTCACTACCGCTTTCGAACGCGCCCTGAGCAACCTGAATGAGGCCACCCAAGACGGGCAGATGCTCCGCGGAGAAGTACTGACCCGCTGGCAGGACTTTGTGGGCACCGGCGAATTCTTCCGCCAGGTAGAAACCACCATCGGCAAGGTGCGCGACCGTATCGCCGGCTTCTTCAAAGGCACCCCACCCACCCAGGCCGTCGAAGTAGAAGAAGCCCTTGAAGTAGGCCTGCACTCGGTCATCATGGAAGAAGCTGCCACTGCTGCTGAAACCGCCCAGCGCCGCTGGCTTGAAGACCGGGCAGGCCGCGCCCTGCTAGCCGGGGACGATTTAGCCGCACTGAGTGAAGGTTTCTCTGAAGAGGTTGCTGAAGCAATCCGCGCCTGGCAGCAAGACGTCATGGACATCATCGCCGCAGAAGGTGCCGGTAAACGCCAACGGGCCCGTTTCATGTCACTGGGTGTAAACGTCACCGCCGTCATTTTGATGATCGCAGTTTTCTCCATGACCGGCGGACTCACCGGCCTAGAAGTCGGTATAGCAGGCGGCTCCGGGGTGGTAGGGCAGAAACTCCTAGAAGCAATTTTTGGTGAGGAGGCGGTACGCCGCATGGCCACCGAGGCCCGCACCCGCCTAGAAGAGCGCATGCGCGAGCTACTACTCAACCAGCAAGAGCGCTTCAGCAAACGCCTGGACGCCGCCAGCGGCGTCACCGACCCCCACGTCCCCTCAGCTGCTGACCTGACCCGGGCAGCCCAGGCATTGGCAGAGGCAGCCCAAGCATTGGCGCAGGCAGGGGAGCAGCTGGCGTCCGCACCGGCGGGGGGCAAGAGTCAAACCTGCCACCACAAACACCGCCACCACAAACACCGCCACCACAAACACCGCCACCGAGAGCCAGTAAGCGAGAGCAGAAACCGTGACCACCACAGACACAACTTTCGCCACCACCGCCCTAGCAAGCCGCCTCGACGCCCTCAAACAGGCCCTAGAACTAGGGGAAGGGCGAGTAGACCCCGAAACCCTCCACAAAGCCCGCACCACCTTAGAACGAGCCGCAAGCCGCCGAGAACTCTCCGCCGAACACACCGTCATCGGCTTCTTCGGGGCCACCGGGTCAGGCAAATCAACCCTCTTCAACGCGGTCGTCGGCAAAGAAATAGCCAAGAGCGCTACCCGCCGCCCCACCACCTCCACCGCCCAAGCAGCCATCTGGGGCACAGAAGGAGCAGAAGCCCTCCTCGACTGGCTAGAGGTCAGCAAACGCACCTACATGGACGAAGACCCCACCCAAGCCACAGAAGCCCTCAACCGCGCCGACGTGCCAGTAACCGTGGGCATGTGGAACAAAATCCGCCGCACTGTAGGAGCCGGAAAAACCGAACAAGCCAGCGGCGGCCTAATTCTTCTTGACCTACCCGACTTTGACTCCGTAGAAGCCTCCAACCGAGAAATCGTCGAAAAAATGGCCCAATGCGTCGACGTGCTGGTCTGGGTCATGGACCCCCAAAAATACGCGGATGCCGTCATCCACCAAGACTTCATCCAGCCACTAGCAGCCCACGGGGCAGTCACCCTAGCGGTACTCAACCAAGTCGACAGGCTCGATGAGCAGGAAGTACCCGCAGTCCTAGACTCCCTCAAACTCCTCCTAGCAAAGGACGGGCTCAGCTCCACCCTGCTAGCTGACCCCCTCGGCGTCTCAGCCCGCACCGGCTACCAGATACCCCGCCTACGCGAAATCCTTGGGCAAGTCGCCGTCGCCAAGAGCGCAGCCCTATCCCGCCTGGAAGCTGACCTAGCAGGCGTCCGCTCAGACCTAGCCGCCCAAGACGGCGGGCCAGAGCCAGCCGGTATCACCGCCGCCGCAACCACCCGACTAGAAGACGACTTCTACACCGCCTCCGGGGCAGAATCCCTGGTCAAAGCCGCAGCAGACTCCTATAAACTACACGCAGCCTCATCCACCGGCTGGATCGCAACCCGCTGGCTCCTGAAACTGAAACGCGACCCCCTCAAACGCCTAGGCCTGCACAAAGAACACGACGGGGCACCCATCTCTAAATCCTCCCTACCCCCACTCGGCGCACCCCAAAAAGCGGCCCTCTCCACCTCACTGCGCACCTACGCCACCAGCGTCTCCCAGGGAGTAGAAGAACCCTGGAATCACTCCATCAGAGCAGCAGCCCGCACCTTTGAGAGCCACCTCCCAGCAGAAATTGAGCGTGCCGCCGCCACCGTCCACTACAGCGCCCAGAAAAAACGCTGGTGGTGGCACCTGCTCAACGCCCTACAATGGGCAGGACTGGCCACCGCCCTAGTAGGCCTGCTCTGGCTCACCGGCCTAGCACTAGCCGGGTACTTCCAGATTGTGCTACCTGACCCGCCCACCATCGACGGCTTCCCCCTACCCCTACCAACCCTGCTCGTTGCCACCGGCATTTTGCTGGGAATACTCACCGCAGCCCTCGGCCGAGGGGCAGCAGCAGTAGGGCACCGAATCTACGCCAAAAACATTCGCCGCCAGTTAGAAACCAACCTGGCAGATGTAGCGGCCCGTTGCGTCACCGCCCCCGTGCAAGAAGAACTAGCCCGCCTGCACAACTACCGGCAGGCTCTAGCTACGCAGGGCCTCCGTCAACGCCGCAGCAGCCTCACACACCACCTCAGCATGCAAACGCCCAGGCTGACGGGTCAGGCGTTCAATAGGCCCAGAGATAGACACCGCCGCAATCACCTTCCCTGAAGGTGAGCGCACAGGGGCAGAAACAGAAGCGGTGCCGCGCTCGCGCTCGCCCACAGATTGGGCCCAGCCACGGCGGCGCACAGCTGCCAACATGGTAGCTGAGAAGCGAGCGTTCTGTAGGCCTTCAACCAGGCGGGAGTGGTCTTCCCAGGCGGTAAGAATCTGGGCGGCGGAGCCTGCTTTCATGGAGAGCTGGGTTCCTACGGGGATAGTGTCGCGTAAACCGATGGGGCGTTCTGCAGAGGCTACGCAGACTCGCCAGTCACCCTGGCGGCGGAAGATCTGGGAGGATTCGCCGGTGACGTTGCGGAGGTTGTTGAGTACCGGCCCGGCTGCAGCAATGAGACGGTCTTCACCGGCTGTGCTGGAGAGCTCGCCCAGGCGGGGGCCGAGCATGAAGCGGCCTTGGACGTCGCGGGCCACCAGGCGGTGGTGGGTGAGGGCAACAGCCAGTCGGTGGGCGGTGGGTCGGGCGAGTCCGGTGGCTTCGACAAGCTGGGACAGGGTGGCGGGGCCTGCTTCGAGACAGTCAAGAATGTAGGAGGCTTTGTCGAGGACCCCGACGCCGGAGCTGCGGTTTTCTTGCATGGTGGTAACTTTCGCCTGTGGTTAAGGGCCGCGCTGGGGGCCTAGGTGAATGATTCGTTCAGTGCCTTGTGGGTGTGCGAATCTAGGGCTAAAGATTGTGTCCGTAATAATCTATCATGACTCTCATATTGTGATATGCGAGTTCATTTATTGGAAAGGTTATCCTGAGCTCATCACGCTGAAGAAGGACGCCGTGCCCCGGGTGCCGGCGTCCTTCGGCTATTCAGATTAAGAGGTCTAGATAAGCAATACCTGTGGTATGGCTAAGAACACCGCCGCCGCACCAACCAGCACCCCCAAGTGGGGTAAAGTTGGTAAGCGAGAATTGACGCGTGAAGTAACGTGTTGTAACACCCGACTAGTTTTTTTGACGATTGGACATACATGGTCAGCGCACTGCGTATTGAAGGTGGCACCCCTCTGAAGGGCGAGGTAAACGTCCGCGGTGCTAAGAACCTGGTTCCTAAGGCCATGGTTGCAGCCCTGCTGGGCTCCACTCCTTCGGTGCTCCGCAATGTTCCTGAAATCAAGGACGTTCAGGTCGTCACCGACCTGGTAGAACTGCACGGTGTCTCAGTGGACTACAACATGCAAGCTGGCGAACTGCGCATGGACCCCTCCAAGGTCTCTGTCGCCAACCACACCGACATTGAGGTGCACGCAGGTGACTCACGTATCCCCATTCTGCTCTGCGGCCCCCTGCTGCATACTATTGGTGAGGCCTTCATCCCTGATCTAGGTGGCTGCAAGATCGGTGACCGCCCCATCAACTGGCACCTGCGCGTCCTTGAAAAATTCGGTGCCAGAATTGAGAAGCTACCTACCGGTATCTCCATGAAGGCCCCCGAAGGCGGGCTCCAGGGTGCCCAGATTAACCTGGTATACCCTTCCGTTGGCGCAACCGAGCAGGTTCTTCTGGCTGCCTCCCGCGCCAAGGGTAAGACCGAGCTGACCGGCGCTGCCATTGAACCTGAAATTATGGACCTCATCGCGGTTCTACAGAAAATGGGCGCCATCATCACCGTCGAAACTGACCGCCAAATCATCATTGAAGGTGTTGACGAGCTCACCGGTTATAACCACGTGGCCATGCCCGACCGCAACGAATCAGCCTCCTGGGCTTCTGCGGCTTTAGCAACCGGTGGCGACATCTTTGTACGCAACGCAAACCAGAAGGACCTGTCCACCTTCATCAACGTCTACCGCAAACTAGGTGGCGGCATGGACATCACCGATGAGGGTATCCGCTTCTTCCACCAGGGCGGCGATTTGAACCCCCTCTTCGTTGAAACTAACGTGCACCCGGGCTTCATGACCGACTGGCAGCAGCCCCTAGTTGTCGCTATGACCCAGGCTAAGGGAGTCTCTGTAGTTCACGAGACTGTCTACGAAAACCGCTTCGGCTTCACCGATGCCCTGGTACGCATGGGCGCTACCGTCCAGTTGCACAAGGACTGCCTGGGCCCCACCCCCTGCCGTTTTGGCCACCAGAACTTCAAGCACTCTGCCATCATCACCGGCAAGACCCCGCTGCACGGTGCCGACATTAACGTGCCCGATTTGCGCGGTGGCTTCTCACACGTGATTGCGGCGCTCACCGCTGAAGGCACCTCAAACGTCACCGGTGTTTCTGTCATTTCCCGCGGCTATGAGCACTTTGTTGATAAGCTCACCGCCCTGGGCGCTAACTTCGAGGTCACTGCCTAAGATGAGCACAAAGAGCAATTCTTTGAGGGACATCAAACCCACCACACTGGGGGATGCAATCTACACCGTAGCCGGTACGTTCTTACGCCCCCTCTTCAACCTGCCCATGAAGGTGAAAATTCAGGGGCGAGAGAAGCTACCTAAGACTGGCGGTTTTATCGTAGTCTCAAACCACCTCACCGTGATTGACCCTGTGACCGTAGCCTACCCCCTCTTCATCGAGGGTATCTTGCCCCGCTTTTTGGCCAAAGAAGCGCTCTTTAAAGCACCGGTCCTGGGGTGGCTGATGCGCCAGTGTGCCCACATACCGGTAGCCCGCGGCTCAGCCCAGGCAGGCCAGTCCCTTGAAGTAGCCCAGAACGTGCTTCAGGGTGGGGGAGCGGTCATTATCTTCCCCGAAGGCACCCTGACCAAGGACCCCGACATGTGGCCCATGTCTGGTAAAACTGGCGCTGCCCGCCTGGCTCTGGCTACCGGCGCCCCGGTCTATCCTATTGCCCACTGGGGCGACCAGGATTTTTGGCCCCGCCGCGGCAAGCCCCGCTTTAGTCTGCCGTGTAAGAAGGTCACGATCGTGGTGGGTGACCCCGTTGATTTTAGCGACCTGGCCCAGCGCCGTGAGACTGATACCCGCTACAGCCAGCAAGAATTGACAGCCATAACCAACCGTATGCTTGACGGCGTGACCACCCTCCTTGAGGGCCTGCGCGGTGAGAAAGCCCCCAACGGGCGCTGGAACGCTGTCTTGAACGTCCGCCAGTCACCTGACCAATAACCGCACAAGGGGAAGGCACGCACCCATGACCGATGTCAAGCACCAGAAAATCGCTGTCCTTGGGGCAGGCAGCTGGGGTACAGCTTTTGCCAAGGTTGTTGCGGACGCCGCCACCAGCGCCGGTGCAGACCGGCAGGTGGTGCTGTGGGGGCGTAACCCTCAGACCATGGCCGCCAT
Organism: Rothia sp. 32237D007AR; assembly: GCF_053544675.1. Taxonomy (NCBI): domain Bacteria; kingdom Bacillati; phylum Actinomycetota; class Actinomycetes; order Micrococcales; family Micrococcaceae; genus Rothia; species Rothia sp. 32237D007AR. The sequence continues at coordinate 149,729 of NZ_JBPPUO010000005.1, read as the reverse complement.
GCAAGAAAGCCGCACCAACGAGGGCTACTTCCCGGGTGTGAAGCTACCTGAGAGCATGGTCATGACCTCTGACGCAGCCCAGGCCCTCACCGGGGCAAGCATCGTGGTGCTAGCCATTCCTGCCCAGGCGCTACGCTCCCAGCTAGAAGTTTTTGCGCCCCTGATTGAAGAAGACGCCCTGCTAGTTTCTCTAGCCAAGGGCCTTGAAATGGGCACGGGTCTGCGCATGAGCCAGGTCATAATCCAGGTGTTACAGGCACATCTGATCGCTAACGGTGCCGGGTCTGAAACGGTTGAGGCTGTGCCAGAACGGGTAACTGTGCTCTCTGGCCCCAACCTGGCTAAAGAAATTATTGCCGAGCAACCCACCACCAGCGTGGTTGCCGCTCACAGCCAAGACATCGCCCAGCAAGTTGCCGCTATCTGCGCCGCCGACTACTTCCGCCCCTACACCAACACCGATATTGTGGGCGTAGAAATTGGTGGGCTGGTCAAGAACGTCATCGCCCTGTGCGTGGGCATGTGCGAAGGCAAACGCTACGGCGATAACTCCAAGGCCTCAGTGATGACCCGAGGGCTGGCAGAAACCACCCGGCTAGCCCTCGCCTTAGGCGGTAAGAGCGAGACCATGAGCGGCCTAGCAGGTATGGGTGACCTGATTGCCACCTGCTCTTCACCGCTTTCACGCAATCACACCGCTGGCCGTCTGCTGGCTGAGGGGGTCGCCCCAGACCAGTTGCATACCGTGATGACCCAGACCGCTGAGTCCATCAAGTCAGCCCCTGTTGTGGCAGAACTCGCGCGAAAAGTGGGGGTAGAAATGCCCATCACTGAGGCGGTTACTGCTGTGCTCGACCGTAAAATATCAGTTGAAGAATTAGCCCCGGCCCTGCTGGGCCGCTCCCTCAAATCTGAGGAAAGCACCCCGGGCACCTAGCTAGGGCAGCTGGGGCCCCCTCAGCCCCGCACGATACCTAAAGGACGTTATGACCGAAACCAGCACTAAACCTACCCTTGCTCTGCTGTGTGGTGGGCGCTCATCGGAGCACTCCATCTCACTGATTACCGCCTGCGGTGTTCTCGGGGCCCTCGACCGTGAAAAGTACGATGTGGTCACCATCGGCATCACCAAGGACGGCCGCTGGTACCTGACCGATGAAGCAAGCCTGAGCAGCCTCACCGAGGCTACCGCCCTGGCAGAGTTCCCTGCCCAAGGTCAGCAGGTTTTCTTGCCTCTAGGCGGTGGAGATAACCGCCTGCGCCTGATTGATACTGCCGATTCCACCACTGTTGAGATCGGCCCGGCTATCGATGTTGTCTTCCCCCTACTACATGGCCCCTTTGGTGAGGACGGCACCGTGCAGGGCCTGCTAGAAATGGCAGATTTGAAGTATGTGGGCTGCGGTGTAGCCTCATCTGCTATCGGCATGGATAAGCACTTTATGAAGGTGGCCTTTGAGGCTGCTGGCCTAGAGGTCGGCCCCTACGAGGTAGTGACCCGCCGCCAGTGGGCACTCGATCAGGCCGGTGCCCGCCAGCGTATTGAGAAGCTGGGCTACCCGCTCTTTGTTAAGCCTGCTCGTGCGGGGTCTTCCTTCGGTATTACTAAGGTTGATTCTGCTGACCAGCTTGATGCTGCTATTGCTGAGGCGCAGGCTCATGACCCTAAGCTGGTGATTGAGGCCGGTATCGTGGGCCGTGAGATTGAGTGTGCGGTGCTTGATGCGCCCCATGCTCAGCTGCCGCGTGCCTCCTACCCCGGTGAGATCGTGGTGCTAGATGAGCAGCATGATTTCTACGATTTTGAGGCTAAGTACGTTTCTAAGACCTCTGCTGAGACTCGCTGCCCTGCTGATCTTCCGGCTGAGGTGTCTGAGCGTATGCGCCAGCTTGCTGTGGAGGCTTTCTTGGCAGTTGATGGTGAGGGCCTGTGCCGGGCTGACTTCTTCTATACGGAGGACGGCCGCCTGGTCATTAATGAGGTGAATACTATGCCTGGTTTCACCCCGATTTCTATGTACAAGACCATGTGGGAGAACACTGGCCTGGCCTACGAGCAGCTCATCGATGAGCTGATTTCTTTGGCCTTGGAACGCCCCTTGGGCCTGCGCTAGTAGCCCTTGCCTTTATGGGGGTCGGTGATGGTGTCATCGACGTTGGTACACTGCTTCTGCTGGGGTATCTGGGCTACTGCCGATGATAGTTCTGCAAGGACGGTAGATGATGAGACTTGATCCGCGTCGAAAGTGACCTGCAGGGCGGGGTCTCGTCCGAAGGTTTCGGCAACCCAGGTGCCGGTGGCTGTGTGCTCGGTGGCCGCAGCTAGCTCATCGTCGGTGGGTTTAATAATCCAGTCAATGCCGTTGACTGAGACGCAGGGGCCTGAGACGGGGGCGGTGCTCTGCTGAACTCCGCACTTGAGGATAATGGCGCTGGGCTCACCCCAGGCTGTAGTGGCCTGGGCGGTGGTCTCGCGTTGGGCTAGGCCACTGACGGTTTTGGGCATCGCGACCAGGGCATAGGCACAGGTGGGGTTAGCGGCATCAGGGGCGGGTTCTAGCTGGACAGCCCCAGCCCCGCAGGCAGTTAGACCTAAGACGGTTAGGAAGAGGACGAAGGGTTTGCGCGGTATTCTCACCTGGCTATTGTATATCTTTCCTTTGACCGGGTTTTTCCTTGCACCGGTGTGCTGCTGGGGCGGTCTGCTTGCTGAGAGGAAGAAGAGGCGCTAGCAGGTGGGGAAGAGATTCGGTAGGGTAGGGGGTAGTGTTGCCCGCCAGGGGGATGACCCTATATGAGTGGTGGAAGGAGGGGCTGTGAAGAAGAAGGCTTGCTGTGCGGTGGGTTCGGCTCTTGCCCTTACTCTGACCCCTTTCTCTTTGCTGGTGGGGCAGGTTCTTACTGGCCCTCAGAGCGCTTTTGCCGCTGAGTCGGCCACTGATTCTTCACCGACTGCGCCGGTTCTGCCCTCTCAAAGCCCTGGTGCACAGGGGACGGTAGCCCCCAACCCCAGCACCAGTCCCAGCACCAGCCCCAGCCTTCTCCCTTCGGCGGATCCTGCCCCAGCCCCGACACCCAGTGAATCGGCAGAGGCGGTGGTGTCTCCTTCACCTGATCAGACAGCTAACCTCATTGTGACAGGTGGGGTTGCTAGCCTGCCGGATGCAGGTACAACAACTTCCCTGCCAGCTCAATCTCCCACAGCTAACCCCACCACAGATGCCCCTGTTGATTCGTCTGCCCCTTCCTCAGCTACCCCAGCTGCTACTCAGCCAGCACCTCTAGCTACCCCCTCGAACCCAGTAGCGGCCTACCCACCTGCCCCACCAGCAGAAGGCTCGTGGCCCCAGGGGCCTGAGGCAAGAGGACTAATAGGCAACACCCCAGAGTTGGCACCTGCCCCAGCGCCACGCGGGCCAGACATCATAGCTAACGGGGTTACTGGCGCCCAAGCCCCGAACCTTAGAGAAACCGAGAATAACCTGGCAGAGACCCTACCAGCGGAGGCAACAGTCCTGGGTATTTTCTCTAGTAGCCAGCAAAACCTAGCCTATGAGGGGGCACCTGAATGGATGGAAGGGTTCTTGAACATTTCGGCTGCCCCCGCAGGTAGCTCATCATCTGCTGACCCCAACCAGGCCGTGGGCGTGGCCGGGGCACAAGCCCAAGGGCACCAGATGGGGGCCGGTACCGGGGGCAGCATCTTCCAACGCGGAGGCACCATTGTGAACGGCGCCCGCCCCCTGCTCATTTTTACCGGCATTGCCACAGTGGGCCTCATGCTGGTGGTCTTTAACTTTGTGTGGCGTAACCGTGCGCCCAAGAACTAGGAGCCCCCGATGACGACGGTAGCCCAGACGAGCGAAGGGCAACTTCTTGCCCTCTTTTTACCCATTCTTGCTGCCCACAACCAGCAGGCGGCAGACGTCCGCGCCAAACAAGATGTACCCGGTGCCCTCCTGCTGGGGCCAGGGGACGACTCAGCAGCCCTAGACTTGCGGGATGGGCTGACCGTCATGAGCACCGACACCCAAACAGAAAACCAGGACTTCCGCCAGCACTGGCCCTCAGGGTACAGCACCGGCGGGTACGAGGTGGGCTGGAAGGCCGCCACCCAAAACCTCGCCGACATCGCAGCCATGGGCGCCACCCCCGTCACCCTACTGGTTTCGCTGACACTGACCCCTGATACCCCTACAAGCTGGGTGCAGGACTTTGCCCGCGGAATCACCGAATCCTGCACAGCCCAGGGGGCTAGCACCTGCACCATCGCCGGGGGAGACATGGGCTCAGGCAGCGAAATCTCGGTGACAGTGACCGCCGTGGGCCTCACTGACCGGCCCATCACCCGAAGCGGCGCCCAGCCAGGGGAAGCCATCGTCTTTGCCGGTGCCCTGGGCACAGCCGCAGCCGGCCTGGCCCTACTAGACTCACAGCCCTTTACTGCCACTCAGGAGCTAAGCACCTGCGTCCTGGCCCAGCAGTGCCCCCGCTCACCCCTAGCCCTGGGAGCCAGCGCGGCACCCTACCTGACCTCCCTCATGGACGTCTCCGACGGCCTGGTGCGCGACAGCGGCCGAATTGCTGCCGCCTCAGGGGTAGCCCTTGACCTTAACTCAGCAGCCCTGGCCCCCTGGGCGCAGAAAGTGCACCCGGCAGCTGCCCTACTAACTGGCGGCCAACCAGAGCGCGCAGAGGCCCAAGCCCTGCGCTGGGTGCTGACCGGCGGGGAAGACCACGGCCTGCTAGGCACCTGCCCCCCAGAGCAGATACCGCCGGGATTTACTAGAATTGGTACGGTACAGACAGGTGACGGTATCACCCTTGATGGCCGCACCTACACCGCGAAAGGATGGGATCACTTTGAGGCAGGTTCCCGCTGACTGGTGGCTGAACTGGCTACTGCGCGCGCGCACCCAGCTCATGGAACACCGTTCCCTTCTCAACCGCATCAACGTCTTTCCCGTAGCTGATGCCGACACCGGGGCGAACATGGTCGCCACCCTGGGGCAGGCAGCTGACACCGCTGGAATGGCGGACGAACCCACCCTAGCTCTTGCCGCCCGTGCGGCCCTGCGGGAGGCAAGAGGAAACTCTGGCACTCTACTAGCTGTCTGGTTACTGGGCCTTGCCCAAAAACTAGGCCAGGCCGGGCAACCGGGCCAGGCCGGGCAAGTAGGCCAAGCCCACCTAGAGGGGGAGAACCGGCAGGAACTTACCCCCGCTGCGCTCGCTGCTGCCTGGGCAGAAGGTGCCCGACAGGCGTCCGCCGCTCTAAGCCAGCCAGCAGAAGGCACCATGCTCACCCTCATGCAGGCCCTGGCGACCTGCCCGCTACCTGCCACTAGCGACCCTAGCCCCTGGCAGACCTACCTCACCGACCTGCTTGCCACCTCAGAAGCTGCCCTGCGCGGCACCGCCCAGGCCGCCCATGCCCAGAACGGTTGGGTAGATTCCGGTGCCCTGGGCCTACACCTGGTACTAGTGGCTCTGGCTACTGAACTGCTGGGGGCTGCACCACCTGCTACCTACCGTGACCTGCTCCAGGTAGAAACAGCACCCCTACAGGTTCGCGCCCCACACCGGCGCTCTGCTGCAGGCCCCCAGGTTGAAGTCATGTGCCAGATTCACCTGACCGTGCTTGAAGTCACTAAACTCCGCAGTGCCCTGGAAACAGTGGGGGACTCTGTCTCTATCGCCCAGGTTGAGGCCGGCAACCAAGCCCTGTGGGCTATCCATGTGCACGTACCCCATGCCGAGGACGCCCTAACCCTCCTGCGCGCAGCTGGAGAACCCATCAACGTGCGTACCAGTTCCCTCACCGCCTCAGAAGATGCCAGCAATGACCGGGGCGATGAGCGCTAATGGCAGCCCGCGCACGCAAGACCCCCAAGCTCAGCGAGGAAGCTAAGGACGCCCTAGCCCGCTACGCCGCAGAAGACCGCCTAGATAACGCCCCCCTGGTCGACTACCTGGGGGCCAGCCTGACTAAGTCCTTCAAAACCCATCTGGGTATCGAAACGGTAGGGCAGGCCCTAGACCACTACCCCCGCAAGTATTTGCCCCGTGGCGAACTCACCCCCTTCTCATCCCTGGTGGAGGGCACTGAGGCCACTATCGTTGCTCAGGTGGTGCGTGTGAGCACCCGGCAGATGGCTTCCCGCCGCGGGTCCATTACAGAAATTACTATCACCGACCAGCTAGATCAGCTAGATCAGCTAGATCAGCTAGATCAGCTAAATCAGCCAAACCAGGTAAGCCAGCCAGACCCTCTAGCTCCCACCGGCCAGCCCACCAACCCTAATGCCTACCGGGGAGCTGCCCCACCAGCCTCCTACACGCGGGGCTACACCAACCCCCGTCTGCACGGTAGCGCAGGGGGGTACACAGAGTCTCAGATGCCGAGTGCCGCACCGGGTGCGCCCCGTTATCAGATGGGGGATATCTTTGGTGGTTACGCCCCTGAGCCTTACTCCCTGACTGCCCAGGGCACCATGATTCTTAGCTTCTTCAACGCCTGGACAGCAGCGCGTGAGATTCACGAAGGCGATCAGGTCATGTTCTCCGGCAAGGTCGGCTCCTACCGGGGTGAGCTCACCCTAACTAACCCCCACTACGCTGTCATTGCGGGGAAGGAACTAACCGCCGCCACTGGTGCTAGTGCTGAAGCTATTGAGCGGGCTGCTGCGCGGGCGTCCGCACCTATCCCGGTCTATAAGGCCAACCCCAAATTCCCCACCGATAAGGTGGCCGCCGCCATCGAGACCCTCATTGAGCGCATCAACCTCAAAGAGCTTGAAGACCCCGTACCTTTTACTGTGCGCAAGAGCCGCAAAATCCCTTCTTTGGAGTGGACCTACCGGGCCGTACACACCCCCGATACTGAAGAAACCTGGCGGGCAGCCCACCATTCTTTGCGCTACCGGGAGGCCTTCGTGCTGCAGGCTGCCTTAGCGCGTATCCGTGCTGCCCGCGCTGCCCACCAGACCCTAGCCCGCCCCTATACGAGCGGTGGGTTTGCTGATGCCCTGCTTGCGGCCCTGCCCTATCAGCTCACTGAAGGGCAGGAGGCTGTTGGTACTGAAATTCGCTCCGATTTAGCCAGTTCTTCCCCCATGAACCGTCTGTTGCAGGGGGATGTAGGTTCGGGTAAAACCGTGGTGGCTCTACGCGCTATGCTGCAGGTGGCCGATAATGGCGCCCAGTCGGCGATGCTGGCGCCCACTGAGGTGCTGGCGGAACAACACTACCGGTCAGTGTGCGAGATTCTTGGGCAGATGCTGGCCCCGCAGGCAGAGCCGGGTGCGGGCGTCCGCGTTGTGTTACTTACTGCTTCCCTCAAAACCAAGGCTAAGCGGGAGGCTCTGCTGGCTATCGCATCGGGTGAAGCAGATATTGTTATTGGCACCCACGCCTTGCTGGGGGATTCTGTTACTTTCGCCGATTTGGGGCTAGTTGTTGTCGATGAACAGCATCGCTTTGGCGTTGAACAGCGCGATGCCCTGCGTGGGCCCGGCGGGGAGTTACCCCACCGGCTGGTCATGACCGCTACCCCCATACCCCGTACCGTGGCCATGACCGTCTTTGGTGACTTGGACACCTCAGTGCTTGACCAGCTACCGGCTGGCCGCCAAAAAATTACTACCCATGTGGTGCCCCTGGCAGAGCACCCCCGCTGGGCTGAGCGTATCTGGGCTAGGGCCCGCGAAGAAATTGATGCAGGGCACCAGGTCTATGTGGTCGTACCTAAAATTGGTGGGTCAGACACCCCCACGGACGCTGAGGCCGGTCAAACCCTCTTCGGCCTGGGGGCAGCTACCGGCTCAGCTGCTGGGCAGGGGAAGGGGCCCGGCTTGGGGTCCCAGGTGGCAGCGGGGCAGAGCGCCCGCGGCTCACTAGCCTCAGTAGAGAGCACCCTCGAAGAGTTAGAGGGGCTACCGGCCCTGGCCGGGGTGCGCATTGCAGGGCTGCACGGGCGTATGGACACCGCAGAGAAGAACCGGGTCATGACCGAGTTTTCCGCCGGGCATATTGACCTGCTCGTTTCTACCACCGTGATTGAGGTGGGCGTGAACGTACCCAATGCAACCCTCATGATTATCATGGATGCTGATCGTTTCGGTATCTCTGGTCTGCACCAGTTGCGCGGACGCATTGGCCGAGGCTCCTTACCGGGCACCTGCCTGCTAGTCACCCAGCAAGCGGCGGACGGCGTCAGCCGGCAACGACTAGCTGCGGTAGCGGCCACCACCGACGGTTTTGAACTATCACGGGTTGATCTAGAGCAGCGCCGTGAAGGCGATATTCTAGGGGCTGCCCAGTCGGGGAAGAAGTCCACGCTGAAACTTTTGCGGGCCCTAACTGATGCCAAGCTCATCGAACGAGCCAGGCACGATGCTTTTAGCATCATTGAGGCTGACCCCACCCTGGCTAAGCACCCCGATTTGGCTCGCACGATAGACCGGGCCCTGGACGCTGACCGCGAAGCCTTCCTGGGGCGGGGCTGATCAGGACGCTGGGGCGCGGCTAGTCAGGACAGCGGCCGGTCGAAACCCCCGCATTTATTCTGTTTTATCCGCAACTAGTTGCGGATAAAACAGAATAAATGCGGTAAATAAAGGTGCCCCTTTGACTACCTTGAGCACTCGTCACTGGTCAGCCTGCACCCAGCCCTACCTTTCTTCCTCTTGACCCTACCGGTACCCTTAAAACAGTTCATACCCTTACCCCTAGGAGCGGAGCGCAGCCCTATGAGTCGCATTATTGCAGGAGCCGCAGGTGGCCTGCGCCTAGCCAACGTGCCTGGTGATAACACCCGCCCCACCACAGACCGGGTGAAAGAAGCCCTCTTCTCCCGCTTAGACACCTACAACATGCTAGAGGGCGTGCGTGCCCTTGACCTTTTTGGTGGCTCAGGTGCCTTAGGGTGTGAGACTCTTTCACGCGGGGCAGCCCACGTAGATTTTGTGGATCACTACCCCAAGGCGGCTGCCGTCATCGAGAAGAATATTGCTGCTGTGGGTAAGAGCACCAGCGGCACTGCCCGGGTGCATAAGATGACGGCCCGCACCTACCTGGGCGCGGGGGCGTCCGCCTGGGATCTGGTCTTTATTGACCCACCCTACGCGGTGACTAACAGTGAGCTTGAAGAGCTGCTGACCTTGCTGGCCCCTCGCCTGACGGAGGGGGCTGTGGTGGTTGTGGAACGGGCCTCTCGTACCGATGAGCCTGCCTGGCCGCAGGGGCTGGAAAAGTTTGCTGAGAAAAAGTACGGGGAAACTGTGCTCTACTACGTGGAGCCTGTCGGTGTTAGGGCGGAATGATGAGTGAGAATATCAACGAATCTGGTTATCAGCCCCAGCCAACCCCTGAAATCAGCCAGCAGTCGCCCTTACCTCTGCTAACCGAAAACACCCTGGTGGTGCAGCAGACCCGTAGCTTTATGAGCAACGACTTTGAGCTTCAAAGCCAGGGTGGGCAGGTGCTGGGCCGGGTGCTCACCACTGGTTCAACGGCGGGCAGGCTGTTGAAGGGTAATCGCACCTTTGACCTGGTGGACGGCAACGGAAACCTTCTGCTTAAAATTATTGACCCTTTTGATCTTGGCCTAGACCGCTACGAACTGCACAACCCTGACGGCTCTCTTTTCGCTCACGTACAAAAGCAGTTCTCCTTCATGCGTAAACGCCTGGCCATTGAGCTGCCCGGCCTCACCCTGCAATTAGAGGGTAGTCTCTTCGAGTACGATTTCAACATCACGGTCAATGGCCACGTTGCGGCTCATGTTGCCCGCCAGTGGGGTGGCCTGATGGCTGGGCTGCGCGGTAAGAGCCGTTACGGAGTAACCTTTGATCCCGGTGCCCCTGAGCCGGTGCGTCTGGCTATTGTGGGTGGTCTGGTTGCTCTTGACCTGATTCGGGCAAAGGACGCCCGCAACTAGGGGGCACTGAACCCTACAAGTTCACCGGGCCGCTGGGGCACAGCCTAAGGTTTTAGTGGGAGAAGGCGCGCAACCGGGTGGCGGCAGGGGGGAGTAGAGTGTGAAGAGAAGGACCTCATCACCTGGGTGTCATGCAGTATCTTAGGCCTAAGCACCTACTGTAACCTAGAGTCATGCAATTGGTTGTCTGCCCCGGTTCTTTTGACCCTATCCATAACGGTCACGTTGAAATTATTACTCGTGCTGCCAAAATTTATGGCAGTGTGATTGTCGCGGTTTCTCATAACTCTAAGAAGACCTATCGCTTTAGCCTAGAAGAGCGTGTGGCTATGGTGGAAGAAACTTTTTCGCTCTTTGATGGGGTCTGCGCCAAGGTGCTCCCGGAGGGGGAGTTGCTGGCTCATTTTGTGCGTGAAGAGGGTTCGGTTCTTATCGTTAAGGGTTTGCGGAATACTGCCGATTATGAGTATGAGGCGCCGATGGCTTCTATGAACCGCCATATTGCCGGGGTGGAGACCAGTTTTATTGCGGGGGACCCTAAGTACAATCACATCTCTTCTACCATTGTGAAAGAGGTCGCTAGTTTTGGTGGGGACGTCCGTGATTTTGTGCCGCGGGCGGTGCAGCGGGCCCTTTACCCCGAGTAAGGGTGGGTCTGCTCCATGGGGCGGGCTGGGGCGCTTGTGGTCAGCTAGACAGGGTTGAAAAATAATAGTGCTTGATTCGCTGGGCCTTAAGACCCTAAAATGGGTACTTGGTTTAAAACATTCGATAGGGAGTTCGTCATTTCACGAAAAGATTCATCGCCCCTTTTGATCTCGGTTCGAGATCTAGCTCATCGCCCGGGCGCAATGGAGACCCTTGATGAAGTTCTGCCTGCGCCAAGCGAATTTGGCAATGCTCTGATTGAAGCGGAAGAAGGTAGCGACATTGACCTCAATGTTCGCCTAGAATCCGTTTCAGATGGTATCTTGGTATCTGGTACTGCAACTGTCACCGTTTCCGGTGAATGCAGCCTCTGCCTCGACCCGGTTGACTTTGATGTTACAGCCGATGTTCAAGAGCTTTTTGTTTTCGAGAAGGCCCCTGAAGGTGGCCCCGAAGATGAAGTAGATGAGCAGTACGCCGTAGAGAACGATGAAATTGATCTCGAACCGGCGCTGCGGGACGCAGTGATTCTTCAACTGCCGTTCCAACCTGTTTGCAGTGACTCCTGTCAGGGCCTGTGCACCGAATGCGGCGCACACCTAGAGGACGACCCTGAGCACCACCATGAGGTCATCGACCCCCGGTGGAACGCGCTATCAGCGTTGCTCGATGCGAACGACAAATAAAACTTATAAAGCAACAAGAGAAAAGAGATAGCTGTGGCTGTTCCCAAGCGGAAAATGTCCCGTGCTAACACCCGCGCCCGCCGTTCCCAGTGGAAGGCTTCCGTTCCTCAGCTGGTCAAGACCGTAGAAAACGGTCGCGTCACCTACTCCCTGCCCCACCAGGCAAAGCTCGTGACTGACTCAGCTGGCAACGAACTCTTCTACGAGTACAAGGGCCGCAAGGTAGCTGACGCTTAATCACACCTTATGACTAACTCTGCATCACAAGAGTTTCTGAAACGTCTCGGTATCGACCTCGATACCGAGACGTTTCAGCTTGCAATGACTCACCGCTCCTACTCCTTTGAAAACGGCGGCCTGCCCCACAACGAACGCCTAGAATTTCTCGGCGACTCCGTACTGTCCCTGGCCGTTGCTTCAGAGCTCTACAAAAAGTTTCCCGACCTGCCTGAAGGCGAACTGGTTAAACGCCACCACGTGATTGTTTCCACCCGAACCTTAGCCAACCTGGCCCGCAGCCTCAAACTGGGGCCCTGCATCCGACTAGGTAAGGGGGAGAAGAAAAGCGGTGGCGACGATAAGGACTCAATCCTGGCTGACACCATGGAAGCTGTCTTTGGTGCCGTCTATATGGCCTACGGGCCTGAAGCAGCCCACCAGCTCGTACTGACCCACACCTCACCCATGCTCGATGACAATAAGACCCTAGATGTTGGCCGCGACTGGAAAACTGAAATCCAGGAATATGCTGCCGCCCAGGGCAAGGGCGAACCTATCTACGAGGTGGAAGGTACTGGCCCTGACCATGCCCGCCGCTACACAGCCAAGGTTCTTCTGGCTGGAAAGGTGATGGGCCAGGGCAAGGGCACCAGCAAGAAAGAAGCTGAGCGTATGGCTGCCGAACAGGCCTACCATAAGGTCCATAGCTCAACTAACTAGCACCTGCTACGCACAGAGGGGCGCGCCCCCCTACGGTGGAAAGGCCCAAGGACTATGCCGGAGTTACCCGAAGTTGAAGTGGTTCGCCGCGGCCTAGCACGGCACCTGCTCGGTGCCGTGCTTGAGCGCGTGCAGGTAGTGGACGGACGCTCCGTGCGCCGCCACCAGGCCGGGCCAGAGAACTTTGAGCAACTACTGACGGGCCTACGCGTGATTGACGTGGCCCGGCGCGGCAAATACCTCTGGCTACTCTTTGAGAACAATGAAGAGTTCGCCCTGGTCATTCACCTGGGCATGAGCGGCCAAGTACTCCTCAAAGACCCTGGAATGCCGGCAGAAAAACACCTCAAAGTGCTCATAAACCTGGCAGGTGCCACCGATGAGAGCGGGTACCCAGCCCCGCTGACCCTGCGTTTTGTGGATCAGCGCATCTTTGGCGGCATGTTCACCAGCCCCCTACTACCCACCCAGAGCGCGGACGGGCAGCCGCTACCTGCGGCGTCAGCGTCCGCCCTGGGCTTGGCCCTAATCCCTCAGGCTGTAGCTCATATTGCCCGCGACCCGCTTGACCCTCACTTTGATTTTGGGCAGTTCCGGCGCACCATGCTGGCTACCTCTACCGGCATTAAGAAGCTCCTCCTAGACCAGAGCGCTATCTCTGGGGTGGGGAACATCTACGCCGATGAGGCCCTGTGGCGGGCGAGACTCCACTACGCTAAACCAGCGAAAAGCATCCCGGCTGCAACGGCCCGGGAACTGGTGGAGGCTGCACGCACGGTCATGCGTGAGGCCCTGGCCCAAGGTGGCACCAGTTTTGATGCCCTCTATGTAAACGTCAACGGGCAATCAGGCTATTTTGACCGGTCCCTTAGGGCTTATGGGCAAGCCGGGCAGCCCTGCCCCCGCTGCCTAGCGGGCGGGCGAACCTCCCTCATAGTGCGTGAGCCTTTTGCGGGAAGAAGCTCCTACCGTTGTCCCCACTGCCAGAGAAAACCACGAGGCGTATAGCCCTTATAGCCAAAGGGCCCTATAGGTGCAGGGCCTATAGGTGCGCCAGAGACTAAGAGCCAGTGAACCTGTCCCCGTAGAAGTCACCCAACCGCTCATAGCCTTCCTCAAGGGCAACAGCCGGAGTCCAATCTAGTAGTTTCCGGGTGGTGCGCTGATCGAACCAGTGGGCTGTAGAAAGCTGCTCAGCTAAGAAAGACGTCAACGGAGGGATCTGCCCGGGGGCAAAACGGGCCCAGGCCTTTTCCATGACCACACCCAGCCCGTAAGCCACGGAGGCCGGGAGCGAATAGGTGGGGGGCTGAACGCCGCAGGCGGTACACATGCCGGCAATAATCTCACCGACCGGGCGGGGCTGACCATTAGTGACCACCAAAGGCACCCCACGAATCGTCTCAAGACGCTGGTAGCCGCGCACGAAGGCGTCCGCCCCGTTATCAATATAGAGGGTATCAATCATGGCCGTACCCTGATTGAGCAGGGGCAGGCGGCCCGCAGCAGCACGTTCTAAGACGCGCTCCACCAGCTGAGTGTCACCGGGGCCCCAGACAATATGGGGGCGGAGCACCCCAACCCAAAAATTATCTGCATCAAAACTCAGCGCCAGCAGCTCCGACTCAGCCTTAGAGCGGGCATAGTTACCGCGGGCCTGCTCAGGGCTGGCCGGCGGGTTACCCTCACCCACAATAGAGGCCCCGGAATGGGCTACCGAGGGGGAAGAAGCATGCAGGAACTTGCCGATACCGGCTGCGCGGGCAGCCTCTAAGAGGGTGCGAGTGCCCTCGACGTTAACCTGCCGGTAGTCTTCCCAGTCACCGACCACAGAAACTTTAGCGGCAAGATGGATGACCCCCTGCACACCGGTCACAGCCTCACGAACCGCAGCCGGGTCAGTGAGGGAACCTTGCACCTGGTCAAAGCGATCTACCAGGTGGGGCGGGAGCATCTGGCTTATCTGGCAGTCCCCGCGTTGAAAGGCTCGCACAGCATAGCCAGCCCGCAGCAGGGCAAAGACAATCTCCCGGCCCAACAGCCCTGATGCGCCGGTGACCAGCACCCGCTCAGCCCGGGCAGGCTGGCAGGCATCTGGGGCAAGTGAACGCAGCGAGACTACCATGCAATAACCCCCTTGCCCAGGCGGGTCTTCTTCCCCTCCAAGAGCTGCTGGGCCCAGGTAGCAAGAACCGGGCGGTCAATCTTAGAGTTATGCCGCACATCGGTGGGGTGCTCAGCTACCACCAGCACAGCAGAAACTTCTACCCCGGTTTCATCCAGAACCCGCTGGCGTACCCGCTGAGCCAAATCTGCTGGGGCTAGACCGTTGCGGGTCTTCTTCCCCCGGAAACGGGGGCCAACTTCAGCCACCACTAGTACGGACGCCGCTCCGGCGGGGCCAGTAGCAACGGCAGCAGCCCGGCGCACCTCAGAATCAAGTTCGGCGGCCTGTTCTAAGGCCACGGGGGTTAGCACACCCTGGGCGGTGACTAAGACATGGGCTAGGCGCCCTTCGACCCAGAGGCGTCCGCTAGCATCGAAGTGGCCCACATCGCCGGTGCGGTGCCAGCCAGGGTTGGACGTAGAGGTTTGTTCGGTGACCCACAACCCGTCATAGCGGTCCTTGATATGCGGGGCAGAAATCAGGATCTCACCGGTGATACCGGGCTCGGTGGTGACCTCGTGTGAAGAGGTACCATCGGGCAGCAGAGGCGCAAGCTGGAGGGTGGCCCCGTCCACCGGGGTGCCCACACAGACGCCGCCACCAGCACCGGGCAGGCCTGCGGTAGCGTCCTTCTCAGCCTGCTTGATGTCAGCGTAAGAAACATCGGTGGCGGGCAAGGACTCGGTCATACCGTAAGGGGTGTGCAAGGAGGCTGCCGGTAGCAGGTTCTGCAAACGCGCCAGCAGGGGAGAGGTGATAGGTGCACCGGCTGAGAGCAAGGTAGTGACCTGCCCCAGGGCAGTGCGCTGCTGGTCGGTCAGATCAGCTGCCGTATCGAGCACGTTCATGAGCGCGGCAGGGGAGGCAAAGATGGTGCTTGCCCCGATGGCCTGGGCAGCAGAGGCCAAAGCGGCAGCGGTCAGGGTCTTAGGTTTGGTGACGTCCATAGCTGGAGTCACCGAAGTAGCGCCCAGGGCCGGGCCCAGTAATGCGAAGGGGGCAAAGCCTGCCACCAGGCCACTGCCTGCAGCTAGCTGGTAGGTTCTTGCGATAGTATCTCGCATGGCTGCTAGCTGGCGGTGGGTGTAAACCACGCCCTTGGCCGGGCCGGTGGAGCCAGAGGTGTAGAGAATAGCGGCGTCGATGTCGGGGTCAGGGTCAGCTACCGCAAAAATTTCAGGGGCCACAAAATCATCGACCGCACCTACTACACCCAGGGCACGGGCAGCAAGCGAGGGCAGGGAACCGGCCACAATGCGCTTGCCCGGCCAGCCCAGGGCTTGAGCGAGGGTGAGCGCTGCTGGAACACCAATGAGCCAGGAGGGGCGGGCCCCCTTGAGTGCGCGCGTCAGCCCCGCAGCACCCAGGCCGGTGTCGGCTACAACAATCACAGCCCCAATTTTGAGGCAGGCATAGATGAGGGTGGTGAGCTTGATACCGGGAGGGACTAGCAGGTTAACCCTGTCACCGGGTTTGATTCCGAGCTTGTGCAACCCAGAAGCTACCCGGTCCACTTCAGCGGCCAGTTCGGCCCAGGAAAGTTGGGCAGCGACCTGGGTGCCGTCCCCCTTCTTGCTCATATCGACCACAGCTAGGGTGGTGTCTGATGCCCGGTCTGCTAGTTCGGCGCCTATGGGGCGGTAGTCTTCTTGCACCTGTGTGGCGCGTGCTTCTTGGTGGCGTTCCCGCTGGGTGCTACCGGTGACGAAGTGCTCGGTTAGCCACTCTAGAATAGGGCTGGCGATGTCTTCATCTTCGGCCACCAGGTGGCTGGCGTTCTCAAAACGGTGAATGTCAGCCTGCGGTAGGCGGGTAGCTAGGTCAGCTAAGTAGCGGCGCTGGAAAACCGGGTCTTTAGTGCCCCAGAGCATGAGGGCAGGGACCTCTAAATCGGTGATACCTTCAGCCACAGAGACCATGGGGCGGTAACTAGAGGCCGCTTCGGTGGCGGGAATATCGGCAACGAAATTACGCACACCTGCCCGGTGTTCAGCGGTTCTGTAGGGCAGTTTATAGGCCTTTTTGACTGCGGCATCAAGACCGCTGCCCTGGGCTAGGCCCAGGGTTACGTCTATGAAGGCGGTTGATTTTTCAGTAGCCCACCCATGCAAAGCCGGGTTCAGGGCAGCCTGTAGGGCAACAGGAAGTTTCTGCCCGGCATCATGAAAAACAGCGGTGTTGGTCAGCATGAGCCCTGAGACAATCTCGCGGTGTCGTAGAGCCCAGCCCAGAGAAATCAGCCCGCCCCAGTCGTGAGCTAGGGTCACTAGGGGTAGGTCAGTATCATCAAGCCCTAAAGCTGCGGTGAAGTCACCCAGGTCAGCAATACGGTCAGCGAGGGAACGGGTCTTGCCAGTGCGTTCTGAATAGCCCATATCGAGCTGATCGACGGCGATAACCCGCCAGGGCTGCTGGGCCTTGGTTGCGGCAGCGATGACTGACCGCCAGAGGTAAGACCAGGTGGGGTTACCGTGCACGGCTAGTACCGTACCTACCGGGGTGCGTCCGGCTGCTTGGAGAGCGGGGCCGTTATCGAGGTAGTGCCAGCGGCGGCTGGTGCCGGGTTCTTCTACCGGGGCGGAGGCTGGCACCTGCATCTGGTGGGACCAGGCAGGGTCAACACCGGGCCAGAGAGAGGGGTCTGCGGTCAGCTGAGAAATAGTCATGGCGGCTCCTACCAGGTGATTTCCATCAGGGCAGTGTTCAGGCCAGAGCCCACACCCATGCAGAGAATCCGGTCGCCGGGGGTGAAACGGGGGCTTTCTTCAGCCAAGGTCATGGGCAAGGCGGCCGCTGCCACGTTACCCCAGACCGGGAAGGTGAGGGGGATGCGCTGACGGTCAATACCTACAGCCTCAATGATGGCGTTGGTGTGGGCGTTAGAAATTTGGTGGGTGACGTAGGAGTCCATCTCCTTCCAGTCCCAGCCCTGCTGGTGGGCTTCTTCCCAGGCCTCAGCTACTAGTTGCAGGCCGTGCTTGAGCAGCCCTTCGGCGTCCGTGCTCATGCCCTGATCGGCGTCACCGCCGATGCAGAGCTTGCGGTGTTCTGTGCCTGCGCGGGAGACTGAACCGACAATGATGTGCCCCTCGGGGTGCACATCAGAGCGGCCGATGATGGCAGCGGCAGCCCCTGAGCCCAGGGTGAGGGTGGCGAATTGGGTGAGGACGTCATCGCGTGTGGAATCGGGGCGGCCCAGCTGGCGTAGGGCGGTGGCGTGCCAGGGGGAGGGGTCTTCGCTATCGACAATCAGGGCGTAGTCGATGGCACCGGCATCGATCATGCTGGCGGCCACCGTCACACCGTTAACGAAGCCAAGGCAGGCGTTGGTGATGTCAAAGTTGAGGGCGTGGCGGGGAAGGCCCAAACGGTCGTGGATGCCTACTGCTACAGCCGGTTCAAAGTTATCGCGGGTAACAGAGGTGTTAATGATGAGCCCGATCTGTTCCTTGCTGATACCGGCCTGGGCGATGGCTTCTTCGGCTGCTTGTACGGCGCCGTCTTCAAAGTGCATAGTGGGGCCCCATGCGCGGCGTTCTCTAATGCCGGCCAGTCGTTCTAGGAGGCCCTTGGGCATGCTGAGCCGCTGGTAGGTAGCCGCTAGTTGCTCATCAAAGTAGGAGCTGGTGACGACCTCCGGTGGTAGCACTCTGGTTACCGATAGTAGGGAGGCGTTCTTGTGGCGAATATCTGAATTAGCGGTCAATCTACTCTTCTAGCCTTAGTTTCGGACTTGGGCAAACCCTTCGATGAAGAAAAGGGCACTTTTCAATAATAGGCTCCCTGGGGGCTGGGGCGGTGATTGATGACGCGGGTTCATCTCACACCGAACAGGTGTAGGGGCCTGCGGTAAAGTGGTATGCCGACCTAAACCCGTTTTTACCCAACCGATGGGGCTTACCACTATGTATCTGAAATCTTTGACCGTGCGTGGCTTTAAGTCTTTTGCATCGGCTACAGTTTTTGAGTTTGAGCCGGGGCTGAATGTGCTAGTGGGGCCTAATGGGTCGGGTAAGTCTAACGTGGTGGATGCTCTTGCCTGGGTGATGGGTGCCCAGGGCGCTAAGCAGCTACGCGGTGGGGCTATGAAGGACGTCATTTTCGCTGGTGGTGGCTCCCGGGGCGCGTTGGGCCGTGCCAAGGTTGAGCTGGTTATTGATAACCAGAGTGGTGCCTTGTCGCTTCCGCACTCTGAGATTCGTCTGTCGCGCACCATGTTTTCTGCTGGTGGTTCTGAGTATGAGATTAATGGTGAGCCTGCCCGTTTGGCTGATGTGCAGGATTTGTTGGCGCAGGCTGGTGTGGGCCGGGAACTGTATACCCTGGTGGGGCAGGGGCAGGTCGATAGGATTTTGCACGGCACCGCAGATGACCGCCGTGAGCTGGTTGAGCAGGCTGCTGGTTTGCTTAAGCATCGTAAGCGTCAGGCTAAGACTGCCACCAAGCTTGAGGATTTAAAGACCAATCTTGACCGGTTAGAAGATGTGGTTGCCGAGTTGGCGGAGCAGTTAGAAGGACGCCGGGAGCAGGCTGAGACTGCCCGGGCAGCTAGCGAGGTGGCTGGCCGGGTGCGGAGTCTGAGCGCTGATTTGTTGGCCTGTGATGCCCGGGCCATGGTGCAGGAGCGGGAGTCTGAGCGGGTGGCCGGTGAGCAGGCTGAGGCTGCCCGTGTAAGGGCTGAGGAGCGGGCGGGAACCTTGCAGGAGCAGCTAGGGGTTGTGACACTTGCTCGGCAGGTTGCCCAGCAGGCTCTTGATGAGGCTCTTCAAGGCCGTGCTGCCCTGAAAGAGGTTGGGCACCTGGTGGAGACGGTTCAGCTGGTGGCTGCTGAGCGTTTGAAAGGTTCTGACCGTGAGCAAGAAGAGCAGGACGCCACCGCCCGCCTATCGCAGGCCCGGCAGGTTCGCGATGGGGAGGAGAAAGCCTTCCAGCAGGCCCGGCAGGCACGAAATAGAGCGGAGCAGGAGCTAGCGGCTGCTCAGGCAGGGTTGGACACTGCTCAGAAAGAGCAGCACCTAGCCCGGCAGGCTCTTGCAACTGCCCAGGAGCAGGCTAAGGCCGCTAAGGAGGGTATCTCTGAGGCAATTGGTCAGCTTGCTACAGCCCGGGTGGCTTTTGAGCGTAGTTGCGAAGAGGCTAAGCGCCGGGCCGATGAATACGCTGAGGCGCAGGCTCAGGGGGCTTCTTCTGCGGCTGATACTGAGCGGGCTCAGGCTGCGGTCGCTACCTTCCAGGAGCAGGTGCGGGTTGCTGAAGAAGAGGAGAAGAAATGTCGGCAGCTGCGTCAGAGGGCAGGGGAGCTGGTAGATGCTAGCCGCCTAGAGTCTCATCAAGCTCAAGTGAAACTTCATGCTGCTCAGGCACGGTATGAGGCCCTTGAAGCTGCCTGGAATCATGATTCTTCAGAAGTAGGCGATAACCCAGAGCATCGTCGGCAGGCTCTAGAAGAGGGCGCCCAGGAGCTTATTTCTTTACTTGAGATTGAAGATGAATGGCAGAAGGCCGTGGCGCTTGTACTGACGCCCTACCTGCGGGCTTTAGCCCGTACCGATGGCGCCTACCTATCTGAGGAAGTCTCTCACCTTCATTCCCCCAAGAGCTCTCTTGACCTATCTGACCTCTACCAACTCTCTGCATCTCAAGCTGAAGGTTGCCAATCTCGGCCACTGATTCAGGCCCTCACAGCACCAGAGCCGCTCACCCCAACCCTGGCCCTACTGACCGCCAGCACCTACCTGGTACCTGATAAAAAAACCGCCCGCGCCCTGGTAACAGCCCACCCGGGCGTCCGCGCTGTGACCCCAAACGGTACTGTACTCACCGCAGGCTCAACCCTCTACCCCTCAGAACAGCGGCCCCTGACCGAAAGCTACACAGAACTAACCCAGGCTAAAGAGGCCTACCAGCACCTAACTAACCTGCAAGAACAAACAGAGCAGGCCTACCAGCAGGCAGAAGAAGCTCTGGCCCAAGCCCAAAAAGCTGAAAAAGACCAGGCCCGCACCACCGGCACACTCACCGCCCAACTAGCCACCGCCCGCGCTGAACTAGCCACCCTCACCGGCCGGGCAGAAAGCTCCCAACTCACCCTTGCCCGCCTGCGCGAAGCCGCCCAGCGCGCCGAAGAGGCACAGCACAAGGCACAAGAAACCGTCAGTGCAGCCCAAGAAGTCCTGTCTCACGCGCGGAAGAAGCGCACCCACACTGATCTTGATACCCTGCGCCAGAAGCTACTCACCGCAGAAGATACTCTTGCTCAAGCAACTGAAGCAAAGACCCGCGCAGAAGCAGCCCGCACATACGCCCACCAGATAGAAGAAACAGCCCAGGCTCGTCTGACCCAAGCCCAAGAAGCCCTCACAGCCCTGGAAGAGGCTGATAAAACCCGCCAGCAACGCCAAGACCAGGCGGAGGCAAACCGCCATCGAGTACAAAAAATAGCAGCCCGTGCCCGCGCCCTCAGCTACGCCCTAGAGCAGGTGAGCCACCAGGAAGAAGCGGCCTACTCTCAGGCCCAGCTCAAAGCCCAAGAAGCGCAGAAGGCCCTAACCATCACCGGCGAAGAACTAGCAGGGGCCCAAGCCTCCCTCGCTGCTGCCCTGACCTTACAGGCTGAATCAGCGGCCCAAGGGGCCCGTGTCGATGCCCGCTGGGAGGCCCTGACTGAGCGGGTGAAGAGCGAACTGGGGCTGAGCCTTGAAACCCTCCTTGAGCGAGAAACCCCCGATGTGCCCCGTCAGAGTCTTCAGAAGAACCTGGCGGCAGCCCAAGCGGAGCTTGCCCGCCTGGGCGTCATTAACCCTCTGGCGCTAGAAGAATATGAGGCCCTAGAACAGCGCCATCACTACCTGCGTCAGCAAATTAAGGACATCAAGGCCTCACGGGCTGACCTGCGTACGGTCATGAAAGACCTGACCCAGACTATTGAAACATCCTTCACCCAGGCTCTTGCCGATGTACAGGTGGAATTTAGCCGTATCTTTGCCCTGCTCTTTCCCGGCGGCCAGGCAGAGCTCATCCTTGCAGACCCCAAGGACCTGGAGCATAGTGGGCTGGATATTCGGGTGACACCGGCTGGGAAGAAGGTCACTCGCCTCTCCCTACTTTCTGGTGGCGAGCGCACCCTAGCTTCGCTGGCCCTGCTGCTGGCAGTTTTCATGGCCCGCCCTGCACCTTTCTATGTGCTTGATGAGGTAGAGGCGGCCTTAGATGACCGTAACCTGGGGCGCCTGCTTGAGGTCTTGGGCCAGCTTCGAGAGAAGTCGCAGTTGCTGATGATTACCCACCATCAGCGCACCATGGCCCAGGCAGATACTCTGTACGGTATTACTATGCGCCAGGGTGTCTCTAGTGTTCTGTCCCACCGCCTAGAAGACCCACGATAAGACCTTCTGGAAGACTAGCCGGGGGAGACTAAGAGGGCGGGGTTACCTGCCGGTGTAGCCTTGATCGGCTATCTCTGGTGGGAACTCGGGGCGGTAGCCGGGGAACCAGCCGATAGCGGCCAGAAAGAGCAGGGCACCGGCTACGATAAAGGCCGGGAAGAAGCCCCAGGTGTCGATGATGAAACCGGCAACCAGGGGGCCGATAATTAGGCCCATGTCTGAGACCATCTGGTAGTAGGCCAGGGGTTGGCCACCTGAGCGTTTGCTGCCGACAATATCGGAGATTGCGGCTTGCAAGGAGGGGCCCAGAAGGGCGGAGCCAACCCCCAGAAGCACGGCGGCGGCCACAAAAACTATGGGGCTGGTAATTAGACCAAAGATGATGGTGACCGAACCTGCTAGAAGAAGCCCAGAGAAAACCATGGGCCGGCGGCCTATTTTATCGCCCATCTTGCCTGAGTAAATCTGTACCAGGGCGTTGCCGGCTGCATAGGTGGCTAGGGTGAACCCTGCTAGTTTAGCTCCGGCTGCTGCCGCATCGTAGCCTGCTTGATCGGTGTGAAGGCTAGCGAGGAGGGCCACGGCGGCAAGGGGTACGACGGTGGTTTGTAGGCCGAAGATGCTCCACCCTACTGCCAGGTTGGCCATGAGGGCTGCCTTGTAGTTGGTGAATTTGAGGGCGTCAGCTAGTTTGAGCTGGGGCTTGGGGACGGCGATGCCCTGGGTATTGAGGTGGACCTCCTGGGGTCGCTCTTTGAGCCGGGTGAGAACTACTAGGGCCGCGCATAGGAGCATGGCGCAGTAGACGAAGAAGGGTACTCGCATGCCCAGTGATGATGTTGCAGCTCCTAAGACGGGGCCTAAGATGTTGCCCAGTAGGAAGGAGGTGGCGAAGTAGCCTGAGACTTTACCTCGAATGGCTGGTGGTGCGTTGCGCACGAGGATTCCCATGGCCGCTACTGTGAACATGACTGACCCGGTGCCGCTGATGATGCGGGAGATAATTAGCATGGGGTAGTTGATGGAGAGCCCTGCCCCGATGGAGCCTATACCTACGATGATGAGCCCTGCTGAGTAGATGCGGCGTTCGCCGAAGCGGGAGATGAGGCGTCCGGACGCTGGTGCGAAGGCTAGGCGGGAAAGGGCGAAGGCTGAGACAACGAAGGTTGCCGCCATAGCCCCTACGTCGAAGCTGCGTGCGAAACCTGGGAGCACGGGCGCTACTAGGCCGTAGCCGAGGGCAATGAGGAAGGAGGCGCAGATGAGTACTTTGATTTGGGTGGGTACTTTGATGGTTTCTGCGGTGTGGGGGTGCTGGGTGCGGTTTTCTTGGCGTACGGTTTCGGGGATGATGGGGATTGCCCCGGTGTCCATGGAGGGGGTGGGTATGTGCTTGCTCATGCTGTGGGGGTCTGGTGTTGTCAGGCTCTACTAACGGTTTAGGTATCTTAGCTCACAATACTAGTTTGTGGTAGGGGGTGCTGGGTAGATGTGCGTCTTACTCTCATGCCCAGGCTGTTTGGTGCCGGGAGAATATGGCAAGCTAGAGGGGTGAATGATTCTCTAACTCTCATTGTGTACATACTTCTTGGTGTGCTGATTCTAGGTGGCGTGCTCGCTGTTTTGCTGCGCGGCCCCAAAGCCCCTAAGGAAGGCTATCAGGGCACTCGTGATGCCGATGACCTCCCAGCAGATGGTGCTGCTGATGGGCCGGTGACCACTATTGAGCGCCCTGCTTCTGCCCAGGGCCGCCTGGTGCGGTTGCGCGCCCGTCTCTCTCGTTCAAATAACCTGCTGGGTAAGGGGCTGTTGGCCCTGCTCTCTC
Source organism: Rothia sp. 32237D007AR (assembly GCF_053544675.1). Lineage (NCBI taxonomy): Bacteria > Bacillati > Actinomycetota > Actinomycetes > Micrococcales > Micrococcaceae > Rothia > Rothia sp. 32237D007AR. The sequence continues at coordinate 126,139 of NZ_JBPPUO010000005.1, read as the reverse complement.
GCGACAAAATTGACCAGGATGTCTGGGATCAGGTAGAAGAAACCCTGCTTCTAGCTGATCTGGGCGCTGAGCCCTCAGCGCGCCTGGTAGCTGCTTTGCAGCAGCGTGTGCGTGTGGAGGGCACGGAGAATCCGGCCCAGGTGAAGCAGATGCTCCGCGAGGAGCTTTTGTCTATTGTTGGTGAAGATACTGACCGTTCGCTGGCGCTAGATGGTGCCGATGGTAACCCGGGTGTGGTGCTGGTTGTTGGTGTCAATGGTGTCGGTAAGACCACGACCGTGGGTAAGCTGGCCCGTGTGATGGTCGCTGAGAACAAGACCCTCCTGTTGGGGGCAGCAGATACCTTCCGTGCGGCGGCAGCTGACCAGTTGCAGACCTGGGGTGACCGGGTGGGTGTTCAGACCGTCCGCTCAGATAAGGACGGGGCCGACCCGGCCTCCGTTGCTTTTGAAGCTATCCGTCAGGGTAAGGGGCGCGGGGTAGATACCGTCATGATTGATACTGCCGGGCGCCTGCAGAATAAGGCGGGTCTTATGGACCAGCTAGGTAAGATCAAGCGTGTTGTTGAGAAGGAGGCACCTGTTACCGAGGTGCTTCTGGTGATTGATGCTACCACCGGCCAGAATGGCATGATTCAGGCTAAGGTCTTTTCTGAGGTCGTCCAGATTACCGGTATTGTGCTGACTAAGCTGGATGGATCAGCTAAGGGCGGCATTGTGGTTGCTATCCAGGAAGAACTGGGCGTGCCCGTTAAGCTGATCGGTTTAGGTGAGGGCCCTGACGATTTGGCTCCTTTCGAGCCTGCTGCTTTTGTTGATGCTCTGCTTGATACATAAAACCACCTGCTGACCTTGGTTATGAACCGGGGGTAACTGCCTAAGGGCTAGTTACCCCCGGTTTTTTGCTGTGCTTTCCCTTTGCTGAGGGGGAGTAACTTCCCTGTTACTGCTAGTAACACGCCTGTAACCGGCGTTTTCTTGCTGGCAACAGGTCTAGGCCACCTGTAACTCTGGTGAAACTCTGCTCGCCTGAGGCCGAAACATGCCAAAAGAACAATGGAAACTGTCAAACACACCAGGGCCGGCTCAGACCGGCACACAGGTTTTCTGTACAGATTTTGAAAGGGGTAACAGGCATGGAACTCACCGCCAGTGATGTTTGGACCGTGGTGGCCGCGGCACTTGTTCTGTTCATGACACCGGGTCTCGCTCTCTTCTACAGCGGTATGACGCGGGCTAAGTCAGCACTTAATATGATGATGATGTCCGTGATTTCTATGGGCATCGTTGGCGTCTGCTGGGTGCTCTGGGGCTATAGCATGAGCGGAGGAAACGCCCTCATCCACGATATCGTCGGCTCACCCTTCAAGGACTTTGGTCTTTCTGCCACTTTGGCTGATGGCGGCACTAACATGTTAGCGGTCGCTTTTAGCTCCACCTTCGCTATCATCGCGGTAGCTATTATCTCCGGCTCTATTGCCGACCGCACCCGCTTTGGTGCATGGTGCCTCTTCGTCCCCCTCTGGCTTACCCTGGTCTACTGCCCTCTAGCTTTCATGGTCTGGGGTGGGGGCCTCTTCGGTGAAGAAGGTTTCATTGGCTCCATGTTCGGTGAAGCCATTGACTTTGCTGGTGGCCTGGTAATTCACATCAACGCCGGTGTTGCTGGCCTGATTCTGGCCCTGGTGCTGGGTGCCCGTAAGGGCTTTGGCCAGGACCCCAACCAGCGCCCCCACTCCCTGCCTCTGGTCATGCTCGGTGCAGCTATCTTGTGGTTCGGCTGGTTTGGTTTCAACGTAGGTGCAGCCTCAAATGGCACCCAGGCTGGTCTGATTTGGGTCAATACTCTTGCTGCCCCGGCAGCGGCCATGCTGGGCTGGTGCCTGCTAGAGCGCGTCCGTGATGGTCACGTCACCTCTCTGGGTGCAGCCTCTGGCCTGGTAGCTGGTCTTGTTGCTATCACCCCGGCCTGCGCTAACGTCGACCCTATCGGCGCTCTGGCCTTGGGCTTTGTGTCTGGTATCGCCTCAGGTTGGGCTGTTGGCCTTAAGTTCCGCTTGGGCTATGACGACTCCCTGGACGTGGTAGGCGTACACCTGGTCTCTGGTCTCATCGGCACTTTGGCTCTGGGCTTTATTGCAACCCCGTCGACCGGTACAGCGGGCCTCTTCTACGGGGGCGGACTGGGGCTACTGGTGACCCAGTCGGTGGCAACCATTATCTCCATTGTTTACTGCGCGGTGGTGACCTTGCTGATTGTCATTCCGATTCACCGCACCATGGGTTTCCGTGTGAGTGAGAAGCAGGAAGTTCAGGGTATTGACCTGGCCCAGCACGCTGAAACTGCCTACGCCATGTCTTCCGGTACTTCCGGGGCCTTTGCAAAGAACTAGAGGAAGAAACAGTTATGAAACTCATTACCGCTTTGATCCAACCTGAAAAATTTGATGAAATACGCCAGGCCCTGGAAAACTTTGGGGTCGATGGTATGACAGTCTCAGAGGCCCAAGGGTACGGACGCCAGCACGGGCACGTAGAGGTTTACCGCGGCAAGGAATACGACATTCGCCTGATCCCTAAGGTTCGACTGGAAATCTTGGCCGATACCGGCCGGGCTGAGGACATCATCGACCTCATCATCTCTACCGCCAACACTGGCAGCGCCGGGGACGGCAAAATTTGGGTGAGCACCGTCGATGAGGTGGTGCGAGTGCGCACCGGCGAACGCGGCATCTCAGCCATCTAAAAACATCAAGACACTAGGGCAGGCCCACCATCGTTCAGGCCTGCCCTTCTGCTTGAGATACAGGGGAGTCCCACGGCAGAGGGGAGCGAGGCAGTACCGAGGAGGTGGCAGGGCCCTGCCGGGTAGACTGGAGGGCATGAAACTTGTCTCCTGGAACGTTGATTCACTCAACGCCGCACTCACCAGTGAGTCGGCTCGTGCCCTGCTCTCACGCGATGTCTTTGCCTCTATCGCCCTGCTAAAGCCCGACGTCCTTGCCCTGCAAGAAACCAAGCTATCTGCCAAGGGGCCCACCAAGAAGCACCTTGAAGCGCTGCACGCTTACTTCCCCGACTACAAAATCGCCTGGGTATCATCTGACGAGCCTGCCCGCAAAGGCTATGCCGGAACCATGTTCCTCTACAAACAGGAACTAGAACCCACCGTCACCTACCCCCAGCTGGCCGCCCCCACCACCATGGACGCCGAAGGGCGCATCATCACCCTAGAATTTGAGGATTTCTACGTCACTCAGGTCTACACCCCCAACGCCTCCGATGGTCTGCGCCGCCTACCTGACCGCCAAATCTGGGACCGCCTCTACGCTGACTACCTCGCTAGCCTAGACGCCACCAAACCGGTACTTGCCACCGGTGACTTCAACGTAGCCCACACCGAAATTGATCTAGCCACCCCTAAAGCCAACCGCCGCTCACCGGGCTTCACAGACGAAGAACGCGAGGGCTTCACCCACATCCTTTCTCGCGGCTTTACCGATACATTCCGCCACCTGCACGGTGATGTTCTAGGGGCCTATACCTGGTGGGCTCAGCGCTCGCGGACCTCGAAGATTAACAACACCGGCTGGCGTATTGATTACTGGCTGGTTTCTGATCGTCTTGCTGAGAAGGTGCAGGCTTCAGAAATGATTGACTCTGGCCCCCGCCAGGATCACACCCCGATTCTTTTGGAGATTAATATGGGGTAATTGTTTAATCTTTTTTAACGTTTGGGGCCTTTCTGAGAGGCGAATGAGCCGTGTGTGGGTGGGGTGCGGGGAGTTTTCCCAGGTATTATCGGGCTTTTCAAGGCGGAAATTATTTCTGGTGTATTTCATTGCTGTGAGGCGGGGTTTCAAGGATGGGTTGTCTAACTTGATGTGCCGGGTGTGACTCAATATACTCAACTCAATACGTCAGCATATGTTGGGCATCACAAACCCCATAGTATCTGTAAAGGCTCACGCACAATGTTCGTCCTCCAGAAAGAGTTCGCCTCATGATCAAGTATCTTTTGAGGCGAGTAGCTACCTACGCCGTCATGATTTTCTTAACGACGACCGGTGGCTACTTCCTCGCTGTCACCTCGCTGAATCCCGCCCTGATTGAACAGGAACGCGTTCCTCGCCCCACCCCCGAGCAGATTCAGCGTAACTTCTCCTCCTTGAACCTTGACCCCACCATGAGTGCCTGGGACCGCTACGTTCAGTGGCTCACCAACGTTGTACTGCACTGGGATTGGGGCCGTAGCCCCAATGGCGCTTACATTAACGCTGAATTCGGTCAGCGTGTGTGGGTCTCTACCCGTCTTTACATGGTGGCTGTGATTCTCTCCCTCATCATTGGTGTCGCTCTGGGTGTCTATTCTGCAGCCCGCCAGTATAAGTTCTCAGACCGTGTGATTACCGGCTACTCCTACCTGGTCTACATTTTGCCCGCTCCTATCGCCTACTTCCTGGTGCAGCTTGGAGCTGTTGCTATTAACAATGCCGCAGGGGAGCGCATCTTCTTCGTCACCGGTATTTCCTCGCCAGGTCTCACACCGGGCAGTGTGGAATACTGGGTAGATTTGGCGGCCCACTATATTGTGCCTACTTTCTGTATCACCATTATGAGTTGGGGTGGCTACCAGATTTCCCAGCGCCAGTACCTTCTCGATAGTGTCAATGCTGACTTCGTCCGTACCGCTCGTGCTAAGGGCCTGACCCGCAACCAGGCTATTCGCCGCCATGCTCTGCGAGTTTCCTTCATCCCGGTAGCTCAATCTATTGCTTTCACCGTTCCCGCTATCTTTACCGGCGGCTTCTTCGCTGAAGCAATCTTCGCCTGGCCTGGTATTGGCCTCTGGTCGATTCAGGCAATTGGGGCCCAGGACGTCAACGCTGCGGTAGCAACCTTGGCCTACGGCTCCTTTATCTTTGCAGTTGGCGCAATTATTGCTGATATTGCAACCACTATCGTCGATCCCCGAGTGAGGATCTCATGAGTAACTCACCAGCTATCAACCACGACAACCTTACCGGTATCATTACCCGGGTTGACCATAAAAAAGCTGATTTTGAAATTATCAGTAAGAAGAAGATTATCTTCCGTCGTTTTATGCGTAATAAGACTGCGGTTTTCGGTTTGGTTGTTCTTCTTCTGGTTATTGCCTTCGGTCTATTCGGTGGCTTCCTCTCCAAGTGGGGCACCACCACCATTGACCCTTTCCATATTTCCACTGGCCCTAGCTCAGAACACTGGTTTGGTACGACCAGTGCAGGTACTGACCTCTACGCTCAGATGGTTGAGGCGGTTCGCACCTCGGTCTTTATCGGTCTGATTGTGGGTGGCGTATCGGTAATCTTTGCAGCTATCTACGGTTGTGTCATGGCCTACTTTGGCGGCAAGGTTGATAAGACCATGCTTTTTGTGCTGGAGACCCTCATCATGGCACCCAGCCTGCTGGTGGTAGCAATTGTTATTAACGGTTCTGGTGGTCAGGCTATACGCGATAATATTCCTGGCTGGCTGATTTTGACCGTTGTGCTTCTAATTTTTAGCTGGATGTACACTGCCCGCGTGATTCGAGCTATGGCTATGTCGCTTATTTCCCGTGACTATGTCAAAGCGGCCCGCTACATGGGCGTGCACCCTTTCAAAATTGTCTGGCGTCACCTAGTCCCCAATATTGGCTCCTTGATGGTGCTTGAATTTACTCGCGGTATTACCGCAGCGATTCTGGCTGAGGTGTCTTTTACCTTTATTGGTATCGGCGTGAAATACCCGAACTTCTCACTGGGTTCTTTGATCGCCCAGGCTTCAAGCCAAATCAACACCCTGCCCTGGATGTTCTGGATTCCGCTGCTGTTCTTCTTCCTGCTGGTTGGCCCTCTAGCCCTGATGAATGACGGCTTGCGTGACGCCTTCGATCCTACCTCCCTGTCCGTTGGCAAAGTTAAGAAAAAGAAGAAGTAAATGAGCACTACACCAGTACTGAGCGTCCGAGACCTCAACGTAAAGTTCAATACTGAAAATGGTATTGTGCACGCGGTGCGCGGCATTGACTTCGACCTGTACACGGGTAAAACACTGGGCATCGTGGGTGAGTCCGGGTCAGGTAAGTCGGTTGCCTCTATGGCGATTATGGGTCTGCACCCCACGACCGCTGATATCACCGGCTCTATCAAATACAAGGGCACTGAGCTCTTGGGCCTGAGCGATAAGCAGATGTGTGACTACCGTGGTAAAGAAATTTCCATGGTCTTCCAAGATCCGCTCTCATCACTGACACCGGTTTTTACCATCGGTAACCAGCTAGCTGAGGTGCTTAAGACCCACAACAAGGGGATGAGCGAGAAAGCTATCCATGATCGCTCTGTTGAGCTGCTACGCCTGGTGGGTATCCCTTCACCTGAGAGCCGACTCAAGTCTTTCCCCCACGAGTTCTCTGGTGGTATGCGTCAGCGCGTCATGATTGCTATGGCTATCGCAAATGAGCCACGCGTCCTGATTGCTGATGAGCCCACTACCGCCTTGGACGTGACGATTCAGGCTCAGGTGCTTGAAGTGATGCAGAAGGCCCAGGAAGAGACCGGGGCAGCAACTATCATGATCACCCACGATTTGGGTATCGTCGCTGGCATGGCTGATGAGATCATGGTGATGTACGCCGGTAAGGCCGTGGAACATGCTCAGGCTAGTGACCTTTATAAGAAGCCCTCTATGCCTTATACCATTGGCCTGCTGGGTGCTGTGCCTCGTGTAGACCGCAAGGAGAAGGCGTCTTTGGTTCCTATTGAAGGTACTCCTCCTAATCTGTTGAAGCCTGTGGTGGGTTGTTCCTTCGCCCCTCGTTGCCCTGTCGCTACGGACGTCTGCCTGGTGGAAGAGCCGCCGCTAAAGCTTGTTGCTGGTACTAGTGAGAATCACCGTGCAGCCTGTCTTTATGCAGATCAGTTCGTTAATGAGCGCCCTGAGCAGATGTTCCCTGTACCTCAGATCCCTACCTCGCCGCTTACGGGTGTGCCCCGTGAAGAGCGCGCTAGCGTGCTTGAGGTGAGGGATGTTAAAAAGTTCTTCCCCCTCACTAAGGGGGCCCTGATTAAGCGTCGGGTGGGTACCGTTAAGGCAGTTAACGGGGTGAGCTTTGATATCCGTGAGGGGGAGTGCTTCTCTATTGTGGGTGAGTCAGGCTGTGGTAAAACCACTACTCTGCTTGAAATTATGGAGTTCTCACCAGATACTGACGGCGAGATTGTGATTGCGGGTGTCTCGAACAAGCAGGGCTTGCATGGTTCTGAGCTGAATGAGCTGCGTAAAAACCAGCAGATGGTTTTCCAGGATCCAACCGGTGCCCTTGACCCTCGCTTCACTGTCTATGAGATTTTGGCTGAGCCTTTGCAAAATCAGGGCTGGGCGGTCAAGGACATTAAGAAGCGCGTGCTTGAACTGATGAAGACGGTAGGTCTGCAACCTGACCACGTTAATCGTTTCTCTAACCAGTTCTCTGGCGGTCAGCGTCAGCGTATCGGTATTGCCCGTGCGCTGGCTGTTAACCCTAAGTTGGTGGCTTTGGATGAGCCTGTTTCTGCTCTGGATGTGTCGGTTCAGGCAGGTGTTATTAATCTGCTGGAAACGTTGCGTGTTGAGTTGGGGCTGAGCTATTTGATGGTGGCTCATGACTTGGCTGTGGTGCGCCATGCCTCTGACCGGGTAGCTGTGATGTATTTGGGTCGCGTCGTTGAGATAGGTGATGTGGATCAGGTCTTTGATAACCCCGTGCACCCCTATACGCGGGCTCTGCTTTCTGCTATTCCGGTGCCTGACCCTGATGTTGAGGCTAGTCGGCAGCGTATTGTGTTGGAAGGCGATTTGCCTACTCCTGTGAATGCGCCGGAGGGCTGTGCTTTTGCAACGCGGTGCCCCATCTTTAAGTTGCTGCCTGAGGATAAGCAGAAGAAATGTACTGAGAATGTGCCTGCACTGAGCAAGGCAGACGGAGATCATCAGTATGCCTGCTATTATCCTGAACATGAAGTTGCTGTAAGCTAAATTACAAGTATAGTATGTAATTGAAATCACTTCACTTCCGCTTTTGTCCATCTTTATCACATGAGGAGAAAAGAATGAATAAGAATCTTGTTCTGAACCGCCGTACCCTGCTTTGGGGTACCGGCATCCTAGGAACCACCGGCCTGCTGACTGCATGTGGCGGTTCAGGTTCCAACACCACCAGCGCAGCAAGCGCCAGCATGGCAGCAGCAGGTGATGAAATTAGGGTAGAAATCAATGAGCAGGACATCGCTAATCTGCAAACCGGCGGTGTGCTGACTCTGCCTGTTGCCTCACTGGGCCCCGATTTCAACCGTACCTCGCAGAACGGTAACTCATTAGATAACAGCTTCGTTCTCTCCACCTTCCACACCTCAATGACCAGCGGTCTTTGGCAGTCAGATTTTGAGGGTAACGTTAGCGTTAACCCTGACTTCTGTGAATCCTATGAGGCTGAGACCGTCGATGGCGTTCAGACCATCCGCGTGAAGCTGAACCCCAAGGCCAAGTTCAATGACGGTACCCCCATTGACATTGAGTCTCTGCGCACCTCATGGAATGTCTTTAAGTCATCTGAGGGTGAGTACAACATTGTTACCTCGGGTATGTACGAGTTCATTGAGTCCATTGAAGAAGATGGCGACGCCTTCTCAGCTCTTGTGACTATGAAGGAACCCTACTACCCGGCAGATAACCTCTTTGGCGCCTTGTTGCACCCTGCCATGGTAGACCCTGAGGTCTTCAACAATGGCTGGACCGATAACCCCAACCCCGACTACGGTGTAGGCCCCTTCAAGCTAGAAGAATGGAACTCAGCGGAGAAGCGTTTGTCTGTTGTTCCCAACGAAAACTGGTGGGGCACCAAGCCCCTGCTGGATCGGATTACCTTCCGTCAGATGGAGGCAGCCGCAGCTCGTGCCGCCTTCCGTAATGGCGAAATCGATGCTGTAGGTGCCCGTACCCTGGCAGCCTACAAGGACGTTGAGGGAACTGCTGATGCAGAACCCCGCCGCTCCCTGCGCCTCTTCGCTGGTGGCCTGAACCTCAACCCGGCTCGTATTAAAGATGTTGCCCTGCGCCGTGCTATCTTCGCAGGTACCGACCGTAAGGCTCTCTCCGACGTCCGCTTCCAGGGCCTGAATTGGACTGAAGAGACCCCCGGCTCCATGATGCTGCTACCGGTTTCTGAGTACTACCGGGACAACTACCCCGAAGAGCGCGGTGTTGAGGTTGCTCAGAAGATTCTAGAAGATGCCGGTTACACCAAGAGCGGTGATTACTACGCTAAGGACGGCGCAAATGCCAGCTTCCGTATCACCAACTTCGGTGATGACCCCAGCGGCGCAGCCCTGACTCAGACCATGATTGAGCAGATGAAGGCCATTGGCATCGAATGCTCCATCGACCAGCAGCCCGACGCTAACTTCGCCTCAGTCATGGGTAACAAGGAGTACGACATGACCTTCTCGGGTTACACCGTAGGTTCTGATGCAACCTCGGTAACCCGCCAGTACTACCACTCATCCAACCTGGACGGTGCTGCCGGCTCAGCAGAAATCGATGCCATGATTTCTGAGATGGAAAAGATTGAGGATGACGCTGAGCGTAACGCAAAGTGCAACGAAATCGAGAGTAAGTTCATGGCAGAGTTCGCTACTCTCGGTACCGTCTTCAACGGCCCCGATATCGTCTACTGCAAGAACAAGCTGGCTAACTACGGTGCAGCCATGTTCGGTAGCCCCTCAGACAACCCCCAGCAGTGGGCTCGCGTTGGCTGGATGAAGAACTAAGTTTCTCTAACTGAGAGATTTTCTCAAGCTCACCCCTCTCTTGCCCCATCACCTTCCACAAGGTGGTGGGGCAAGGTTTTTAAGAATCAACCTGTGAACAGGGTGTGCTGGGGAATCTTGCACTCTTGACCCTGCAAACCCGGTGCACCCTTGCCCACATACGTTATTCTTAATAGCTGACTCAAAAATTTATGGTGGCGGGCCCCTTCAGCCCGCGACGCCCATCCAGCCACGAAAGTAGTGCACAGCCCGTGTTTAATTCACTCTCAGACCGGTTGACAGCAACCTTCAAAAACCTGCGCGGCAAAGGCAAGCTAACTGAAGCAGACATTGACGCAACAGTACGCGAAATCCGCCGTGCCCTCCTGGATGCTGACGTCGCCGTCCCCGTCGTGCGCGAATTTACCGCCCACATCAAAGAACGCGCCCTGGGTGCCGAGGTCTCCGAAGCCCTCAACCCCTCCCAGCAGATCGTCAAGATCGTTAATGAAGAGCTGGTCAATATTCTGGGTAGCCAGACCCGCCGCATCAACATGGCCAAGACCGGCCCCACCATCATCATGCTGGCAGGTCTACAAGGTGCAGGTAAGACCACCCTGGCCGGTAAGCTCTCCCATTGGCTCAAGAAGCAGGGGCACACCCCCCTGCTGGTGGCCTCTGACCTGCAGCGCCCCAATGCTGTTAACCAGCTCAAGGTGGTTGGTGAGCGCGCCGGTGTACCCGTTTACGCCCCTCACCCCGGTGTCACCAGTGAGTTCGATGCACCCAGCGGTGACCCCGTACAGGTGGCCCGTGATGGTGTGGCTGAGGCCCGCGCCAAGCTGCACGATGTGGTCATTGTCGATACCGCAGGCCGCCTGGGTGTAGACGCTGAGCTCATGCAGCAGGCCCGCAATATCCGCGACGCCATTGAACCCAACGAAGTCCTCTTCGTTATCGACGCCATGATCGGTCAGGACGCTGTTAACACCGCTAACGCCTTCAACGAGGGCGTAGACTTCACCGGTGTCGTGCTCTCCAAGCTGGACGGTGACGCCCGCGGTGGTGCCGCTCTCTCCGTTGCATCCGTCACCGGTAAGCCCATCATGTTTACCTCCACCGGTGAAAACGTCACCGACTTTGAGCAGTTCCACCCAGACCGTATGGCCAGCCGAATTCTCGACATGGGTGATGTGCTCACCCTGATCGAGCAGGCCGAGCAGACCTGGGATAAGGCCGAAGCTGACCGCATGGCCAAGAAGTTTGTGGATCAGGAAGACTTCACTTTTGAGGACTTCCTGGCCCAGATGCAGCAGATTCGCAAGATGGGCTCCATGAAGAAGCTGCTCATGATGATGCCCGGTGCCGCCCAGATCCGTCAGCAGTTGGAGAACTTTGACGAGAAGGAAATTGACCGCGTCGAGGCAATCGTTCGCTCTATGACCCCGCATGAGCGAGTTGCCCCCAAGATTATCAATGGCTCCCGCCGTGCCCGTATCGCCAAGGGTGCCGGTGTGACTGTTTCTGAGGTCAATATGCTCATGGAGCGTTTTGCTCAGGCCCAGAAGATGATGAAGAAGCTTGCTAGCGGCAACATGGCTGGTATGCCCGGTGGCATGCAGATGCCCGGTATGGCAGCAGCCGGTGGTTCTGCCCGCAAGAACAAGGGCAAGGGTAAGGGCAAGCAGAAGGCCCGTTCCGGTAACCCGGCCAAGCGCGCTCAGCAGGAACAGGCTGCAGCAGCTAAGCAGCAGGCTGCTGCAGGCTCAGCCTTTGGCCAGCAGACCCAGGACGTGAAACCTGAGGATCTGAACCTGCCCAAGGGCTTTGAGAAGTTCCTCAAATAAAACCTGGTGAGCTAGCAAAACCTTGTGAGCTAGGGCGGGAGCGAGCAAGAGACTCGCACCCGCCCTCTCCTTCATTTAAAGGTGTATTGCACCGGCGGTAGTTCTGCTGTGAGAGTGCAAGACCCGCCCTGCCTTTTACCTGCTGGCTGGGCGCGGTACATTGAGTGTAGTAGCCCGCCCCTTAAGAAGAAAGCAGTACCGTGGTTGATTCCTACCTACCCGAAGAAGAACTCAAGGCTTTTATCGCAAGCCTGCCAACCCGCCGTCTAGCTGCTGGCGCTCTGATTCGGAACGAGGCCGGGCAGATGCTAGTGGTCAAACCTAACTATAAGGACGGCTGGACTATCCCCGGCGGCACCGTTGAGGCAGGCGAAGCCCCCCAACCCGGTTGCTTCCGCGAAGTGGCTGAAGAAGTGGGTCTAGATTTGGAACCGGGCCGGCTCCTGGTGATTTTCCACGGCCTGCAGATGGGCATCTGGGGCGACTCCACCTACTACATTTACGATGCCGGTGTGCTACCTGCCGATGCGACAATCACCCTTCAAGAAGAAGAACTCACCGCTTATGAGTGGGTCGCCCCTGAAGATTTAGATGATTATTTTGGGCCCCGTCACGCCCACCGTCTGCGTCAGGCCTTCCGTGCCCTGCAAACCGGGGCTGTCTATGAGTTCTCTAGCGATAAGCCAGCCAGCTAGATTTTATATTCGTCGTGTAGCACCGGGGCAAATCTTTGCCCTTTCGATGAAGCGTTGATAAGGATGACAAACATATGACTGAATCACACCGTGACCCAGCCCCCCAGGGCCCCTCTCACCAGGAGACCCAGCAGGCTGTAGGTTCTGATGTGATATGGGTGCGTCTGCGCATCGACCGTGACCCGGCCCAGGCTAACTGGCCTGACCTGATACCCGGCATCTACGGTGACGGGCCTACCCAGGGCGATAAGCAGCAAGAGGCGGACGCCAGCGAGCAACCTGCCCTGCCCGCTGGTCTCGAACAAGAGGTACGCAACCAGCTAGAGAGCATCATCGGCCTGATTCGCGAGCAAACCCAAGAGGCACCCCACGGCGCTGAATACACGGACGAAGACATCAAAAGCGTTGAAGAACTCGCTGCTGACCCCAATAAATTTGATGATTTAATCCAACAAATCATGCAAGCTGAGCAGGGGAGTGGAAATCAGGCAGAAGAATCACCGCGTGAGACCGGTGAGATACCTGATGAAGAGCTAGAGACTTTCGCAGGCGAACTATCCCCTGAAGCTCAGGCAGCTATTGATGAGCTGAACTGGGAAATCATCCCAGATTTGGCAGGCTATATAGAGTCCCTTGCAACAGTAACCGCCCTAGAAATAGACGGGCCCCGCGCCCAGCTCTTCGTGCTCTGCGAGCGTATACCGGGGCAGGCGTCCTTGCGTACCGTAGAAACCGATAGCACCGGGGTGCTCCTACCTGGTGCATCCCTCGATGAGTTTCTGACCCAGTTGGATACCCGCCTACCGGGTGCCGCTGACCTCCTACCGCAGCAGCCGGGGGAGGACTACCACCTGGCCTCTTTCTCACAAGGTACCGACTCTTTGAGCCTTGACCCCTACGGGGTGAGCGCCGCCCTGGTAGAACTACCCATGGCAGATATAGCAAGCTACATGCAACCTGAGCTGATGGTGGGGGAGGTGCACGCAGCCCCAGCTGATAAAGGCTGGTCGCTCATTACCGCTGACCCGCAGACTCTGGCGCTCCTGCTAGAAGCGATGAACGTGCCCTCCATCGTGGCTGAGCAGACCCTCTTCGGGCAGAACCTATCTTTCGTGCTCCCGGCTGACTCTACAGGCCCCGAGACTGGCAGTGTCACTGATTGGGTGAACCAGGTGATGGGCACCCCTGATTCTGGGCTGGTAGGTACCGTACTGACCTTTAGCTGGTCACCCCTGACCAAAATTGGTACTGCCCTAGAACGCACCTCAAGCGAGGTAGGCAACCTGGTCTGGAGCCTGCCAGGGCTACTGCCTGCCCCCTACCGGGAACAAGGTGCCCGCGACCAGCTTGACCAGCTCATCTGGCTCTACGGGCTCGATGACCAGACCGCTAACCGACTCACCAACTACGTGCTAGATTTCCACAGCGTAGATGGGTTAGAGTCCACCATCCACGCCCTAGAGCTACCTGAAGAACTGCATAAGGTACTCACCGGTTCTGTCAGCCTCGATGCTTTCGTAGGCTACCGCCGTTTCACCCCCGATATGAGCGGGCTAGAGCGCCTCAAAGAGAGCGTAACCGCCTACCCTAACGGCACCGATACCCTCAGCACCGTCAACCGAGAAATTCGTGAACACCCCTGGCTGTTGACTGCGGACGCCGCCGCCCAGCTCGGGGCCTCAGGGGCCCTAGCTCTCTGGGCTGCGCGCAGAATGAGGCAGGGGCGCTCGCCTCGTGCCGCTCTTGTTGCAGCAGCTACTTTAGGGGCTACTGGCACCGCTGAAATGGTCATTGCACGGGTTTATCACCGTCTACTGTCTTCCCAGAAGCTGCCGGTAACTGAGCACCACCAAACGCGGCCGCTGTCGCTGACTGAGGAGCTGCGGGCCCAGGCTCAGCAAGAGCAAGCCCAGCAAGAGCAAGCCCAGAAGGACTCTGAGGCTAAGGCACCTGCACTGAGGCACACCGCCCAAAGGCTGGGCCGCCGGGCAGAGAACACAGCCCAAAGGCTAGGACTCCAGGCCGCGACCACCGCTCAAAGGCTGGGCCGGCAGGCTGGGAAACTGGCCCGTCAGCAGCTGGGGCGTTTTTTCGGCACTGGTAGCTAGTCTCGTTCTCTCCGCCGTTTTCTCCGCTCTTCTCTCCGCCGTTTTCTCCGCTCTTCTCTCCGCCGTTTTCTCCGCCGGGCGGGGGAGTTGCTCCTTCTTGTGCCTTGATACAGTGGGTGGGTGAACACATCCACTCCCTTCTCTTTCTCACACATAGACCCTGACTGGGAGCGATCCACCCCACCGGCAGCGTCCTTGCGTAAGGACGTGCTCATCTGGCTCGTGGTACTTGCCGTCACCTTGCTCTTGAACGCTGCCTACCATTCGGCTGGCTTACTGGGGGAGGACCAGCACCAGATTCTTCTCTCCTACATCACTGTTGCGGGCATGACGGTGCCACTAGTTGGCCGCAGGCGCTACCCCCTGACCATGATGCTGCTAGCCACTGCGCTCTTTTACGCCCTGTACTATCTTTCCCCTGTGGGGTCATTTACCCTCAGCTTTCAGCTGTGCTACTTTGTGACACTTTTTGCGGGGATTGCCTGGGGCAAAAATCGCACCCTCACCTGGTTCGTCTATGCCCTGATCTGCCTTATAGCGTTTCTCTGGGTGATTCTTACCTGGGTGATGACTGACTCGGCCTACAGCATAGCGGGGGTCGAAGATTTCTCTGGCGGTATCTTTAGCCAGGCAACCGCCGGGTACATTATGGCCGCGGTAACTAACACCTTCTACTTTGGGTGTGCTGCGGTGATGGGGCGTACCTCCTGGAACCAGGCCTACCAGCGAACCGTGCTTGCTGCCCAGGCACAGCAGCTGGAACAGCAATCCCAACAGATGGCTCAGGACGCTGTCACCCGCGACCGCCTGCGTATAGCCAGAGAGCTTCACGACTCGGTGGGGCACCATGTTTCTTCTATGGGGATTCAGGCGGCTGCTGCCCGTCGGGCTCTAGAAAAGAAGCCGGAACTGGCGGCTGAGCCCCTGGCTAATATTGAAAAGTTGGCCCGATCCTCGGTTGCTGAGATGAAGAACCTGATTCGCGTGATGCGGGCTGCCGGGGAAGCGGAGCAGGGAAGCGGGGCTGCCAAAGAGCCCCAGGTGACCGAAATCTTTGACCTGGTGGAGCATATGACGGCGGTAGGTGTGACAACCCGAGTGCAGGTCAGCGAACAGGACCTGACCCGGCTGACCGGCTTGCAGCAGGGAACCCAGCTCTCTATCTACCGCATGGCCCAAGAAGCCCTGACCAATGTGCGCAAACATTCAGTGGCCCAAAACGCGGTGCTGGCCCTGCGCACCGGCGGAGAGACAGGAGACAACTGGGTGGAACTGGAAGTTACCGATGACGGGCCTGCACACGAGGCAGGTGCAACAAACAGCCAAGAACACGGGGCCGATGAGAAACGCCAAGGGTACGGGCTCCAAGGCATCAGAGAACGAGCCGCCGCCCTAGGCGGCACGTGCTGGGCAGGCCGGAGGCAAGGTGCCCCCGGCTGGAAAGTGCAGGTGCGCTTCCCCGCAGATTTTGACGAAACCCACGACACCTACCCGCTAAGGAAGACCCCATGACCATCAAAGTCCTGCTAGCAGATGACCAAGACATGGTGCGATCAGGGTTCGCCCTGATCCTCTCCATGGAGGAGGACATCGAGGTAGTCGGCCAGGCCCGCAACGGCAAAGAGGCCCTGGACCTTGCCGCAAGCGTCCGCCCCGATGTGGTGCTCATGGACGTTCAAATGCCCGTGATGGACGGAATCACCGCCACCGCCGCTTTGACCGAGCAGCTGCCGGGCACGGCCGTCCTGATTCTCACGACCTTCGACCGCGAAGACTACCTCTTCTCAGCACTTCAAGCTGGCGCCAGCGGTTTCCTGCTCAAAACTTCAGATGCTGATGAGCTAGTGGATGCTATCCGAAAGGTCGCAGGCGGTTTGGCCCTGCTCTCACCCGAAATGACCCTGCCGCTCATCGCCCGTTTTGTGGAGCAAACTAAGGGGCAGGACGTCACCACCCCGGCAGGAAGCATCGGGCAGGGACAGGCTGGGGGAGCACAGACCACCAATGACCTGAGCCCCGACGATGCCTTTGCTCTTGCAGCCTTGACACCGCGCGAGAAAGAGACCCTGGAACTGCTCGCCCAGGGGCTGACTAACGCGGAAATTGCAGAAAAACTTTTTCTGGGAGCTGCAACCGTCAAAACTCACGTATCGAACATACTGGCCAAGACCCACAGCCGTGACCGGGTTGGCGCCGTGATTTTTGCCCACCGGGTAGGTCTAGCTGGCTAACTCCGTCTGTTGGCAGCCCAAAAGAACTCCCCCATGAAGCTCCGCCCCACGGGGGAGTTCTTCTATGCGTGGACTTTCTAGACTTGGGAGTACAAGCAACCCACAGGAAGTGCCCTTATGAACGACCGTACGATAGAAGTCCATGACCTCACCAAGGTCTACGGCAGTGGCCCCACCGCCACAGCCGCCGTAGAAAAAGTGAGCTTTACCGTTGAACCCGGCTCCATGACCGGTTTTCTTGGCGCAAACGGTGCTGGCAAGACCACCACCATGCGCATGATCATGGGTCTGCTCGAACCGACTGCCGGGCAGGTACTTTATGGCGGGCGTGCCATCACCGCTGCCGACCGCGCAGGCTTTGGCTACATGCCCGAAGAACGCGGCCTTTACCCCAAACAAGCTATCTTGGCCCAGCTGGTTTACCTGGGGCAGCTGCGCGGCATGAGCGCCAGCACCGCCCGCACCATCGCCACCAAGCACCTGACCGAACTAGGGCTAGGAGAGCGCCTCAACGACAAACTTGAATCTCTCTCCCTGGGCAACCAGCAGCGGGTACAGATTGTAGCCTCAATCCTGCACCAGCCCACAGCCCTGATTCTCGATGAGCCCTTCTCCGGCCTGGACCCCAGAGCCGTAGATACCATGGTTTCCATGATGCGAGAGCTCATGCGCACCGGCGTCCCCATCCTCTTCTCATCCCACCAACTCGACCTAGTCGACCGCCTCTGCGACCGCGTCGTCATTCTGCACGGCGGCACCGTGCGAGCCGCAGGCAGCGCCACCGAACTACGCGAAGCAGGCACCCCTCGCTACCTCTACCGGGGCGGGGCCGACGCCGCCTGGCTCCGTGAAATACCCGGGGCGAACGTCCTGGATGTCTCAGGCACCGAAGCCGTCCTGGAACTAGCCCCCGGCGCAGATCTAGCCAGCGTCCGCCACCAGATTTTCAGCAGCGGTCTGGAACACGATATACAGGAGTTCTCCCGCCAGCTTCCCACCCTCGGCGACATCTACCGAAAGGCTACCGGCCAATGAGCACCACACCAGCACAGCGCACTTCAAGACCCAAGAACGCCTGGCAAATCGTTGCCACCCGCGAAATCATGGTCAAACTGCGCGATAAAACCTTTATCGGGGGCACCATCTTCTCCCTGGTCATCATCCTGGCCGCAACCCTCATCCCCTACTTCCTCAACACAGGGAACACCGACTACACCATAGCCACCAACGACGACCGGGCAAGCTCCCTAGTCGCCGCAGCCGATTCAACGAGCGACGACGACACCAACTACACCGCCACCCAGGTTGACAGCGCGGACGCCGCCCGCACCCTGGTAGCCGACGGGGACGCGGACGCCTACCTAACCCCCACCGAAGAAGGCTGGGAACTCATTTTCGACTCATCTCCTGACAACAGCCTGGTCACTGAACTGAGCGCCGTCATCACCTCCACCATCACCGCCGAAAACGCCGCCCAAGCAGGCGTTGACCTGCAAGCCCTCACCGCAGGCACCCAGGTGAGCACCAGCGTCCTAACGGGCAACCAAAACGCCGGCCTGGCCTTCCTCATTGCCATGGTCTTCGCCATGATCTTCTACATGACCACCGTGTTCTTCGGCGTAGCCATCGCCAACTCAGTTGTCGAAGAAAAACAAAACCGCATCGTCGAAATTATTGCCACCGCCATACCCCTGGGGCAGCTACTCACCGGAAAAATCGTGGGCAATATCGTGCTCGCCACCCTTCAGGTAGCCGTTTATGCAGTTACCGGCCTCATCGGCATGCAAATCACCGGAGCTGCCGCAGACTTCGGTTGGATTCTCCCCTCAGCTAGCTGGTTCGCCCTCTTCTACATCGCCGGCTTCGCAGCCATCGCCACTATCTGGGCCGCTGTAGGTGCCATGGCAGCCCGCACCGAAGACATCGCTAACCTCGCCAACCCCATCACCATGGTGCTCATCGCCGCCCTCTTCGCTGGCATCTACGCCTCAGGGGCCTGGCTCAAGGTCATCTCCTTTATTCCCATCATGTCCTCCATCGCCATGCCCCGCCGCCTACTCACCGAGGACGTAGCCCTCTGGGAACCCCTGCTCGCTCTTGCCCTCACCCTGGTAATAGCAGCCCTCCTCACCCGACTAGGAGCCCGCATCTACCGGGCCAACATTATGCGCGGCGGCACCTCAGTTAGCTGGAAGCAAGCGCTCAAAAAATAAATCTGAAGTGGGAGGGACGGCGGGCTACGCAGGATTACCCCTAGAGCTCAGACAGTTGCTCGCTGGCGCTCGCAAAACTCGCTTGCGGGGTAATCCTGTCTCCGCCCGCCTTCGCATCGTGCTTCTTTTGAGTTCGTTTTCAACAACACATAGACACCCCAGGCGTAACCCTAGATTAAGCGGGGGCAAGCTGGCATACTTGACGGGTACTCGATTTTTCCCGGCCCCTCTCATCCGGGAGAAATTGTGTCCGCAGAGGTCATGACGAAGCCCGCCCCACGAGCTGACACCTGACCTCGAACAGTTATAGAAAACAGGAGAAACCACTACAGTGGCTGTTAAAATTCGTCTGAAGCGTTTCGGTAAAATCCGCGATCCCCGCTACCGTGTTGTAGTAGCTGACTCACGTACCAAGCGTGACGGTAAGGCTATCGAGGAAATCGGCATTTACCACCCGACCGAGAACCCCTCACGTATCGAGATCAACTCAGAGCGTGCCCAGTACTGGCTGTCAGTTGGCGCCCAGCCCACCGAGCAGGTAGCTGCTCTGCTGAAGCTGACCGGCGACCTGGCTGCTGCCAAGGGCGAAAAGGCTGAGTCAACCGTTAAGCCCGTTGACGCCAAGCCCGAGTTCGTTGTTCCCGAAAAGGGTTCGGTCATCCTCCCCGAGGCAATCACCCCCAAGGGTGAGGACAAGGCTGAAGAAGCTCCCGCAGAAGAGGCTGCTGAAGAAGCAGCTTCTGAGGAAGCAGCTGAGTAATCATGTTGGCTGACGCTCTCGAACACCTCGTTCGGGGTATCGTCGACAACCCAGATGACGTCCAGGTGCGCGCCAAAACCGGCCGCCGGGGCGAAACCCTGGAGGTTCGCGTGAACCCTGATGACCTTGGACGGGTGATTGGCCGCTCCGGCCGCACCGCCAAGTCCATCCGCACCGTGGTCAACGCCATCAACGACGGCGACCATGTACGCGTAGACGTCATCGACACCGACCGACGACGCTAACTGAATACTTATCAAGAAGCCCCTACCGCTTAAGAGCTGTAGGGGCTTTCTCGCACCTAGCCACCGGCCGTCCGTAAAACCCGGTAAAGTTAGACCCAAACCCCACAACACCTCACCCTCAAGGAGATACGCGTGCAGGTACAGGTCGCCCGCATTGGCAAACCCCACGGCATCCGCGGCGAAGTCACCGTCCAGCTCTTCACCGACGCCCCCGAAGACCGCTTCGCCCCCGGGGCTGTGCTCGACATTGAAAACTTCAACCCCGCAAGCCCCGCAGGGGCCATCGCCCCCGCCGGCACTCTCACCGTCAAAAAAGCCCGCTGGAACAAAAAAATCCTGGTCGTAGCCTTCCAAGAAGTCACCAACCGCAACCAGGCCGAAGACCTGCGAGACACCCGCCTCACCTTTGACTCTGCTAGCGAAGCAGAAACCGACGGTGACGATGAAGGCTACTACGAGCACGAACTGCTTGACCTACCCGTCTACCTGGCTGCCGACATCAAAGACGGCTACCTGCCTGAAGAGCCCATCGCAACCGTCACCGGCCTACAGACCATGCCCACCCAGGACCTGCTTATCCTAGAAAAAACAGCAGACGGTGAAGAAATCATGGTGCCCTTCGTTGAAGAAATCATCCCCGCCATCGATACCGAGGAGGGCTACATTATCATCAACCCGCCCGCCGGCCTGCTCGAACTCAACAGCGATGAAGACGATGAAGCCGAGACCGAGAGCGAGCAGGGCTAAACCCCATGCGCTTTGATGTCATCACCATCTTCCCCGAATACCTGACCCCGCTAGAACTCTCCCTCATGGGCAAAGCCCGCGCATCAGGCAAGGTCGACCTACACCTGACCAACCTGCGTGACTTCGCCTTTGACCGCCACAAAACAGTAGACGATACCCCCTACGGCGGGGGAGCGGGCATGGTCATGAAACCCGAACCCTGGGGCCTGGCCCTAGACCAGGCACTGGCTAACTCACCGGCGTCCGCACGGGCGGACGGGGGCAAGCCCCTGCTGATTGTTCCCTCACCCGCCGGTGCCGTCTTTAACCAGCAGCTAGCCTACGACCTGGCCGAAGAAGAACACATCGTCTTCGCCCCGGCCCGCTACGAAGGCATCGATGAGCGCGTGCTTGACTGGGCCGAAACCGAATTTAGGGTGCTACCGGTATCCATCGGCGACTATGTGCTCTACGGGGGTGAGGTGGCCGTGATGGTCATGATTGAGGCCATTACCCGCCTGATACCCGGCGCGATGGGCAACCCCGAGTCCCTGGCTGAGGAGTCCCACACCGGTGGGCTACTGGAATACCCGGTCTACACTAAACCTGCCACATGGCGAAACCAGGAGGTGCCGCCCGTCCTGCTCTCAGGTAACCACGGGGCCATTGCCCGCTGGCGGCGTGATGAGCAAATCAAGCGCACCTTTGCCCGCCGCCCCGATATGGTCAAGGCTTACCCCGCTGAAAACTGGGATAAGAAGGATCGTAAGCTCCTACAGGAACTGCACACCGAGCAGAAAGCTGCCCGCCAGGCGGCAGCTCAGGGCGAACCGGCACAGTAGCGCACCTAAAGTAGGTAAGCTCACATTTAAGTTCAGGACGCCCGCCGCAGCGCCCCTGGTGCAGGCGGGTTTTCTGTGGGATAATTTTTCTTTGTGTTCATGCTGGGTGCGCCCCTGCCGCAGGGGGAAGAGCGACCGGTAACAGTATGAGCCACCGGCTCTGACCGTTCAGAGCACGGTGAAATAAGAATTCATCGCAGACAGCATCAGTCTGGCACCACCTGGTGACCCTTAGACACTGCCTGTGAAATACACCGAATATGTTTGACCTGCGGCAGAGATATTCACGGAGAAACTCAATGCAGACTCTTGACTTCATTGACAACAAGTCACTTCGCACCGACGTGCCCGAGTTCGGCCCCGGTGACACCCTGAACGTACACGTCAACATTGTTGAAGGTAACCGCAGCCGTGTCCAGGTCTTCAAGGGCTTCGTTGTTGGCCGTCAGGGCGCTGGCGTCCGCGAAACCTTCACCGTCCGCAAGGTTTCCTTCGGTATCGGCGTAGAGCGTACCTTCCCCGTACACTCTCCCGTCATCGAAAAGATCGAGGTTGTCACCCGCGGTGACGTCCGCCGTGCAAAGCTCTACTACATGCGCGACCGCCACGGTAAGGCTGCTCGTATCCGCGAGAAGCGCGAAGCCTAAGCCATTTAGGTTTCACCAGGTTTATGGAGACTGGCCTCAACGCCGACTCTTCTGAGCCAAGGCGCCAACCCTTTCTACAGGGCTGGCGCCTTATTGCTGTCGCAGCAGCCCTAGCCTTCACCCTGCTCCTGCTGGTTCGCTCCTTCCTGATTGATGTGTTCTACATACCGTCAAGTTCCATGGAACCAACCTACGAGCCGGGAGACCGTATTCTCGTCTCAAAACTGGCCACCTACCCCCAAGCTGGCGATGTGGTGGTCTTTGACGGCACTGGCTCCTTCGCCCCCTACACGCCGGGAAACCCCTGGGTGCGTGACCCACTCACAAGAACCGGGCAGTGGCTGGGAATCATCGGCTCAGATACGGTCTACATCAAACGCGTCATAGGGGTAGCAGGTGATACCGTTGAATGCTGCGATGCCACCGGCTCCCTACTGGTAAATGGGCAACCAATCGCCGAGCCCTACCTATACCACGGGGATACCGTCAGTGATGTGCGCTTTAGGGTGCAGGTGCCCGAGGGGCGCATGTGGGTGATGGGGGACCACCGTTCGGCGTCCGCTGATTCCAGGGCCCTGCTGGGGGCACCCGGTGGCGGCATGATTCGCACCGATAAAATTATCGGCAGCCCAGTCTTTATTGCCTGGCCAGCCCAACGCTTTGGCCAAGCTCCTAGCTAAAACTATTAGACTATTCCCTAAACACGTTCACAGCAGAAGGGTGCGTGCTCATGGAGCAACAGAACTCAGACAGTATCGAGGCCTCAACCCAGGGGTCCGCCATTGCCGCTACCGACAAACCCCGTGGGGGCAAGCGCCGCCGCGAAAACAGCGCGGTCAAAGAGTACGCCCTCATTATCCTTTACGCGATTCTTATCGCTTTTCTGCTCAAAACTTTTGTGGTGCGAGGCTTCTACATCCCCTCAAGCTCCATGGAAGACACCCTACAGATTAACGACCGCGTGTTCGTGAACGTAGCCGGTGGCCTCTTTACCGAAGCTGAGCGCGGCGACATCGTCGTCTTTAAAGACACCCAGGGCTGGATGCCTGTCTCCAGCAGCTCCAACCCGGTGCGTGATGCCCTAGCCTTTGTAGGAATCATGCCTGATGGCTCATCAAACTATCTGGTCAAGCGAGTTATTGGTGTGGGCGGTGACCACCTTGTGGGCACCGTCGATGGCCGTATCTCTGTGAACGGTGTAGAAATTGATGAGACCTACCTCAAACCGGGTGTGCGCCCCACCGAGCTACCTTTTGATGTGATTGTTCCCCAAAACTCCTACTTTGTGATGGGCGATAACCGCTCTAATTCTGCTGATTCGCGCTATCACATTCAGACCAACACTGAGTTCATTAACGACGCTGACGTTGTGGGTGAGGTCTTTGTGGTCGCCTGGCCGATCTCTAACTTTACTTTCGTTGGCGGAGATAATGACGTCTTTGCCTCCGTCCCTGCCACCGAGTAAGACCGTGCCCGTTAAAGAACCGGTTTCTGCTGACCTAAGCGTTGAAGCAAGAATGTTTGCGGCGGGTAAAACCCTAGTTGCTGGCATGGACGAGGTGGGCCGCGGGCCACTTGCCGGGCCAGTGACCGTGGGTGTTGCCGTCATAGATTCCAGCGCTCAGCTCACTATCGAGGGTCTTATTGATTCTAAGGCTCTTTCCGAGAAAAAACGGGTGGCGATGGCCCCTCAGGTGAGGCAGTGGGCTGTAACTGCGGTGGGCCATGCTAGCCCTGCTGTGATTGATGCTTTGGGCATTACAACCGCTCTGCGTTTAGCAGGGCAGCGGGCTCTTGCCCAGGTTGCTGCGGCGGGGGCCTACCCTGATGCCGTCCTTTTGGATGGTAAGCATAACTGGCTTTCTGCCCCTGAACCCAACCTTTTCAGTGATGGGGATGCGGCAACTTCCCTCTACCAGGGCTTGGTTGCTGAAGCGTGGGCCGGCCAGGCAGGGGAGCCAGGCGGCTGGTTTGGGCCTGTTCAGATGGAAATTAAGGGGGATTATCGGTGTGCGTCGATTGCTGCTGCTTCAGTGGTAGCTAAGGTTGAGCGCGATACTTTGATGGATGAGCTGGATTCTCGCTACCCGGGCTACGGGTGGGCTAAGAATAAGGGGTATGGTTCACCAGCCCATCGCACAGCTATTGACGCTAAAGGCCCTACCCCTGTGCACCGGTTGAGCTGGTCGCTGCCTGCTACCGGCGAGCAGATCCAGCAGGCTATGGTCGAACGAGAGAAAGAAGAAGGATGAGCCAAGAAGATCTTGAGAGCTATGAATCAGGTGCCCAGCTTGCTTTGTATGAGGAGTATAAGAATGTAGCTGAGCTTTTTACCTATATCGTTGAGACCGATCGTCGTTTCTATCTGGCTAACCAGGTGCAGGTGGTCCCGCGAACTGCTGATGGTTCCTTATATTTTGAGGTTGAGATGCAGGATGTGTGGGTGTGGGATATTTTCCGGCAGTCTCGTTTCGTGAAGAACGTGAAGGTTTATTCTGTGCGTGATGTGAATGTTGAAGAACGCACTGCTGCAGAGGACTTTGTGGTGCCGACTATGAGCGACTTTGACCCTGGTTCTGCCTAAAAAATGGTCTGTCAGCCCGCCTACTTCCTACCCGGGGAAGCAGGCGGGCTTTTTGTGTAGAGGGGTGATGATATGAGCGGACGCCCGGTGCAGCTAGCTGAGGATAAAGGCCTGACCGGGCGTTATCTTGCGTCATAGGTGCACCAGTAGGCCGACCGTGCTGGTATAAAAAGGGCCTCTGACCTGGTGAAGTGCTGGGATTAGTACTTTCCACAAGGGGGCAGGAGCTGGGGTTGGCGGGAAGAGAGCACCATGATGGAGCTAGACCCAGGACTACCAGGAGGAAGCCATGTACTCTCAGCTCCCACCCAGCCCATCGCGTGCTTCTATGCCACCGAAAGACCTTGGCAGATGGGGTGAAGATACTGCTCTGGCCCTGTTAGAACAACAGGGCTATAGTTTGCTGGCCCGTAACTGGCGCCCTTCCCCCTTAGCAGGCCAGCCACCGCTTAGAGGTGAACTTGACCTGGTGATGCGTGATAACCACCAGGCCATCGTCTTTATTGAGGTTAAAACTCGCGCCGGCACAGGTTATGGGCACCCGTTTGAGGCGATTACTGCCCGCAAAAGTCAGAAGTTACGGCAGCTTGCCTATGCTTGGCTGGCAGAACACCAGGTTCCTTATTCTAGCATGAGGGTAGATGCCATTGCCCTGTGTGGCAGCCCCACGAGGTTTGTGTATGAGCACCGTCAGGCGGTGGTGTAACTGTGGCTTTTGCCCGAACCTATTCTGTTGCCCTGGTAGGTGTGACTGGTTATCTGGTAGAGGTAGAAGCTGATATTTCAGCGGCCCTACCTGGTTTTGTTTTGCTTGGTTTGCCTGATAGCTCTTTGAATGAGGCTAAAGACCGGGTGCGGTCTGCGGCTAAGAACTCTGGCCTGCCCTTACCTCCCCAAAAGCTCACCATTAATCTCACCCCGCCAACCTTGCCTAAACGCGGCTCGGTATTTGATGTGGCTATGCTTGTTGCAGCCCAGCAGGCTGCTGGCCAGTTAGGGCCTTCAGGGCGCACTGTTTTTCTGGGTGAGGTGGGCCTCGATGGGAGTGTACGACCGGTCTCTGGTGTACTGCCTGCCGTCAAGGCAGCCCGGGATGCTGGGCACCAACGAGTCGTTGTCCCTGCTGGTAACGCCCAAGAAGCTGCCCTGATCGACGGGGTAGAAATTACCGGGGTAAGGTGCCTAGCTGAGGTGTTTGAAGCCTTAGGGTGTGCAGATCCCACACAACTTAAAAGACCTGCCCTCACCGGCGCCCAGATGGCTGACCCAGTGCAGAGAACCCCAGGGCACAGCGCAGATATGGCGGATGTCGCCGGGCAAGCTGAGGGGCGACTAGCCCTTGAAATCGCGGCCGCTGGGGGCCACCATCTGCTCCTCACAGGCCCGCCCGGTTCTGGCAAGACCATGCTCGCTGAACGTCTACCCGGCATTCTTCCTCATCTTTCGCCCCACGATGCTTTAGATGTCACCGCCGTGCATTCGCTCTGCCAGATGGGTGAACCTCTAACTGAGCTCATCACTAGGCCACCTTTCGAAGCACCCCACCATACCGCAAGCGCCCCAGCCATTATGGGTGGGGGCGTGGGCATGCCTAAGCCGGGGTGTATCTCTAAAGCACATAGGGGAGTGCTTTTCCTTGATGAAGCACCAGAGTTCAAACGCAGTGTACTTGACTCCCTGCGTCAGCCCCTAGAAAACGGCGAAGTGACCATTAGCCGCTCAGCTGCATCAGCCCGCTACCCGGCCAGGTTTCAGCTCGTTTTAGCTGCCAACCCTTGCCCCTGCGGCTATAACGTAGGCCGGGGGTTAGAGTGCACCTGCACCAGCCGGGAACGACGAACCTATTTCAGCCGGTTATCAGGCCCACTCCTTGACCGTATTGACCTTCATATCAGCGTACCTAAAGTAACTGCCGTTGACCTTGCAAACAGCGGAAATAACGAATGCTCAGATGAGATTCGCCAGCGGGTCAGCCAGGCCAGGCAAGCCCAAGCAGAACGATTGAAACCCTTAGGGGCGAGCACCAACGCAGAGACTAACGGCACAATTCTGCGGGGGCCTCTGAGACTCGCACCCCAACTCACCTCATCTCTTTCGACGGCCCTTGACCACGGCACCCTAACCGCACGCGGCTACGACAGGGTACTCCGCACAGCCTGGACCTTAGCCGACCTGGATGGGGCAACCAGCCCCAGCCAAGACCACCTTGACCTTGCCCTTTACTTCCGCAACCACGCCAGTGAAAGTAACCAGCCATGATAACCCAAGACCCCTACCAGCAGGTTCGTAGAGCGCGCACAGAGATTCTGCGCATCACCGACCCAGAAGACACCGCAACCTATACCCTCATTCAGCTAGTAGGCCCGGTGCTTGCCGCAGATTACCTGACCGGCCGCCAGGCCCTCACCCCCGACCTCTTAGCAGAGCACCTTGACCAAGCTGGGGCGCACGATCTCTCTGCGGCCCCGGCCCTCACCGCTGCCATTAGTGAACGCACTCAACGCTGGAAGAACAGACGGTCAGGTATCAGCGCCGAACAAGATATGGCCCTAGCTAGAGCCAGCAACAGTTGGCTCTGCATCCCTGAAGACCCAGACTGGCCGCAGGCCCTGAACGACCTGGCAGAAAAAACACCGGTGGGCCTGTGGGGCAGGGGAGAACGCCACCTGCTGAGTCACCTGAGCACCGAAAGGAGCTACGCGGTAGTAGGGTCACGAGACGTCAGCTCCTACGGCAACTCAGCAACCAGCCACCTGGCCGGTGAACTGGCAAACCAAGGCTACACAGTAGTTTCTGGCGGAGCCTTTGGGGTGGACGCCACCGCCCACCGGGCAGCCCTGGCAACAGCAAGCGGCCCCTTGCCCACGGTAGCACTCATGGCCGGAGGCCTGGACCGTCTTTACCCTAAACCGAATGAACGGCTACTGCACCAGATCATTGAACGGGGCCTCTTGCTCAGCGAGGTTCCTTTGGGGCAGAACCCTACCCGTTATAGGTTTCTTCAACGCAATCGACTAATCGCCGCCTTAACCGGAGCTAGTGTGGTGGTTGAAGCTCGCTGGCGCAGTGGTGCTCTCAACACAGCCCACCATGCCTTGGAACTGGGCCGCCCAGTTTATGCTGTTCCTGGCCCCATCTTTTCACCCACCTCAGAAGGGTGCCACCGGCTCATCCGTGACGGCCTCGCCCAGCTGGTCACCGACACACGTCAGATACTTGCAGATAGAACATCGAAACTTATACCAGAACAAACCAGTCTCTTCTCAGCCCCCTCTGCCCAGCAAGAACTCTTAGACTCCCTGACCGAAACCCAGCGGCGGGTCTGGGACATACTCCCCTTAGGCAACCCGGCTGCCCTTGAACACCTCAGCGCCGACCTTGCGCTACCTGCCCGAATAGTCATGGTCACTTTATCTCAGCTTGACCGACTGAGCCTAGCAGAGCAGAGCGGGGCGGGCTGGCGAAAAGCTAAAACACCTATGGCAGAGAAGCAAGGATAGAATGAAAACCTGATCTCTGCCATCGCAGGAAGGAGCAGAACGGTGCAACCTGCCGACCAGTTACCCACCACCCTCAAAATTGGGGCTTCAACGGTTGATGAAGATCGAGAATTTGTGCGTGCCCTTGAAGCTTTTGAACGGTACCTCACCTACGAGCTTCATCGTTCCCCTCAAACTATTCGGGCCTACCGTTCTGACCTATCGGATTTTTTCGCCTACGCCCGTAGGTACGGCATCACCCATCTCTCTCATATCACTCTAGATATCATTAGAGACTGGCTAGCGCACCATCACCGCAAACAAGCAGCCCGCAGCTCCATGGCCCGGCGCACCTCGTCCTTGCGTACCTTCTTCACCTGGGCAGAGGAAGAAGAACTCATAGAGGCTAACCCCGCCCTCAAACTGACTACGCCCAAGAAAAGCAAGCACCTGCCTGCCGTCCTGAGCCAAGCCCAGATGCAGGGGCTAACAGCTACTCTTAGCGCCGCACTGGGCCAGGCCCCACGAGACGCCCGGCTTTTACGGTTACAGGCGGTCGTGGAGCTCTTGTATGCTAGCGGGTTGCGTATTTCAGAGCTCACCGGGCTTGACCTTACCAGCATCGACCGGAACCAACGGACCCTGCGCGTGCTGGGTAAAGGAAATAAGGAGCGGGTTGTGCCGTTTGGGGCTCAAGCTATGCAAGCCCTCAACCGCTGGGTTGTGGCAGGACGCCCCCAGTGGCTTCCCGAAGCAAACCCAGCTATCGGGGCCGGGGATTCTGGCCAAAATGCTCTCTTCATCGGCCCCCAAGGTAAACGCGCCAACCCTCGACAAATCCGCCAGGACCTCACTACCTTGCTAGGGACTCTTGACGACACCGAAGCTACCGGCGCCCACGTCTTTCGCCATACGGCAGCAACCCACATGGTCGATGGAGGGGCAGATATTAGAGCCGTGCAAGAGTTTCTTGGGCATAGCTCCTTAGCGACCACCCAGGTTTACACCCATGTGTCGGTAGACCGTCTTGCTCAGGCCTATCGTAGGGCCCACCCGCGGGCCTAAAGGTAAGGCTAAAGGTATAGGATGGGAAGACCATGTTTTCACCAGCAGAAAAGACCGGCCAGCCCCTTCCACTGCCCCCAGAAACCACCGGCACACCTACCGGCGGTTCAATCTTTCTGCTAGCTGTACCATCGGCCCTCACCAGCCACGTCACCTGGGCTCTTGAAAACCTCACAGCTCACCGGCTTACCCCCACCTGGCAGAATCAGCCCCACAAACCGGGCTACCATCGTGCAGATATCAGCTGGCAGGGTAGTAGCGGCGGGGCAGCCCTGATCGCTTCGACCCTCCGGCAGTTTTCAGCCAGCTACTTTGAAGTTACCGAGCGCCGCACCGCCACCTCAGATGCCCTGCGTATTATGCACACCCCCCAGCTGGGCATCTGCACTCTACCGGTAGATTTACAGGGCAATTTTACTGTGACCGAAGACCGCATACGCTACGCCTTTGAGCAGGCAGCCGGTAACTTTGACGAGCTTTACCGGCAGTTCTCTGTGGCTGTGGGCCAGCCTTGGGACGAAGAACTTGAGGTCTTGCGCCCCAAGGCTAGCTCTGCCAGCGCTACCGTCAGGCTCCGGGCCTAAGGCTGAGAGCCTGCTACCTTCTGAGGAGCATTTCCTTCTGAACGCCGGGCATAAAATCTGGGCACCAGGGCATAGAAAAGGGGCCCTCCTGTCTGAACCGAAGTTCATACAGGAGGGCCCCTGACCAGCTAAGAGCGGGCACTAGGCCGCCCCTCTTTTAGTTGTTGACGCTACGGAAGGCCGCTACAGCGTTGTGACCACCAAAGCCAAAGGAGTTGGAGACAGCAACAATCTCACCAGCAGGGAGGTCGCGTGCCTCAGTGACAACGTCCAAATCAATCTGAGGGTCTTTTTCCTCAAGGTTGATAGTGCAAGGAGCCTTACGGTGGTAAACCGCAAGAACAGTCAGAACAGCCTCAAGGGCACCGGCGCCACCAAGCAGGTGGCCGGTCATGGACTTGGTCGCAGAAACAGCTACTTTATCGGTGTGTTCGCCAAAGACCTCACGCAAAGCCAAGGACTCAGGAATATCACCTACGGGGGTAGAGGTTGCATGCGCGTTCACGTGCACAACCTGCTCAGGGGAAATACCGCCATCGACTAGTGCTTCCTGTAGTGCTCGGGTAGCGCCCAGGGCCGCAGGGTCAGGAGCGGTGATGTGGTAGGCGTCCGCTGAGACACCGGTACCGGCCAGCTCAGCGTAGATACGTGCGCCACGTGCCAGAGCGTGCTCCTCAGATTCAAGAATCAGGGCAGCACCGCCTTCACCCATGACGAAACCATCGCGGCCCGTGTCGTAGGGGCGAGAAGCCCCGGCAGGGTCGTCGTTGCGGGTTGACAGGGCCTGCATCTTTGCAAAAGCACCAATCGTCATGGGGTGAATGGCAGCCTCAGAGCCACCGACAATGACCACATCAGCCTTACCTGAACGAATCAGCATCAAACCTAGCTCAAGAGCTTCGGTAGATGAGGCGCAGGCTGAGACGACGGTCTGAGCAGAGCCACGGGCCTTTAGGTTCATCGATACAGCGGCTGCGTTGGAGTTGGGCATGAGCATGGGCACCGTCATAGGTAGCATACGGCGTGGGCCTTTTTCGCGCAGGGTGTCCCAGGCATCGAGCAGGGTCCACACGCCACCGATACCGGTACCAAAAGCAACTGCGGTTCGCATGGGGTCGCATTCTTCGGCGGACTCAGCATCGGGGCCACTGAACCCGGCATCTTCCCAGGCTTCACGGGCGGCAACTAGAGCCAACTGCCCTGAGGGGTCTAGGCGCTTGGCCTCGACCTTGGTGAGTCGGCCTGACTCAACAGCCTCTACAGCTGCACGGCCAGCGATAGAAACTGGCAGGTCGAATTCCTCAATCCAGGGCTCTTCAATAGTGGTAATGCCTGAGACACCTGCAAGCGCATTTTTCCAGGTCGTCGGAACATCCCCGCCGATGGGGGTGGTGGCGCCGAGGCCGGTAACCACAACTTTACGCGTCATGCTTGATTCCTTCGAATACAGTCTTGGGTTGGTGGGGGTAAGAATAAAAAGCAGGTTGGGCACGATTCGAGCGTGCCCAACCTGGTTAAACGCGTCTTAGGCGTTAGCGATGAAGGTAACAGCGTCGCCGACGGTCTTCAGGTTCTTGACCTCTTCGTCGGGGATGGTTACGCCGAACTTTTCCTCAGCGTTTACAACAATGGTCATCATTGAGATGGAGTCGATGTCCAGGTCTTCGGTGAAGGACTTCTCGAGCTGGACGTCCTCAACCTCTACACCGGTCTCTTCGTTCACGATTTCTGCAAGACCTGCGAGGATTTCGTTCTGATCTGCCATGATGGCTCCTTCGTCTTAGTATGAGTGGCCTGTGGCCACTGGAGTAACTCACCGCGCAGGTGTGCGCAGCAGTTAAGGGTTAAGTGGGCAGTACCCACTTTAGCTTCCAAAATTGAGTGTAGCCCCTAGCCCGCACAAAGCTAAACTGTGACGTCACCTAATTTTTGAAATAAATCTAACAATTAACCAAACTATGGTGCGGATGCCCGCCCCATGTATCTTCCCTAAGGCACATTAGGGAAGGGCTACAACCTGGGCCGCGTAGGCTAGGCCCGCACCGAACCCAATCTGCAGGGCAAACTTACCAGATAGTTCGGGGTTGTCCTGGAGTAGCTGGTGGGCAGCCAAGGGAACGGAGGCTGCAGAGGTGTTACCGGAGCATTCAATATCGCGGGCTACCATAACGCTCTCAGGGAGTTTGAGGGTCTTGACCATCTGGTCAATGATGCGCATATTCGCCTGGTGGGTCACTAGGGCGCCCAGGTCATCTGCGGTGATACCGGCAGCGTCGAGAGCCTGCTGTGCTACCTTAGCCATCTCCCATACAGCCCAGCGGAAGACGGTCTGGCCGTCCTGGCGCAGGGTCGGCCAGATTTTCTCGCCCTCTTGGACCGGGTTTGCCACAAAGTCACGGTTACGAATATCGAGCATGGAGTGGGTCATGCCAACTGCGTTCCAGCGTTCGCCGTCTGAACCCCAGATGGTGGGGCCGATACCGGGCTGATCGGAGACACCTACTACCGCTGCGCCAGCGCCGTCGCCGAGCAGGAAGGAGATGGTGCGTTCGGTGCTATCGATGAGGTCTGAGAGCTTTTCAACACCCATGACCAGTACTTTCTGGGCGGTGCCTGAGCGTACTAGGGCGTCGGCCTGGGCGATGCCATAGCAGAAGCCAGCGCAGGCTGCTGAAATATCGTAGGCGGGAGCCTTAGAACCGACTGCTTCAGCTACTAGGGTTGCCAGGGAGGGGGTGGCGTAAGGGTGGGAGATGGTGGCAACAATAATGGCGTCCAGCTCTTCACCCTGTACACCTGCAGCGGCGAGGGCGTCCTTGGCTGCGCCAACGGCCAAATCTGTCACAGAAATCTTTTCTGATGCACGGTGGCGGGTCTTAATGCCGGTGCGCTGAACGATCCACTCATCTGAGGAGTCGATGGGGCCGGCCACATCGTTGTTAGTGACGATAAGGTCGGGGCGGCAGGCGCCGTAGCCCAAGATACGGGAGTAACGGTTCATCTCAACCTGTTTGAGGGTAGGCATAGAGAGGTCCTTTCGGGAGAATTTTAGGCCTGCAGGGCTTGGGCTAGGGCGGTTAGGTCTTCGGGGGTGTTGATAGCTGAGGTGGGAGTGCCACGCATTGCGCGCTTTGCCAGGCCAACTAGGGTGCCCGCGGGGGCAACCTCAACTAGACGGGTTACTTCACGCTCGGAGAGGGTTGCCATGCACAGATCCCAGCGGACGGGGCGGGTCACCTGAGCTACCAATGATTCAAGGGCTGCTGCACCTGAGATAATGGGCTGACCGTCGTAGTTAGAGAGCAGTTCTGCAGTGGGTTCTGCGGGGGAGAGGCCAGCAGCAAAATCTGCCAGGGGTTTTTGGGCTGCTGCCATGTAGTCGGTGTGGAAGGCACCTGCTACCTTCAGCGGAATGACGCGGGTCTTGGCGGGCGGGTTCTCAGCGAAGGCTGCTAGCGCCTCTAGGGAGCCAGCAGCAACAATCTGCCCGCCACCGTTGGAGTTTGCAGCAGTCAGGTGCGCCTCGGCAATGGCGGTGCGGACCTCATCTTCAACTCCGCCGAGTACAGCAGCCATGCCGGTGGGGGAAGAAGCAGCAGCCTGAGCCATGCCAGTTGCACGCACCTTGATAAAGCGCATGGCCTCTTCTTCGCTCAGGACGCCGGCTAGGGCTGAGGCGGTAATTTCGCCTACTGAGTGGCCGGCAAAGATGAGGTTGTGCCCTGTGAGGGCTTGTTGGGCCAGGCGGCCGGTTACTAGCCCAGCGGCCACGATGAGGGGTTGGGCAATAGCGGTGTCTTTGATGGTTTCTTCATCGGCTTCGGTGCCGTAATGAATCAGGTCAAGCTCCACAGCTTCTGAGAGCTGTTCGAGGTGGGGGCGTACCCCGTTTACGTCTAACCAGTTGGAGAGGAACCCGGGCTTCTGCGACCCCTGGCCGGGGCACACCAGTGCTATCACGCGTAACCGCCTTGAAAGTAGAGTTTGAAATCTAGAACTTGAAAGTTCTTAGTACTTTGTTTAAATAACTATCCTACTCCTGTCAGGGCGTTAGCCGTGCCAGTACAGCTCTCAATATCAAAAGCCAAGAAATCTCACACCTAGAAATGGGGATATTGTGGCGGTGGCCCCCACGGTATATACCGTGGGGGCCACCGTAGCTCACTCACAGGAGTGAACGATTAGCACAGAGGCTTAGGCGTCGCCACCGGAGGTGCCTGAAGAACCTGCGTTGAGGTTGTCCAGGTCGTACTTCTCGAAGGCCTTAGCAGGTGCGTCAGCGGGGACTTCGCCACGCTTAGCTAGCATCTGCAGGGTGCGGACGACGATGGACTCGGCGTCGATCTTGAAGAAGCGGCGAGCACCGGCGCGGGTGTCTGAGAAGCCGAAGCCGTCAGTACCCAGGGATGCAAATTCGTTGGGAACGAACTGGCGGATACCGTCCATCAGGTCGGTCTGGTAGTCAGACACGGCAACAATGGGGCCGGTTGCACCCTCAAGCTGCTGGGCAACGAAGGGGGTGCGGGGGGTAGCTGAAGGGCTCTTCAGCAGTTCACGCTCGGCGGCAAGACCATCGCGGCGCAGGCTGGTCCATGAGGTAACTGACCAGACGTCTGCTGAGACGCCCCAGTCCTCGGCAAGGAGCTGCTGTGCCTTGACTGCCCAGGGAACGGCAACACCTGAGGCAAGAAGCTGGGCGCGGGGGCCATCGTTCTTTGCCTCCTGCAGGCGGTAGATACCACCAAGCAGGCCGTCAACATCGAGATTCTCGGGTTCAGCGGGGTGCTGAATAGGCTCGTTGTAAACGGTGATGTAGTACATGACGTTGTGGTCTTCGTCCTTATCACCGTACATGTGCTCGATACCGCGCTTGACGATGTGACCGATTTCGTAACCGTAGGCAGGGTCGTAGTGGATTACTGCGGGGTTAGTACCGGCCAGAACAGGTGAGTGGCCATCGGCGTGCTGCAGACCTTCACCGGTAAGGGTGGTACGGCCAGCAGTTGCACCCATGATGAAACCGCGGCACAGCTGGTCAGCTGCTGCCCAGAAGGCATCGCCGGTGCGCTGGAAACCAAACATTGAGTAGAAGACGTAAACCGGAATCATCGGCTCGCCGTGGGTGTCGTAGGAGGAACCGACAGCGGTGAAGGCAGATGTAGCACCGGCTTCGTTAATACCTACGTGGATAATCTTGCCCTCAGGTGATTCCTTGTAGGCCAGCATCAGTTCACGGTCAACGGGCAGGTAGTTCTGGCCGTTGGGGTTGTAAATCTTTGCGGTGGGGAAGTAGGAGTCCATACCGAAGGTACGAGCCTCATCGGGGATGATGGGCACGATACGGTGGCCGAAGTCCTTCTCACGCATGAGGTCCTTGAGCAGACGTACGAAGGCCATGGTGGTAGCAGCCATCTGCTTGCCGGTGCCCTTGAGTGCACCCTTGTATGCCTTGTCAGAAGGCAGGGTGATCTTGGGCTGAGCGTTCTTGCGTGAGGGGACGAAACCGCCCAGTTCCTCACGGCGAGCCATGAGGTACTTGTACTCTTCTGAGTCCTTACCGGGGTGGTAGTAAGGCGGGTTGTAGAGGTCCTTCTCCAGCTCTTCGTCAGAGATGGGGATGCGAAGGTGGTCGCGGAAGTTCTTCAAGTCTTCCATCGTCATCTTCTTCATCTGGTGGGTAGCGTTACGAGCCTCGAAGGAGGGGCCCAAGCCGTAGCCCTTAACAGACTGAGCAAGAATAACGGTGGGCTGACCCTTGTGCTCTACAGCTGCCTTGAAAGCTGAGTAGACCTTCTGGTAGTCATGTGCACCGCGCTTCAGAGCCCAGATCTCGTCGTCGCTCATGTCTGCAACGAGTTCCTTGGTCTCAGGGGTCTGGCCAAAGAAGTGCTCGCGGACGAAGCCGCCGGACTCAGCCTTGTAGGTCTGGTAGTCACCGTCGAGGGTCTCGTTCATGATGCGGACGAGTTCGCCTGACTTGTCCTTTTCGAGCAGGGAGTCCCATTCGCGGCCCCAGAGGACCTTGATGACGTTCCAGCCTGCGCCGCGGAAGAAGGCTTCAAGTTCCTGAACGATCTTGCCGTTACCACGAACGGGGCCGTCCAGACGCTGTAGGTTACAGTTGACGACGAAGGTCAGGTTGTCGAGCTTGTCGTTGGCAGCTAGCTGCAGAGCACCGCGTGACTCGGGCTCGTCCATTTCACCGTCGCCCAGGAAGGCCCAGACGTTCTGGTCGGAGGTGTCCTTGATGCCGCGGTTGTGCAGGTACTTGTTGAACTGTGCCTGGTGGATTGCGTTCAAGGGGCCAAGACCCATAGAAACGGTGGGGAACTGCCAGAAGTCAGGCAGGTTGCGGGGGTGGGGGTAAGAGGGCAGGTGGTTACCCTGCTTGGTCTTTTCCTGACGGAAGCCGTCGAGCTGCTCTTCGGTAATGCGACCTTCGAGGAAGGCACGTGCGTAGTTACCGGGTGAGGAGTGGCCCTGGAAGAAGACCTGGTCTCCACCACCGGGGTGGTTGCGGCCACGGAAGAAGTGGTTGAAACCTACTTCGTAGAGGGTCGCTACACCAGCGTAGGAGGAAATGTGGCCACCAACGCCTAGGGTAGCTTTCTGTGCACGGTGAACCATGACGGCTGCATTCCAGCGCAGCATTGCGCGGTAGCGGCGTTCAAGCTGCTCATCACCGGGGTATTCGGGTTCCTGGTCGACAGGAATGGTGTTGATGTAGTCAGTGGTGGTCACCATGGGTACGGTGATTGACTTCTGACCTGCACGCTGCATGAGTGATCGTACGATGAACTGTGCGCGTTCGGTGCCGTGAGCCTCAACTAGGTCGTCGAAAGACTCAATCCACTCATTGGTTTCTTCAGGATCGTTGTCGGTGAAGCTGTTGGTTAGTGCACTTAAAACGAAGTCGTTCGTTTCTGAGGGTCCCACTAGTCAACCTCTCTTTGTTGTAGGGGGTTATGTTCACCTGCGGCAGCGGATGCGCCCGGCGAACCTTGGATGTATGCCTTACGCTACCGGAGGTAGCCGCTAAGACAACTTCCCTTCTATGTTGTCACAAATTACCCGTTTTATGGATGTGGTTTGAAGAATTAAGTAGTGTGAGTTAGCCGTCACTTGTCTCTTCTTTTTATAAAGGTGAAAATAGCTGACCTATTTTGGCCGTGTTCTGTTGATTTGGGGCCTTGAAGCGTGTTCAGTAGGAACTAAGAACGCCTCTGTGCACTTGGCTGTGTCTAATGAATGGAGGCGGGCTGGGTCTGAATTATGACGGCCTGTTACTTTTGCTGTTGATTCTTGGAGGACATACGTGAGCGCCACCGGTGCTACTAAAGAGACTGTTGGCCTGAAGCTGGGCCTGCCTGCTGGCAGCCTATTGCAGGAGTTTGGCTACGATGAGGACGTTGACTTCGATTTGCGTGATGACCTGGAGGATTTTCTGGGCACAGAGCTGCTAGATGAAGATGATCAAGAAGTCGTCGATGGTATCTTGCTGTGGTGGCGTGCCGAAGATGGTGATTTGGTTGACGGGCTTATGGACGTTCTGGCAACTCTAGATGAGGGCGGTGTGGTTTGGCTGATGACCCCCAAGTCTGGTCGAGAGGGTTATGTTCCTCCGGCCGAAATTCAAGAAGCTGCTCCACTTGCTGGTTTACATGTGACTACAACTGAGTCTCTAGCTCAAGACTGGGCTGCTTCACGCTTGGTTATGAAGCAGGGGAAATGAAGATGAGGGTCTTTCGTCGTGGTGGACGGGGGCCCTTTTTCGTAGGCTCTGCTGATGAAAGGTTGGTGGTAGAAAAAAATTTAATAATTTTTTAAGAAAAATATAACCCCATGTCAAATAGGTATTTTCTGAACCCTGTCTGTGAAAAATAGGCAGAAAATTGACTCTTTTTGTGCCTTATGGGCGGTTTTCGATTTGCGCGAGGGTTTTAGCTTGCGTAGAGTATTACATGTCGCCGCGAGAGATAACGCGGAAGAGACATAAGGGTCTTTAGCTCAGCTGGTAGAGCGCCACGTTTACACCGTGGATGTCATCGGTTCGATCCCGGTAGGACCCACAGATAAGTCCCGCACTTCGGTGCGGGACTTTTTTATTTCTCGACTTTATCCCTAGATGTGGGCACATATATGGAGGAGTGTGGGCGCATATGTGGGTACTATCTAGGCGCAGTTTTCCCCTGTCAACGCGTACATTCTAGATAAACTGATAGCTCAGTTTTACTCTGCACACCCAAACACATTAGAGGGGAAACCTACTGTGACTACTTCACGTCGTACTCTGCTTCAGGGCGCTACTTGGGCTGCACCTGCCGTCCTTGCAACTGCTGCGATTCCTGCCTACGCCGCATCGCCCTCCACTACCCTTGTAGCCCAAGGATCAAACGACTTCTATAGTTTCGAGAGTGCTGGATCAACAGACCTGGTGAACTTCACCGGCCAAACCATCCAGACCCTTATGGAGGGTGGCTCAACCGGCTTCCGTCTCTATCAGATAGATGGCACCGATACTACTGCCCTTCTTACCGAACTCACCTACTATCTGCTTATTCCCCGCAATAAGGCCTACACGATTGATGAAGTGAATATTCACTACGGGGTAGGTGCGACCGTATGGGCCCCCATGAAACCCTCTGACCAGGCCACTGTACTTCTAGCTGATGGAACCACAGCATCATCCGCCGACTTCCTGATCTACACCGCAACCTATAACACAGGGCCTACTTACTTTATAGCTAGTTCTCCCGCTGTCTCACAGGCCGTTAAGCAGACAGATATCTCCACCAATATCGCCGGCCGTTTTACTGCGGAAGATGGCTCCATGGGCGTAGATGGAATAAGCGGCCTCTACTCAGGCTACCTTGCCACCTACACTTATGAGGGTTCTTCTGCTACCGTCTCAACAATTACTCACACCGCACGAGGATAAGCGGTATACCCTCACCTGGGAAGGAGCGCGGCATCAGGCCGCGCTCCTCTCGCACTTTCTGATCCGCCCTAGCGGGCCCGCCCCTATGGGGGAGCCACCTGCGCCTTTTGACAAAGACCGTGAGGGAACGGCAACAGGCTCCCAGAATGTGAGAGTTTGCTTCATCTCACCCGCTGCTGAAGCACAAATTGAGCCGGTCAGCGTAGTCTTAAAGGTATGACTGAAAACAATACTGCTCGTAAGGCACAAATTGGTGTAACCGGCCTGGCCGTCATGGGTGCGAACCTGGCCCGCAACCTGGCCCGCAATGGCTACACTGTTGCCCTGCACAACCGCTCCGTTGAAAAAACTGACGCCCTGCTTGAAGCTCATGGCAATGAAGGCGACTTCGTGCGCACCGAAACCCTGCAGGAACTGGTCGACTCCCTTGAAGCTCCCCGCCGCATCCTGATTATGGTCAAGGCAGGTGCCCCCGTTGATGCTGTGATCGCTCAACTCGAACCTCTGCTCGATGAAGGGGATGTCATCATTGATGGCGGTAACTCTCACTTCCCTGACACCATCCGCCGTGAGCGTGCCCTTGCTGAAAAGGGTCTGCACTTTGTTGGTATCGGTGTCTCTGGCGGTGAAGAAGGCGCCCTGAACGGCCCCTCCATCATGCCCGGTGGCTCAGCTAAGTCCTACGAATCCCTAGGCCCCCTGCTCGAAAAAATTTCAGCCAAAGCACCCAACGGTGACCCCTGCTGCGCCTGGATCTCAACCGGCGGTGCCGGCCACTTCGTCAAGATGGTGCACAACGGTATCGAATACGCTGACATGCAGGTCATCGGCGAAGCCTACGACTTGCTCCGCACCGTTGCAGGGCTCGAACCTGCTACCCAAGCAGAAATCTTCACCCAGTGGAACGCCACTGAGCTCAACTCTTACCTCATCGAAATTACCGCTGAGGTCCTAGCCCAGGTGGATGCTAAAACCGGCAAGCCCCTGGTCGATATCATCGTTGACCAAGCAGGCCAGAAGGGTACCGGCCGCTGGACCGTAC
The DNA here is from genome assembly GCF_053544675.1 of Rothia sp. 32237D007AR. NCBI lineage: Bacteria > Bacillati > Actinomycetota > Actinomycetes > Micrococcales > Micrococcaceae > Rothia > Rothia sp. 32237D007AR. The sequence goes on along the minus strand of NZ_JBPPUO010000005.1, from coordinate 86,328 downwards.
AGGCAGCCCTTGACCTCGGTGTTCCCGTCTCTGCTATCGCCGAATCCGTTTTTGCACGCGCACTCTCATCAAGTGCCGTTGAGGCCCGAAAGCAGGCCCAAGAAGAACTGCCTGCTGGTCTAATCGCAACAACCGCTGTTGCTAACGGTGATGAAGAGTTCATTGAGGACGTCCGCAAGGCCCTTTTCGCTTCTAAGCTAGTTTCATACGCTCAGGGTCTAGATATGCTGGCCAAGGCCGGTGACGAATACGGTTGGGACCTTAAGCTCGATGTTATTGCTGGCCTCTGGCGTGCCGGCTGCATCATTCGCGCAGAACTGCTAGGCGAAATCATGAACGCCTATAAGGACGATGCCCCCGCCAACATGCTCCTGGCTCCTGGCTTCAAGAAGCTCATGGAAGAACTCGTTCCCTCATGGCGCCGTGTGGTTGCCAAGGCAACTGCTGAGGGCGTTCCCGTTCCTGTCTTTGCCTCATCCTTGAGCTACTACGACGGCCTGCGCCGCAAGCGTCTGCCTGCTGCCCTCATCCAGGGCCAGCGTGACTTCTTTGGCGCTCACACCTACGGTCGTATCGACTCTGAGGGCATGTGGCACACCGAATGGAGCGGCGACCGCAGCGAAATTAACGCTGAGGACTCCCACACCCACTAGCCACCCCTGAGGCTCATCAATCTGCGCCCCGCCGTGCTCGTGCAGGCGGGGCACAAAACAGTATGAAACAATGCCCTATCACACCTGCATGTGATAGGGCATTGTTGCACTTAGGGGTAGAGCTAGATCCACATGGTGGGGTCCACATACTCCACAGCATCCACCAGCGGCTTCTTATTCTCTGGGGTGCGCGGACGCGAGCGAGCCGGGATACCGGTAATAATGGAGTCCTCCGGGTGGTCATGCACGACCACAGAATTACCACCAATTGCGGAGCCAGCACCGATAAGAACAGGGCCCAAAATCTTGGCGCCAGCACCGATAGTTACCCGGTCGCCAATGGTGGGGTGGCGTTTACCCTTCTCAAGTGAACGCCCACCCAAGGTCACCCCGTGATACAGCATGACGTCATTGCCGATTTCAGCGGTCTCACCGATAACTACCCCCATGCCGTGGTCAATGAAGAAGCGCCGGCCGATGGTTGCACCGGGGTGAATTTCAATGCCCGTCATGAACCGGGCAAACTGGCTCAGGGTGCGGGCTAAGGTTCGGGTAGATTCTGTCTGCCAGAGTTTATGGGCTACCCGGTGGGCCCAAATCGCGTGCATACCCGAATAGTTGATGATGATTTCCATATCACCGCGGGCTGCGGGGTCATGTGCTTTGACGGTGTCTAAGTCTTCACGCAGGCGCGCTCGGAAACTCATGCTTCTCCTCAACATTATGGGCAGGGGAGCCCTGATAGCGCTCCTGCTGAACTCTACAACAGTCACCGGCAGAACGAAATTCCGTCTCACCCGAAATATGTAGGTCACACCCGGGCAGGGCCCGAATGGAATTATACGCCCTTCATAGGAGCGGGCACCCCGCTGCTAATCAGCGAGGTGCCCGACGTCTGCGGTGGCGTTTTTAGCCGCGGATGTCTTCGTAGAGCAGAGTGGAGATGTAGCGTTCGCCAAAGTCAGGGACGATAGCGACAATCAGCTTCTCGGCGTTCTCGCTCTTCTTAGCCTCTTCAAGAGCTGCCCAGACAGCAGCACCGGAAGAGATACCGCCGAGGATGCCTTCTTCTATGCCTAGCTTGCGGGCGGTGGCTACAGCATCGTCAATAGCTACGTCTGCGACAGCGTCGTAGATGTCGCGGTTGAGAGTGTCAGGCACGAAGTTAGCGCCCAGGCCCTGAATCTTGTGGGGGCCAGCCTTGCCCTCGGTGAGTAGGGGAGAATCCTTGGGCTCAACAGCAACGATTTTTACCTCGGGGTTCTGCTCCTTGAGGTACTTACCGGCACCTGAGACGGTGCCACCGGTGCCCACACCAGCAACGAAGATATCAACCTTACCCTCGGTAGCTTCCCAAATCTCGGGGCCGGTGGTCTTGTAGTGGATCTCGGGGTTAGCGTCGTTGGAGAACTGTGAGGCCAAAATAGCGTTCTCGGTGGAGGCTACGATTTCCTTGGCCTTCTCAACGGCACCGCGCATACCCTCAGAACCGGGGGTCAGCACGATTTCAGCGCCGTAGGCGCGTAGCATGACGCGACGCTCGTTGCTCATGGTTTCGGGCATGGTCAGGATGACCTTGTAGCCACGAGCGGCACCTACCATTGCTAGGGCGATACCGGTGTTGCCTGAGGTTCCTTCAACGATAGTTCCGCCAGGCTTGAGAGCACCTGACTTCTCGGCGGCGTTGATAATAGCGACACCGATGCGGTCTTTAACAGAGTTAGCGGGGTTGTAAAATTCCAGCTTCACCGCGATGTTGCCGGGCAGGTCTGCATCCAGGCGGTTGAGGCGGATGAGGGGAGTGCTGCCGACAACTTCGGTGATGTTCTTGTACATCTTTGACATGGTTACACCTTTCAGGTGGAAGCGATAGATGGTTCGCCCTCTAGTCTACGAAACAAAGGGGGAGGGCTTAACTTCTAAGAAACCTGGCGTAATGTTCCCTAGTCTTAGCCAGCTTGGGGTTAATGACAGCCATACAGTAGCCCTGGTAGGGGTTACGGGCATAGTAGTTCTGGTGGTAGTCCTCAGCCTCATAGAAAGTACCTAGAGGTTCTAGCACTGTCACGATGGGCTGCTCCCACCACTGTGAGGCCCTCTCAAGTGCTGCCTGAAAGAGGGCTTTTTGCTCCTCCCCCTGGTAGTAGAGGGCTGAACGGTACTGGGTGCCGGCGTCCGCCCCCTGCCTATCCCAACTCGTAGGGTCATGAGAAGTGAAGAAAATATCGAGCACGGTTTCAGCCGGGATGATAGTCTCATCGAACTCCACCTTGACCACCTCAACGTGGCCTGTCGTTCCCGAACAGACCTCCTGGTAGGTAGGGTTAGCGGTGTGCCCGCCGGTGTAACCAGCGATGCTGGCGGTAATTCCTTCAAACTGGCGGTAGACAGCATCTATGCACCAAAAGCAGCCGCCGCCTAAAACAAAACTTTGCATGCTAGGAGTAACCAGGGGCTTGACGGTCTTATTCCCGGCTGCTCACTCATGACAGAATAGGGGGCATGACTGAACTCTCAACCCCCACACTCAACCATGTAACCCAGGCCTTCCACGACCTCTTCCCACCCGCTATCGCCGAAAAATGGGACGCTGTTGGCCTAGTTCTGGGCCGCTCCGACGCTCCTGTTACCACTGTGGGATTCGCGGTGGACGCCACCGTAGCAACAGCCCAAGAAGCAGCCCAGAAAGGTGCCGGGCTACTCATCACCCACCACCCCCTACTCCTGCGTGGGGCCTCCTTCTTGCCCGATACCGACTACAAGGGCGAAATCGTGCACACCCTCATCGAGGCCAGTTGCGGTTTGTTAGGGGCCCACACCAACGTAGACTCTGCCCCGCACGGCACTAATGATGCCTTCATGGACAAGCTGGGAATCACAGATACCGAGATCCTATCCGGTGAAGAGACACGAGAAATAGAAGGGGCGGACGCCCGCGTGGGCATCGGCCGTATCGGCAGCTTACCTGCCCCTATCAGCCTCAAGGAACTAGCCGAAAAAATAGCAGACTTTATTCCAGCAACAGCAGGAGGGCTACGCATTGCAGGGCGTCCTAATCAAAAGGTGCAAAAAATAGCCCTCTGCACCGGTGCTGGGGACTCCCTCTTTGACCAGGTGCGCACCGCAAAAGCAGATGTTTACATCACCGCTGATCTACGCCACCACCCAGCCTCAGAAGCTCGCGAACAAGCCCTCATCAGTGGCGGCACCCCAGCCCTTATCGACTGCTCCCACTTCGCCAGTGAATGGCTCTGGATGGACGGGGTAGCCCGCCACCTCACCGAAAAACTGGAGGAGCGAGGCTTCACTATCGACACCTACGTCTCAACCCTCAACACCGACCCCTGGGATTTCACCGTTTCCACCGGGGACGTATCAGGCTCCGCCTCAACCCGCTAAAGAACTAGTCCCTCACCAGAAGAGTCATAACACCTGGCTTCTTCTCGGTGGGGGAGAGCAGCTCCACCTCAAACCCCTCCTGCAAGACTTCAGCCAGCTCACCGGCGTCCTCAATATCAGTCAAACCCTGCTCCACCAAGTAGCGGCCCAGCAAGCCCCGATAATGCTTAGCCATATGAGAGACAACCTTGCGGCTACCATCAGCAGCAACCCTCTCAACCCTCACCAAAACATGACGTTGCGGGGCAGGAGCCCACGCCTTCGCATAGGCAGCAGAACGCCCATCAACCACCAGCTGATCCCCGGTCAACTCAGCCAGCGGCCTGCCCAGCTCACCCCGCCAAAACTTCGCTAGATCACCAATCTCACCCAAACGAGTACCCATCGACAAACGATAAGCCGGAATACGATCGGTCAGCCTCACAAGACCCCACACAGCAGAGAAAACCAGCACCGCCCTATCCGCCCGCTCACACGCCTGCGCCCCCAAAGAACTATACCCAAAAGCCTCAAACAAAACCCCCGAATATATCTCAGACGCTGCCGCCGCAGGCTCCTCCCACAAGCGGGTATTTCGCTCAACCTCAACCACCAAAGACGGGCCCACCTTCAAAAGCTTAGCCGCATCAGGTAAACCACTGACCCGCACCAACTCATCTGCCACAGCCTCACGAGCCTCCGTTAGCGCAGGAGCCACCAGCTCACCCAACTCAACCCCCGGACCAGATGTGGCAGGAGTCTTACCCTCAGACGGCGGAAACAAAATCAACATACCCACCAGTGTAGTAAAGTAGAACCCCAGAACGGGACGCCCAGGCAATCGCGAGGCAGAAACAGCTTCGAGGAAAGTCCGGGCTCCACAGCACAGGGTGGTCGATAACGTCGACTCAGGGTAACCTGCAGGCCAGTGCCACAGAAAATAAACCGCCCCACCAAGGGGGTAAGGGTGAAAAGGTGAGGTAAAAGCTCACCAGTACCGCAGGTGACTGCGGTAGCTCGGTAAACCCCACCCGGAGCAAGGCCAAACAGGGCGCGCCAGTAACCAGTGCGGTGAAGCGCCCGGGTAGGCTGCTTGAACCCGCTGGCAACGACGGGTCTAGATGGATGATTGCCACCTGCCTCAGGGCAGGTACAGAACCCGGCTTATCGGGCGTCCCGTTCTTTATGCTCTAGTGGCCGAAAGGGTCAGGGTCCACACCCGGAGTCCAGGTATTACCCTCAGTAGTCCAGCCCTCAGCCTTCACAACCTTCTTGTACTTCTTGCTGTACTTAGCGTTCAAACGGTTCACATAGAGCTTGCCATCAAGGTGGTCAGTCTCATGCTGCATCACACGGGCAAACCAGCCAGTTGCCTCAAACTTCAAAGGGTTACCCTCACCATCGAACCCGTTAACGGTCACCCACTCGGCACGCTTGAGGGGGAAAGAATAACCAGGGAAAGACAGGCAACCCTCAACCTCATCGTAAGGGTCAGGGTCAGCCGTTGAAATTTTGCCCAAGGTCAAAACCGGGTTCACCACCACACCAACCGGGGGAACGCCGTCCTCATTTTCAAATGTATAGGTAAAAAGGCGCAGGCCCACACCCACCTGGGGGGCAGCCAAGCCCACACCGTTAGAGACATCCTGAGTCTCATACATATCGTCAATAAGCTTGCGCAACTCATCATCGAAAGAGGTCACCGGAGCGGCCGGGCGGTGCAACACCGGGTTACCGTGGATAACGATAGGCAAAACAGTCATGAGAAAACCTTTCAAGAAAAACAAAAAGGGCTGCTACGATAAAAATCGTAGCAGCCCTTTTACATGGGGTGATCGACGGGGGTTGAACCCGCGACCTCCTGGACCACAACCAGGCGCTCTGCCAACTGAGCTACGACCACCATGTTCACAAAAACTACCGACTCAGCGACCGGCTTGTTTTGGCAACGGATACTAGCTTACACCCAGTTTTTATTCCCCGCAAATCAAAAAGGCAGATACGAGGGTGAGTACGCTCACGAGCCCCGCAGGTAAGAGAATCAGGCGGACGCTGGCAAGCTGCTGACACCGTCCGCCCACCTACACCCACTAAGCTGGGCTAATCTGCTGACGGGTCGCCGCAACCTCCTGGGCAACCTTCTGCGCAGTGGCACTATCAGGGCCAGGAGAAGGAACAAAAACCGTGCCACGGTAATAACGCAACTCGTCAATAGAATCCTGAATATCACCCAAAGCCCGGTGATTACCAGTCTTAGCCGGGGCATTATAGGTAGCCTTCTCAAACCAGCGGCGGGAAAGCTCCTTGATTGTAGAAACATCAATCACCCGGTAGTGCAGATAATCAACCAACTCCGGCATATCACGCACCAAAAAAGTCTTATCAGTGCCCACCGAGTTACCACCCAGCACAGCCTTACGCGGCTCAGGGACCCACTGCTTCACATAATCAAGCACAAGCTGCTGAGCCTCAGCCATAGTGATACCCTGATCCAAATCATCTAACAGGCCAGAGACCGTGTGCATATTACGCACAAAATCATCCATCTGCTCAAGAGCCTCAGGCTCAGGCTTAATGACGACATCCACACCATCACCCAAAATATTGAGATCCCCGTCAGTAACCAGGGCAGCAACCTCAATCAGGGCATCCCGCTCAAGGGAAAGGCCCGTCATCTCACAATCAATCCATACGATACGTTCATTAGAAATAGACACAGCACCAATCTACCCCCTCTTAGCTCTAACCCACAGCAGATTTTTAGTCAGCAGAGCCCTGCCGGTGTCTAACAGGGGGAAACGGCCGGGTAAAATCAGGTGTACTCTTCCGCCCGGCCAGGAGGACCATGAGCCCCAGAACAGCGCACATCCACACCGATAGCATCCCAGTGCATCGATATAACCCCAAAACAGCCTACTATGTCTCGGGTAGCCCCCTGCGTACCCTCATCTTCGGAATCATCGGCTCCCTGCTGGTGATGTTCGCATCCTTTGGCGTGGGATGGCTAGCAGATACTTCCCCATTCCGCCGAGTGGACTGGATTATCCCGCTACGCTACACCACTCCCGGGCTCATCACCTGCATCGCCCTGCTCGTGGTAGGGTCCATGATGCTCTGCCGCGAATGGCTGCGCATGGTACAAAAACTACTCGTCTGGGATCGGCGGGCACGCCGCTGGGCAACCGCAGCAACCATCTGCTGGATGCTCCCACAACTCTTTGCCCTACCCCTCTACAGCCGTGACGTCTTCTCCTACTTCGCACAGGGGCGCGTCATGGCATCAGGGCTCAACCCCTACGAATACGGGGTATCTTCAGTCAACAACTTCTTCCAATACGGTGCTGATCAGATGTGGGCAGAATCTGCCCCACCCTATGGGCCCATCTTCTTGCTGATTGAACAATGGGTCGCCCAACTCGCCGGTGACTCTGTAGACACTGCCCTCTACCTCTTTAGGATCGTTGCCCTCATCGGCGTGGGCCTCATCGCCATCTACGTGCCCAAGCTGGCAAAACTCCACGGCATCAACGGCGTCCGCGCTAACTGGCTGGTCCTAGCTAACCCCCTCTTTATCGCCGCCTTCATCACCTCCTCTCACAATGACGCCCTCATGACAGGGCTAGTGCTAGCCGGGGTCTACCATGCGGCAGCTCGCCGAGATACAGTAGGCGGGCTTTTGGGGATTACCCTAGTTACCGCTGCTGTGGCAATTAAGCCTATCGCCCTGGTAACCCTCCCCTTCATTGGGCTCTTCTGGGCCGGTAGGGGAGCAAGCTGGCACCGCCGCTTTACCTTCTGGGCCATGACTCTAGCTATCTCCATGGCAGAGCTATGGGTACTCGGGAGTATCACCGACCTAGGCTTCGGGTGGATCGGCGCCCTAGCCACCACCGGGGGCCAATACATCTGGTTCACCCCCATCGGCTTCCTCGGGCTACAAATCAACCAAATCCTAGTATCCATTACCGGCGATAACGCCCTAGCGAACTCGGTACGCGACACCTTCTTCTCCCTAGGGAAACTCATCGGTATGGTGCTAGCTGTGGTGGTGATGTTCATCGGAAAAGACGAAAACCTCATCCGCCGCACCGGCCTAGCCCTAGCCATGGTCGTCATCTTCTCACCTATGCTCCAGTCCTGGTACTTACTCTGGTTCATCCCCCTCCTGGTAGTAGCCGGTGTGCGCACCGACTGGCAGCTAGATTTCTACTTCCTCACCACCCTCTTCTTCGTCATGTACGGGGTATCAGACCAGCTCGCCGTCTCGCCCTACCTCGAAAACTTCGACCAGAATATCGGCCGCCTCATCGCAGCAGTGCTCAGCGTAGCCTACGCCTTCTGGCTAGTCTTCTTCGACCCAGCAACCCGCCGTGTCCTTCGCCGCGGCCAGCGTTCAGCCCTCTACGAGGTCACCATCTAAAACGCCCCCGGGCGGACGTTGGCCTCGGCCAATACCGGTAAAAGTGACTTTTGCCCGGCTACAGGCTAATATTGAACAGCGCTAGCCTCAGTAGCTCAGTGGATAGAGCAGGAGCCTTCTAATCTCTTGGTCGGGGGTTCGACTCCCTCCTGGGGCGCACAATATATCCCTCACTTGGTACAACAAGTGAGGGATATTTTTATGATCAAGTAAAAAATGAGGTAAGTTATCTAACAATCACCCCCGGCTGATGAACACTTCCTCTCGAAGTGAGCTCCACGGGGTAGTCGCACAGCTCAGCATAGACAGAGGAAAACTGGACACATTGGGAATAAACTAGAGTGCATGTCTACAGCTCACCTGCCTGAAACGCTCAGCGGCGCACCAGCGTCCGCGCCCTCCCTATCTCGCCGAACAATGCTTGCAGGAACCGGGCTCACCCTAGCCCTCAGCTCCCTACTCGTAGCCTGCGGCCCTGCCCAAGAGCGCATCCAACCCACAGCAAACGGCGGGAAACATACCAATGAAGCCCAGGATGTAGACATCAACCAAGTACTGAGCCAGCTAGAAGCAGAACACGGTATCACCCTCAGCTTGGCGGTCTATAACCACAGCGCAGATAACCTCTTTCTGCACCGAGGCGACCAATGGACCTATGAGGCCTCTATCGTTAAGGTTCCTATCTCCCTCACCTTGCTCAGACTCGCAGCCTTTGAAAAGCGCCTACTGACCGACGAAGAGAAAGCTCTCATCGAGGCCTCCATCACCTACTCCGATAACAATGCAACCATCGAGATTTACAGCAGATTCGGGTCGAATAAAGGAGAATCTACCGCGAGCGCAGAATCCCTCAATAAAACCTATGAACTTCTGGGCCTAACAGAAACCCGAACAGCAGGGAACTGGGGCGATAACCAAACCTGGGCTGAAGACCAGGTGTGTATCATGCGGGCCATTGTGGATACTGTTGAGTGGGTTAACGCCGCTGACGCGCAATTCCTGCTCGAAAAGATGGTGCCCTTGGACTGGTCACAAGCCTGGGGTGTGGGCTCCCAACACGGTCAGCTTGTAGCGGGGGAGCCTGTTACTGATGTGTCCGTCAAAAATGGTTGGATACAAGAAGATACCGGGGCCTGGCATATTAACTCAGTGGGTGTGGTCAGAACTGAAAGCTCAACCTATTCAATTGCTCTGTTGGGTAAAGGCTTTGCTGACCAGCAGGTAGGTTATGAGGTGGCCAGTCAGGCTGTGCAAGCCTATTTTGACCATGCGGGCTAGAAACCCCTGGCACCTGATCTGCTGTAGCTTGCCGCATGGGCGACTAAGAGATGTTGCCTGCTAGAGGTGTGAACAAAAACCGTTATATAAGCGGTGGGGCGCGTCATAACTTCACCAATTTTGGGTGCGCTAGCGCACCATCTCACGGAAAAAGTTATCCACAGCAAGGATTCTTCTGGCTCCACCACACTTACCGGTGTAACCCTTGAGATACCTGATTGACCCATACCTCAAGGAGGAGCCATGACCGATACCGTCACCATCCGAGGCTTCATCGCAACCGCACCCACCCAAAAATTCTTACCCAAGGGCAATACCCCGGTCACCAACTTCCGCATCGCCTCCACGCCCCGCTGGTTTGATGCTGCCAGCGGCACCTGGAAAGAAGGCTCAACCAACTGGTACACCGTCAACTCTTTCAGAGCCCTGGCTTACAACAGCGCCAGAAGCCTGAAAGTAGGCCAGCCTGTGCTAGTTACCGGCCGGCTCCGCGTCAAACAGTTTGAAAGGTCAGATGGTTCACCGGGCACCAGCATCGAAGTAGATGCCACCAGTATCGGCCACGACCTCACCTATGGGCTAGCAAATTTTGCCCGCGTGACAGATCGCAAACCAGATGTTGATGAGACTGACCGCACGCTCAACGAACAAGTATCAGGGGAGCCGGCGGTACACCAGGGCTATGATTCTCTACCACCGGCCGATAAAACACCCCTAGAGAACCACTCATCAGGAGCGGGGGCACAAGAGACTGATTCAGGTCTGACCGCCGATGCTGAATTAGATGAAGCTGCTGTAGCCCTTACCCACTGAAGGGCATAAGAAAAACTGGGGGCAGGGCAAACTCACACTAAGATTCTTAGAGATGCCCTGCCCTAACCCCCCAAGAGCTTGACATCAACCGGTAGGCTTAAACGCATGGCAGAATTTATCTACACCATGACTAAAGCCCGCAAAACTGTGGGCGACAAAGTCATCCTTAACGACGTATCCATGTCGTTCTTCCCCGGTGCAAAAATCGGTATGGTCGGCCCCAACGGTGCCGGTAAATCAACCATCCTAAAAATCATGGCGGGTCTTGATACCCCCTCCAACGGTGAAGCACGACTATCAGAGGGTTACACCGTAGGCATCCTCATGCAGGAGCCCCCTCTAAATGAAGAGAAGACCGTGCTGGGCAACGTCCAAGAAGGCGTCGGCGAAATCTACGAAAAGATTGTTCGCTACAACGAAATCTCAGAAGAGATGGCCAACCCGGACGCTGACTTCGATGCGCTCATGGAAGAAATGGGCAAACTGCAAGAAGCCATTGACGCCGCTAACGCCTGGGACATCGACTCCCAGCTAGAGCAGGCTATGGACGCTTTGCGCTGCCCTCCCGGGGACTCACCCGTCACCCACCTCTCCGGTGGTGAACGCCGCCGCGTAGCACTATGTAAGCTCCTACTGCAGAAGCCCGACCTGCTGCTGCTCGATGAGCCTACCAACCACCTGGACGCAGAATCCGTCCTTTGGCTAGAACAGCACCTACAGTCCTATGAGGGTGCCGTCATTGCCATTACCCACGACCGCTACTTCCTTGACCACGTTGCAGAATGGATTGCTGAAGTAGATCGCGGTAACCTCTACCCCTACGAGGGTAACTACTCTACTTACTTGGATAAGAAGCGCGCTCGCCTTGAAGTTCAGGGCAAGAAGGACGCTAAGCTCGCTAAGCGCTTGGAAGAAGAGCTGGAGTGGGTCCGCTCTAACACTAAGGGGCGTCAGGCTAAGTCAAAGGCCCGTCTGGCCCGTTATGAGGAGATGGCAGCTGAGGCTGAGAAGACCCGTAAGCTGGACTTTGAAGAAATCCAGATTCCCCCAGGGCCCCGCCTGGGTAACGTCGTTATTGAAGCAGAGAACCTGCAGAAGGGTTTTGATGGGCGTTCCCTCATCAACGGCCTCTCCTTCTCCCTGCCCCGTAACGGCATCGTTGGTGTTATCGGCCCCAACGGTGTAGGTAAGTCAACCCTGTTCAAGACCATTGTTGGCCTTGAGCCTCTTGATGGCGGTAGCCTCAAAATCGGTGAAACCGTCAAGATTTCCTACGTTGATCAGAACCGTGCCAACATCGACCCTGAAAAGTCACTGTGGGAAGTTGTTTCAGACGGCTTGGACTACATCCAGGTAGGGCAGGTAGAAATGCCCTCACGCGCCTACGTCTCAGCTTTTGGTTTTAAGGGCCCGGATCAGCAGAAGAAGGCAGGTGTGCTTTCCGGTGGTGAGCGTAACCGTCTGAACCTAGCGCTGACCCTCAAACAGGGCGGTAACCTCTTGCTGCTGGACGAACCGACCAACGACCTGGATGTTGAAACCCTCACTTCCTTGGAGAACGCCCTGCTGGAATTCCCCGGCTGTGCTGTTGTGGTCTCTCACGACCGTTGGTTCCTCGACAGAGTAGCCACCCACATTCTGGCCTGGGAAGGCACCGACGAGCAGCCCGATAAGTGGTACTGGTTCGAGGGTAACTTCGAGTCCTACGAGAAGAACAAGGTTGAGCGTTTGGGCCCTGAGGCTGCAAAGCCCCACCGCGTAGTTCACCGTAAGCTCACCCGATAAGGTGAGTTCACCGGGTGCGAGTACGCGATCGCATAAGAGCCAACCGACTGTGAGGCTCTGAGCCGAGTGAAGTCGTTAGCTAACGCAAGCAAACTCTGCGCCCACGAAAAATCCCTCCTGCCGATAAAGGCAGGAGGGATTTTTCTTTTCTTTCGTTACTGGTCGCGGTACTCGGGGAGACGAATCATCGCTTCTTGGGCTACGGTGGCTACATGTACACCGTCCTGGCTGAAAATCTTACCCACAGATAGCCCGCGGGCCTCCTGGGAGCTGGGCGATTCTTGCACGAGAAGCAGCCACTCATCGGCCCGGGCAGGGCGGTGAAACCATAGGGCGTGATCAAGAGAGGCCACCTTCATACCGGGCTCTAACCACACCTTGCCGTGCTGGCGTAGGACCGGTTCAAGCTGGGTGTAGTCCGAGGCGTAGGCGAGAGCAGCCTGATGCAGAGCAGGGTTATCTGGTAGAGCCTCAAAGGTTTTAAACCAGACCATGTTGACCGGTTGAGGGTTTTCATCGGGGCTTAGATACAGCGGGGTGGTGACGTGCCGAACATCGAAGGGGCGAGTGTAGGAGACCTTCTGGGCGATGGGTACCTGCAGGTGCCCCAGCAGATTGGCTGTGGTGGGTAGGCTTTCTGGGGCTGGTAGATTCTGCGGCATGGGGCTGCTGTGGTCGGGCCCCTGGGCAGGGGTCTGGAAGGAAGCAATGCAGGAGAAAATAGGTTGCCCGCCCTGGTAGGCCTGTACCCTGCGGGTAGAAAATGACCTGGCATCGTTCAGGGTCTCAGCCCCGTAGGAGAGGTCAGTCTCCACATCACCGGGCCGCAGAAAATAGCCGTGCAAGGAGTGAAGCCTTTTATCTTCAACGGTCTGGGCTGCGGCCATAATGGCCTGGGCTAGTACCTGCCCGCCGAAGATGCGGGGAGATTCTTTGGTGAGCGTGAGGGCACTAAAGACCTGCTCGTGGGCGGACGCCCCGCCGGGAGTGAGATCGAGCATGGCCAATAATTTTTGGGTAGGGGAGAGACTTTCTAGGGTTTGATGACTCATAGTTAAACTCTCTCACAGGCAGCCCCATTTTTCTTATGCCATGGGAAGTGCAGCCTAGTTTCTGCGATAGGGTGGTGTGTGAATAGACCGCCCTCTCTTGTCTGAAAGCCCGTGATATGACCGAGCAGAAGCTCTCTGATTACACCGACTACCTTTACCTGCCCGATGCCGCAACGGCCCGTGATCTGGCGACCTTTCTTACCCGGGCCCGTTCTGTGGACCCGCAGGCTGCTGTTCGGCTAGAGGCCAGCGGCCAAGTACTGGGGGTCTCGGCGTGCCTGCTTGCACCAGAGACGTTGCTTGATGTGACCCCTACGGTTATCGGTTTGCGGGCTATTAAGTTGACCCAGCCTGCCGAGGTTGATCTTACGGTTGAGGCGGCAGCTCTTCTCGACCGGCTAGCCCGTATCGAAGAGGCAGGGCTTGCCCTGGCCCTGCCCCCGGTGACCGTCACCGCTCCTTGGGTTGGGCGAACCGTTCCGCGTAGTGGGTGGGAGAAGAAAGGGTTTTACCTCTCCGACCATGCCCGCGCTGCTGCCCAGGAGGGAATATCCGCTGTAGACGGGGCGCTTCCCGCCAATCCGGGGCATGCGGTGGTGGCAACCGTCCGCTCACGTATCTGGTCTTCCCCTTTAGAAGCAGCTGATACTCCTGTGAATCTACCGACTGGGGCAGCTTTTGCCTTGGAGGTGCTGGGTTTCTTGCCGCCAAGGGCTACTGAGCCGATGCCTGTTTTTTCTAGCGGACGCTGGGCGCGCATCTCAGCGCGGGCCGGGCATGTGCTGGTGTATTCGGCAGCTCCCACAGTAGCCTCATAACCTTAGTAGCCTCATAACCTTTACTGGGCGCGGTTTTGCATGGCGTGAGCCGCCCGGTCAAAGTAGGCCCACATTTCAGCATCGTGCAGGGGAGAAAGCTTCAGGGTGTCCATGGCCTCACGCATGTATCTCAACCACATATCACGCTCCTTGGGGCCCACATAGAAAGGGTTGTGGCGCATACGCAGGCGCGGGTGGCCACGCTCTATCTGGTAGGTCTTGGGCCCGCCCCAGTACTGCTCAAGAAACATGAGAAGGCGGCGCTCTGCTGGGCCCAAATCCTCATCGGGGTACATGGCCCGAAACTCTGGGTCAGCTTCTACACGGGCGTAGAACTCTCGGCAGAGCTTTTCAAAAACCGGTCGGCCACCGACCTGGTAGTAGAAAGAACGCTCATCGACCGTTCGGTCTGCAGCCTGTACTTTCAGCGCACGAGCTAGGGCGTCGCGTCCTTCTGCTACCTGACGCTTGAGAGCGGCTGCGTCCTCAGGTAGGGAGGCGAGGTAGGTTTCGACTTTGTCGAGAACTTCTTGGGTGTAGAAGCGGGGGAAGAGCCCGCCGATAATCTGGCTTGAAATCTCGTGGGAGCGTTCGCGCCAGACTCCTTCAATAGCCTCAAAGTAGCGGTCAATGTAGGGTTCTGAGACTTCAGGGGCGCCCCGGTAGAAGCCGAGAATAGCTGAGCGCTGCACAATGTTAGACAGTTCGCCTGTTTCAACTACTGCGCGCCAGGTTTCTGCCTTGGCCTTAGCCGTGGGGATAGCGGCCTTAGCGGTGGCTGCTGCCTGCTGGCCGTTCGAGGTGTTATCTTCTGCTAAGGCGGCATCAATCTCGGTGGCGGTCACGCGCCCGCCTGCTGCCAGGGATACCAGCAGGTTCCAGCGTAGGTCGGTATCAATATCCAGGCCATCGAGAGTGGTGGTGCCATCGAGCAGGGCCGCCACCCTATCAAGTTGGCTGGAAGTGTGAGCTAGCCGGGCGAAGGTGCCCACCAGCTGGAACTGGTTGTCTGAGCCAGCTTCTGCCCCCTGGGCTAGCTGCCAGATACGGTCAGCTGCCTCAGCCCGAAGAGCATCAGCGTGGGCGGGGTTCAAGTAAGCGCGCAGGGTGGTCTCAAGATTCAGCAGTTGGGTACGGACGGCCGTAGAATTCGTTTCTGCCCCGATATTACCCAGTACCAGTTCAACAAACTGATGGGCGGGCATCTGGGCGTCTCGGACAGTATCCCAGAGAGAACCCCAGACCACACCGCGGGCAAGAGACGAATCAATAGCGCCCAGGTGGGCTATGGCGGTGGCGCGGGAGCGCTCATCCAGGCGAATCTTGGCGTAGGCTAGATCCTCATCGTTGACCAGAATCAAATCGGGGCGCTGGGCTCCTACGGCCATGGGCACCTCAGTTACCTGGCCTTCCACATCTATTTCTAGGCGCTCAGTGCGGGTGAGCACTTCACCGTCCAGGTTATAGAAACCAATGACCAGGCGGTGGGGGCGCAGGGTTTCAAAGCCCTCAGCGTAGCTTTGGCGCAGGGCCAGGCGGGAAATGGTGCCATCTTCTGCTTCTTCCACCTCGGTGGTGAGGGTATTGACCCCGGCAGTCTCTAGCCAGAGCTGGGACCAGGTGCGCACATCGCGTCCGCTGGTTGCCTCCAGCTCATCTAAGAGGTCATCGAGCACAGTGTTACCGTAGGCGTGCTTCTCAAAATAGACTGTGAGGGCGGCCATGAAGTTATCCTGCCCCACCCAGGCCACTAGCTGGCGTAGCACAGAGGCGCCCTTGGCATAGGTAATGCCATCGAAATTGACCTGAACATCCTGCAAGTCACTAATCGGGGCAACAATGGGGTGGGTGGAAGAGAGCTGATCCTGATTGTAGGCCCAGGTCTTTTCTGAGGCCGAAAAGGTAGCCCAGGCTTCAGGGGCAAAGCGGGTGTTCTCAGCAGCAGCCAAGGTTGACATGAACTCAGCAAAAGACTCATTCAACCATAGATCGTTCCACCACTTCATGGTGACCAGGTCACCAAACCACATGTGGGCAAGCTCGTGCAAGATGGTAATAGCACGACGCTCCACCATGGCCTCAGTTACCTTAGAACGGAAAATATAGTTCTCCAAAAAGGTCACTGCACCAGCGTTCTCCATAGCTCCGGCGTTAAACTCGGGCACAAAGAGCTGGTCATACTTCTCAAAGGGGTAGGGGGTTGAAAACTGCTCTTCAAAGAACTCAAAACCCTGGCGGGTAATGTGGAAGATTTCATCAGCATCCAGGTGCCCCATCAAAGACTGGCGGGCGTAGCAACCCAGCTTCACCTCACGCCCCTCACTATTGGTCAAAGACGAGTGCACACTAGCATAGGGCCCGGCAATGATAGCAGTAATGTAGGAGGACATCCGTGGGGTAGGGGCAAAGGTCCACTTTTTACCACCGGGAACCTCCTCAACCGAGGTCTCTGGTTGATTAGACACCACAACCCAGTGGGCCGGGGCCGTCACCAGGAACTGGAACTCAGCCTTCAGATCAGGCTGCTCAAAGACCGGGTAGACCCGGCGAGAATCAGGCACCTCAAACTGCGAGTAAAGATACACCTCACCATCTACCGGGTCCACAAAGCGGTGCAGCCCCTCACCCGTATTGGTGTAGAGCATATCTGCCTCAATGACCAGCTCATTGTGCTCAGCGAGGGAAGGCAAAGCTATACGCGCCCCGTCAGCGGCGGACGTCGGCACAGGCTCACCATTGAGCACAATACTGTGCACCGTATCAGTAATAGCATCGATAAAGGTTTCACTGCCGGGGATCGCATCAAACCGTACTACCGTCCGAGAGCCAAAGACACGCTCACCGCGTGTTAGGTCAAGCTCAACAGTGTAGGAATGCACACGCTGAATCACAGACGCTCTCTTCTCAGCTTCGGCACGGGTCAAATTCATTCCAGGCATCAGGAATCCTTCATCAATCACATCTGAACAGAGGCCTGCACCGTGCAAATAACACAGTCAACAAGCCGCAGGGCAACTGTAGGTGACCTACAATCGTATATAGGGCAATACACAGCACATATATTCCCCATTCTAAGTGCACACCAGTGATTCACATAACTAAATTACAGTGCGGTCCACCAGCCCCACCCACCACAACCAAAGGAGACACCGTGCGCGTACACATCGCAACCGACCACGCAGGCCTAGAACTTAGCCACTACCTCATCGAAGCCCTCACCGAAGCCGGCTACGAAATGGTCGACCACGGCCCGGCAGAATACGACGCCCTCGATGACTACCCCAGCTTCTGCATCAACGCCGCCCTGGCCGTGCGCGCAGACCGAGCAGCTGGCCTAGATTCTCTAGGCATCGTCCTAGGCGGCTCAGGTAACGGCGAACAGATGGCTGCTAACAAGGTTGAAGGAATCCGCGCCGCCCTAGCCTGGAACCACGACACCGCCGCCCTAGCCCGCGAACACAACAACGCCCAGGTCGTTGCAGTCGGCGGACGCCAACACACCAAGGAAGAAGCCCTAGAGATTATCAAAACCTTCCTCACCACCGAATGGACCGGCGAAGAACGCCACACCCGCCGCATCGGCCAGATGGCTGAATACGAGCAGACCGGAAAAATCGCCGGCAAACAGATCGACAGCTACGAGAGCTAATGCCAGAAGGGCACTCCATCCACCGCCTGGCCCGTCAGCTCACCGACGTTTTTGCCGGTGAGCAACTGACGGTCACCAGCCCCCAAGGAAGATTCTCTGACGGCGCCGCCCTACTCGATGGCCAAGTCTTCGACTCTGCCTTTGCCCACGGCAAACACCTCTTTGCCAGGTTCTCCAACGACCTGTACCTCAACGTACACCTAGGAATCTACGGGGCCTTCACCTTCGGCGGGGACAAGCACTTTACCGGGGCCTCATCCATCGGGGCACCCCGTAAGATTGGCGAGAAAGAAGACCACCACACCGAGCATTCAGCTACCCCTCCTGAGCCTCGGCCGACCACCCGCGTCCGCCTGGTCTCAGACCACGGCTGGGCCGACCTGGTAGGCCCTACCATTTGCCGCACACTTACTCCTGAAGACCTAGCAGCCACACGAGCTAAACTGGGCCCTGACCCACTAAACCCAGACGCAGACCCGAAAGCCTTCTACACCGCAGCAGCAAAAACAAGCCGCCCCATCGGTGTAGTCCTCATGGACCAAAAGGCCATCTCGGGAGTCGGGAACATCTTCCGCGCAGAATCCCTCTACCGCACCCAGATTGACCCCTTCACACCGGGCAAAGAATGTAGCGCCCAACAGCTTGAAGCTCTCTGGGCCGATAACAAGCACCTGCTTGAAATCGGTGTGCGCCTAGGCCGAATTATCACGACCGAGCCAGAAGACCGCCCAGGCATCCCAGAAACTGAGGCCTGGCCTGAGCACGCCAACTACGTCTACCACCGCCAGGGCCAAACCTGCACCCGCTGCGGCTCTACCATCGCCATGGAAGAGCTCTCCGGCAGAAAACTCTACTGGTGCCCAGGCTGCCAACACTAGAAGATTCTCTACCCCCAGCACCTTAGGGCTAGACAACCAGGCACACAAGAAAAGGGCCCCCGACATAATGACGGGGGCCCTTACTCTTCTCAGGCTTTAACGGTCAGGAAGATCAGAAAGATTAAAACCGTGGGCACCATCATGACACTGCACACTCGCCGGCCCGGTAGCCGTACAGGTCATACCCATCCAGCTAATAGACTGCCCTTCAGGCAACACCGTATTGGTCTTAAACCAATCATGCGTAGCAGCCCGCCCACGAGCCTGTACCGTACGAGGCTCCGTATCATCAGGGCCCATAGACACCGACTGCAACACCCAGTTCTTAGAGTCATCGGTCATACAAAACACACCGTAAGGCTGCATGAGACAGGCAACCTGAGAATCTGGGGTCTGAAAGACCACAGAGGGCTGATCGGCCGCAGCAAAACTATAGGCGTTCACATCAGCGACCGGGGCCCCGGTCACTAAATCAGCGGTAGCCAAAGAAGCTGGGTCAATAGTGAAACCATCATTGACCGGGGGCGTGAGCACACTAGTAGCCGGTGCCGGTTCCTCAGCTCTTTCAACCGGGGCAGGCTCAGCACTGCTCGTCTCAGCCGTCGCTTCGATGGTAGGGCTATCGCTAGGCGATGGGGTGGCAGCGGCACTAGGTGTAGAGATGCTAGCTTCAGCGCTCGCAGAGGTGCTGGAACTCTCCTTACCGCAACCTGTAAGTATCAGGACGCTGGTAGCAAGTAGAGCGCAAGCCGGGGCGAAACGAGAGGGTGCTATAGCCATGAAAAGGTCAACCTTGTGGTCAAAAGTGTGGGTACTTTTTCCATTCTAGACGCTAGCGACCATCTTGAGCAGGCTCTGAGCGGCCTTATCGGTCTCCTGCAAAAAGAGCGGGTCGGTGCCCGGCATGGGAGAAATGGTGGTGTCAGGGTGCTGCCCAGCAGTGGGGATACCAATCAAGAGCAGGCGTGGATCCTGGCTACCATCAGGGTGTACCAGGGCCCGGCTCACAGGATCAGTTTCAGGGGAACCAGTACCAGCAAAGGGGCGCATACGCTCACGCAGAGAAACTAACAAGGGGTCCAGGGTGCTAAAGGTATTGGGGTTATGCATCCAGGCATCCACCAGAACCTCACCTACAACAGGCTCACCGGTAGTGGGGCTGACCATCTTCCAGCCCGCATCGGTTGCCTCTACGCTCGGGGCTGCACCAATGAAACGGATCAGACCCGCATCAAGGAGAGCTAGGAGCTGGCGGGACCTAAAGAGGGGAGGGCCTGATCCGACCATCTGCCCCATTCTCATAAACTGTGAGACGTCAGCGGTGTCGGTGTAACGCCCACCAGCACCTAGAATCGATACGCGCTTACGAACTGAGGAAATGACCCACAGGGCATTCTTCAAAGGGCTAGCCTGAGCAAGCTTGGCCTGCTGGATATCCTCAGTGAGCCGCTGGCCCAGATAATCCGTCAATTCGCTGATGTCACCAGAGAAATTGGCGAGCGGGTTAAACCAGTAGTCAACATCAAAGGTTGGGTCCTCAGCCTGAGCATCAGCAAGGATAGCCGGGTAGACCTGATCCTGGAAAGAAATCGGCTCAGAGTGCTGTGACAGCTCATCAAAGACACGGTCAAAGGCAGGAGTCGGGGCAACCGGCGGCAAATCACCGTACTCACTCTTGGGCAAAAAGGGGTAGCCTCGGCCTGAGCCAATCACCATCAAGGGCTCCTGGCCGCTAGGCTCATATCGCAAGCCAGAGCGAGCTGAAGCGTCCTCGATAAAGGAGCCGCCGCGTCCTATGGTCACCAGGGCCATCACATCAAAAAAGCCCATACCTAAACCGCGCACCAAGGTAAGCTTCTGGCTCTGAGCGCTAGGAATAGCCGAAAGATCCTGCTCAACAGGGTTAGCCGGACGCACCCAAGGCAAGGACGACTGGGCCAACAGCGCCTCGTGGGACGTATCAGAAGGAGTCACCCAGCCAAGAGCCAAAACCGTTGCGTGAGAGAAAATGGTTGAACCATCAGAAAGGGTGATTTTATCTAGCTTGAGACCATCAGCCTCAATCTCCGTCAGAGACACAGCCCGAGCCTGATGCTTCTCAACAGTCACATTCTGGGGTAGGCGGTGTAAAGCAACCTCAAAGCACCACCGCAGGTAAGCCCCATAGAGGGCACGAGAAGGGTTAGACTCCGTGCGAGTTACCGCAATCTCATCAGCAAATGAAGAAATCAGCTCCGCTAAACCCTCTGAGAAAACCTCAGCCTGGGCATTAGCCGGGTAGGTCTGATACATCTGGTACTCAGGAGCATCATCATCACCCCGAATGGCCTGAATCCACTCAAACATGGTAGGGCCAGGGAAAACCGGTAGGCCCACCGAAGAACCAGGCTCAGTAAACAAAGTCACCGCACCAGCTAAGGTGTTCATGCACAAGGTACGTGTCTGCTGGGTCTCCCAAATAGCACCGGAACCAAGCTCAGAAGAATCGACAAGATGCAGAACTATAGGTTGCTCAGGGCTAGCTGCCCCTAAACGCTCCAGAACGGAAATGCCGCGAGGGCCAACCCCTACAATTGTTACGTTTGCTACGGCCACTTTGAAACTTTCTGCTTGAACTGAAATAGTGTTGTGCACACAAAATCTGACTTTTACTTTTTTCAAACCTATCACCAGCACACGCAGCAAGAATCACCTGGTGTAATAATTCGCAACCCGCACCAGCACATACCCCAATCATCACTCACACCCAAAGGAATAAGCCTGTGGCACTGACAAGGCGTCAATACCTAACACTTTTAAGCACCGGGAGCGTGGGGCTACTGACCGCCTGCACCACCCCAAGCACCTCAAACCTTACCCAGAGCCGACACCTCACCTACCTGGATTCATCCACCTGGACCACCCTCTACCCGCCATCGGTGGGCTTCTACCCCAACAGCGGCATTATGAACAACATTGCAGACCGCCTGCTCTACCAAGACCCCACCACCAGAGAACTACACCCCTGGCTGGCAACCTCCCTACCTGACATCAGCCAAGACGCAACCCAATTCACTTTCACCCTGCGTCAAGGCGTCACACACTCAGACGGAACCCCCGTCGATGCCCACAACGTAGCAAAAAACTTTGACCTCTACGGGCAAGGGGACACCTCCCGCAAGCTCACCGCCTCCGAACAAATCACCGGCTACCTGGGCAGTGAAGTTCTCGACGACTACACGGTACGGTTCTCCTTTGAAAAACCAGCCCTAGGCTTCCCCCAAGCAACCAGCTCCATGAACGCAGCAATCCTCTCTAACGCAACCCTAGAGCTGGATAACACAGGGTTTGGGCCCGGCAACGCCCCTAACATCATCGCCTCTGGTCCCTTCACCATCACCTCCGAAAAACTTGGAACAGAACTCACCCTCACCGCCCGAGAAGACTACAACTGGGCCCCACCCCACCTCACCCACCAAGGCCGACCCTGGCTCAACACCATCACCATCGCACTAGCAAGTGAAGACAGCGTGCGGGTAGGGGCCCTCATCGCTCAACAGGCACAGATAGCCCGCCAGATTGAGGCCCCTGTTGAAGATCACATCATTAACAAAGGCCTAAAAATAGTCGCCGCTGCCACCAACGGAGTCAACAACTGCTGGGACCTACGCTTCCAGCACCCCCTACTGACCGACATCCGGGTACGTAAAGCTATCGCCCTGGGTATTGACCGGCAGCAAATTCTTACCACCCTTTTCTCCCCGCGCTACACCCTGGCCACCGGGCCCCTAGCCCGCGGAGCCTTCGGGTACGTCAACCATGAGGGAGCCTACCCCTACGACCCTACCCAGGCAGCCGCCTTACTTGATGAGGCAGGCTGGGTCCCAGGGGCAGACGGTATCAGAAGTAAGGACGGCCAAAGACTAGAACTCACAGTTAACTGGAGCGCCGTTCAGCCGCGTAACCGTGAGCAATCTACCGTCATACAGGCCCAACTCAAACGCATCGGAATCCACATCAGCATTTTCCCTGGTGACCGTTCAGCACAAGGGGCAGCAACGAAAGACCCCAACCTGATCCACATCAATTCCTCCATGGTTGGACGAGCCGACTACGACGTCATCAAAAGCCAGTACTGCAGTGAAAACCGCAACTCCTTGCTCAACCTTGACCCCAAGACCGGCCAGCTAGGGGACCCAGAGCTTGAAGAGCTCACCTTCCAGGTCGCCCAAGCACCCACAACCGAAGAACGTGCGGCTGCTTCTGCCCGCATTCAGGAAATCCTGATTGAAAAAGCCTACTCCATCCCCATCTTTGAAGAGCCTCAGGTCTTTGGGCTACAACCCTTCGTACAGGGGTTTACCACCGACCCTATTGGCCGCCCCAGCTTCTACGCCGTAACCTTCACCGCCTAAGGCCCTCCATGAGAACTCGTTACCTAATCCAGCGCACAGGCCAGGCTGCCCTCGTCCTGCTTGCAGCCTTCACCTTAGCTTTCGTCCTTTTAACCGCCCTGCCGGGGGACGCCATCACCACCCGTTACGCCAACCCCGAACTAGGTTTATCTGAAGCTGAAATCAGCGAAATCAGAGCCTCCTACGGGGCAGACCGGCCGATTATCCTCCAATATTTCACAACTCTGGGGAACTTCCTGACGGGTAACTTTGGCTACTCCGTCAACTCAGGTACAGCCATTACTGACCTTATGAAGGCAGCACTACCGAGCACCCTCACCCTGGCAACGCTGGCCTTTGGGGCAGCTTTGCTCCTAGCTTTTGCTATCACCTACCTAGCCACTCAGCCCCAGATGGCCTGGCTCAACCGCGCCGTCCGTGCCCTTCCTCCAGCGATGAGCTCCATACCTAGCTTCCTCATCGGTATTCTTCTCATTCAATTCATTTCATTCCAGTTAGGGTGGGTGCCGGTCTACGGGGCAACAGATTTACAAGACCTCATCTTGCCTGTGTTGACCCTAGCCGTCCCGATTTCTGCCCCTCTGGCTCAGGTGCTGATACGCAGTATCGATGAGGTGTACACCCAGCCTTTCATCACGGTAGTAACCGCCCGCGGAGCCACAGAAAACTGGATTTTTTGGCGCAATGTTCTGCGCAATGCCTTACTACCAGCTATCACGCTTGCCGGTGTGCTCTTCGGTGAGCTTGTGGGTGGGGCCGTTGTGACCGAAGCTGTCTTCGGGCGAGCCGGTCTAGGCAACCTAACGGTTCAGGCCGTAGCCAACCGAGACACCCCGGTGCTACTGGCTATTGTGGTGGTTGCTGCCGCCGCCTACGTGCTCATCAACCTCATCGTTGATCTTCTCTACCCCCTGCTCGACCCGCGGCTGCGACACAAGGCATAACAATCATGACCAACTATTTCACAAAACCCACAGCTTTCTTAGCCTACGCTGTGCTCATCATTGCTACCTTTTGGGCTCTCTTCCCATCACTCTTTACCTCAGCAGACCCCACCCTGGGCACCGATGCAGCCTTACTTGCCCCCAGCTCACAGCACTGGTTTGGCACAGACTCGGTGGGCCGAGATCTCTACACCCGCGTCGTCTATGGTGCAAGGCACTCTCTACTGGGTGCTTTAATCGCTGTTGCTGTGGGGTTGGTGGTCGGAACTATCCTTGGAGTTCTAGCTGGAACCCTGAAGGGGGCCACTGACACCGTCCTGATGCGACTGGTAGATGTGCTCCTTTCCATTCCCTCCCTACTGCTAAGTCTCTCAATCCTCATCATCATGGGCTTTGGCACCACTAACGCTGCCATCGCCGTAGGTGTCACCTCCATCGCGCTCTTTGCCCGCCTGGTCCGCTCCCAGGTACTTTCCGTTGCCAACAGCGGCTATGTAGAGGCAGCCTACGGGCTAGGTAGCAGCACTTTCCGGGTGCTTACCAACCATATTCTGCCTAACTCCCTCACACCCGTCCTAGCCCTAGCTGCCCTTCAATTCGGCTCAGCCCTCCTGCAACTGGCAACCTTGGGCTTCCTTGGCTACGGCACACCCCCGCCCACCCCAGAGTGGGGGCTACTGATCGCTGATTCACGGGCCTATTTGGCAATAAGCTGGTGGCTGACCCTGCTACCGGGTGCCATTATTGTCGCAGTGGTCCTAGCTGCTAACCACCTGAGCCACATCATCACCAAGGAGGCTGCACGATGAGCCTACTCACTATCAAAGACCTCAATGTTAGCTACCAGACCAAGCAGGGCCCCGTCCAAGCCGTCCAGGGCGTGAACCTTACCGTTGAGGCCGGAAAAACCACCGCAATTGTGGGTGAATCAGGGTCCGGTAAATCCACCACAGCTCTAGCTATCATGGGGCTTTTAGCCAGCAATGCCAGCGTTACTTTCAGCAGCCTGGAACTAGCAGGCCAGCCCGTTACCTCAAAGATGCGGGGTACCCGCATCGGGCTCATTCCTCAAGATCCCACCAATTCCCTCAACCCCACCAAAACTATTGGTGCTTCTGTGGGGGAGGGGCTCAGAATTCACCGTCAAGATCAGGTCAAAGAAAAGGTTTTAGACCTTTTGGCGAAGGTTGGAATTGATGACCCCCAGCGCCGCTACCACCAGTACCCTCATGAGCTTTCAGGCGGTATGAACCAGCGTGTACTCATTGCAGCGGCCCTGGCTCTAGAACCAGATTTGCTGCTAGCTGATGAGCCCACTAGCGCCCTTGATGTGACCGTCCAAAAGGTGATTCTCGACTTGCTTGACACCATGCAAGAAGAACTGGGTATTGGGGTGCTCTTTATTACCCATGACCTTGCTGTAGCCGGTGATAGGGCCGACCATATTGTGGTGATGAACCAGGGCAAAATTGTTGAACAGGGCCCTGCGGCGAGCGTGTTGATTCAGCCCCAAGAAGGCTATACCCAACGGTTACTTCAAGACGCCCCCTCGCTGGTGACCGATATAGACTTAGGCACAGAACGCCAAGAGCACACAGCACATATTCCCTGGGGTGAGGACTCACAGCCCCTCTTAACTGTGGAGCATCTCACTCAACACTTTGGTGACTTTACAGCCCTACAAGACCTCACTTTTGACGTCCGCCGGGGGGCTACTCACGCCATTGTGGGTGAATCTGGCTCAGGTAAAACCACTGCTGGCCGAGCTATAGCCGGGTTATGCACCCCCACTGAGGGGACCTTGCTGCTTGATGGCCTGCCCCTTGGGCCGGGTAAAGAGCTTCGGCAAAAAGTGCAAATGGTCTACCAGAACCCTTATTCTTCGCTTAACCCCCGTCAAACTATTGGGGATGCGATCGGGGAAGGTTTACGCAACCTTACACAGCTCAGTAGGGGAGAGATTCGTAAGAAGGTGGCCCATTATTTAGATTTGGTGGCTCTGAGCCCTACTCTTCTTGACCGCCGCCCTCGGGAGCTTTCTGGTGGGCAGCGTCAGCGGGTGGCTATTGCCCGTGCCATGATTGTGGAACCTGAGCTGGTAGTTTTTGATGAGGCGGTTTCGGCTCTAGATGTTACTGTTCAGGCCCAGATTCTGCGGCTTTTGGATGAGGTCCAAAAGGAGCTGGGTTTGACCTATATTTTCATTTCCCACGATTTGGCGGTTGTCCGTCAGATTGCTGATACGGTATCGGTGCTCAGTCGCGGCCGCCAGGTGGAGTATGGGCCTACTGTTGAGGTCTTTAATAACCCTTCCCATGAATTTACTCGGACACTAATTGATGCTATTCCTGGCGCGAGCTACCGTCAGGGTCACCTCAACCTTGGCCTCTAGCTGGTTATCGATGGTAAGGACGTCTGATGACAATCGATATTATTAATTTTCTTTCTGCTACTGATCTACCTGAACGCAGTTTGCGCCCTCAGGCTGTAGAAAATGCACAGAAGTCGTTTGAGGCTTTGCTGGAGGGCGATTTACCTGAGCGGTATGCGGTGGCAGCTTTTGTTGCTGGTTTGCATCGCTCAAGCGCCTTTGAGTTTTATAGCGATCTTTTAGCTGATGAGAACCCAGAGCTGGTACCAGTTGTTGCCCATGCTGTTGAGGTTGCCTTAGCGGTGATGGGTCAGGGCCCTGCTCCTGCGGGGGTATCGGCTTGGGTTTCAACTCAGGGTCTTGCTGGTTTGTCTGCCCGGCTGGTTGCTGCTTTTGATTATGCCCACGATATGGTGTTTCACCCGGTGGATGCGACCGCTGAGGGGCTTGCTCCTTTGGCTCAGGTTTTTTCTGCCTCTGAGGTGGTTACTCTAGCTCAATTGGTGGCTTTTCTTACTTTTCAGTTGAGGGTTGTGCAGGGGCTCTCAGTTGTAGGGGCTCACTATTCTCAGGACGCCGGGAGCCAAGCACAGCGGTATGAGCCAGTTCCTTCTGGGGCTAGCGATGCTGCGGCCAATAAAGCTGTAGCTTCTTCTGCTAAGCGGCAGGCTTCTGGTTTAACTGGGGGAGTGTTCGACCTGATGACTTACCCCGATATTGTGCCTCCCACACGTTTTGTGCACCATTCTTTGGGCTGGAAGCCCTGGGTGCCTGCCCCTAGTAAGGATCAGCTGAGCCCTGAGCAGGTTCAAGCTATGATTCGCCCGGAGCGGGTGGGGTCTGCCTATTTTCGTTTACTGTCCTTGAACCCGGCTGCCTTAGAGGCCCGTACTTTGACTGATTTAGACATTTTTTACAATGTTTCTGGGGGTCTTGGGCGGGCTGAGCGTGAGCTTGCTGCCACTGTTGTTTCTCGCATGAATGGTTGCATTTTTTGTGCTTCTGTTCATGCCGGTCGCACTCTGGAAGAGTCCACAGGCAGGCTGGGTGATGTTGAGCGTCTACTTGACCAAGGGGCTGAAGCTGATTTGGGTAGCGCCTTGTGGAATGCGATAGGGGAGGCTGCGCGTGCGCTGACTCAAACGCCTCTTGCTTTTGGTCAGCAGCATGTTCAGAATCTTCGTGCTGTTGGTTTGGACTGCGCAGACATTATTGATGTGATTAATTCTTCGGCCTTCTTTAACTGGGCTAATCGTCTGATGCTGTCTTTGGGGGAACCTGAGGTGCCGATTCGTTTCCGGTAGCGGCCTAGGTTTATGGCCTGAATCCGGTCTTTTGGTTCTATAGGGCTGGTTAAATCACAGGATGGAGTTAAAGCAGTAACGGCCACTGGTAACAGTGGCCGTTGTAGGCGAGCGGCTGACGGGAATCGAACCCGCGTATCAGGCTTGGGAAGCGTGCGCTCTACCATTGAGCTACAGCCGCAAGAGAGGGGATGACGGGAATCGAACCCGCGTAATCAGTTTGGAAGACTGAGGCTTTACCATTAAGCTACATCCCCGCGTAGGGTGCCCAGCGTTGTGGACGTGTTCCAGTAAACCTGGTCGAGTGGGGCCTTGTCAAATTAGGGTGGTGTGGGCGTTTCTCAACACGCCCTGGGCGTAATTGGGGTGGGAGTTAGGTTTTAGACGGTGGAGGCGCTAAACTGGGTGGTGCCTTCCGTGCAAACGGGGTGTGGCGTAGCTTGGCTAACGCGCCTGCTTTGGGAGCAGGAGATCGCAGGTTCGAATCCTGTCACCCCGACGTGAAATAGAACGACCCGCCGGAAACGGCGGGTTTTTCTATAGAACGTTATATCTAACCCCACTCTTTTCCGGGTGGTGGTTCCAATCAAGTTATCAGGAGATCAACGGACGTGAAGACTGCCGTCGAGAAGATCAACCCGACCCTCGCAAAGATCGAGGTCGAGGTTCCCTTCGCTGAGTTCAAGACCTACCTTGACCGCACCTACAAGTCACTGGCTAACCAGATTTCGGTTCCCGGTTTCCGTAAGGGTAAGACCCCCAAGGCTCTCATCGATCAGCGTGCAGGCTTTGACTTTGTTGTTGAGAACGCCCTGAACGATGCTCTGAACAACTTCTACCAGCAGGCACTGGTTGAGAACGAGCTGACCCCCCTGGCGCAGCCCGAGCTTGACATTGTTTCTAAGCCTGAAGAGGGCAACCGTGAAGCAGACCTTAAGCTGACCATCGAGGTTACCGTCCGCCCCGAGGTTGAACTGCCTGACTACTCAGGTATCAAGGTTGAGGTCGCCAACGTAGAGGTCACCGAAGAAGATGAGCAGAAGGCTCTTGATGCCCTGCGTGGCCGCTTTGGCACTCTGAAGGCTGTTGAGCGCCCCGCCGCTAACGAAGACTTCCTGACCATCAACATTGCCGCTGAGATTGACGGCGAAGAGGTTGACGCTGCTAACGACCTGTCCTACCAGGTTGGCTCCGGCACCATGCTAGACGGTCTGGATGAGGCTGTTCTTGGCCTCTCCGCTGGTGAAGATGCAACTTTCGTCACCAAACTAGCTGGCGGCGAGCATGCTGGTGAAGAAGCAACCGTTAAGGTTGCGGTTACCGCTGTGAAGGAGCGCGAGCTTCCTGAGGCTGATGACGACTTCGCTCAGCTGGCATCAGAGTTCGACACCATTGCTGAACTGAAGGAAGACCTGAAGAAACAGGCTGCTGATTCAAAGGCTGCCGAGCAGGGTGTAGAGGCACGCGATAAGGTGCTTGATGCTCTGGTTGAAATGGTTGAAATCCCCGTTCCCGAGAAGGTTATTGAAGACCAGCTGGAGCAGCACTTCAAGGCTTCCGGTCAGGGTGAGGAGCACGAGAGCGACGAGCATCGTGCAGAGGTTCGTGAGAACACTGAGCGTGCCTTCAAGAACGAGATGATTCTTGACGCCATTGCTGAGAAGGAAGAAGTTTCTGTCGAGCAGTCAGAGCTCATTGATTACATCATCACCATGAGCCAGCAGTACGGCATGGACCCCAACCAGTTCGCTCAGATGCTTGATGGTTCAGGCCAGTCCGGCATGATCGTTGGCGAGGTTCGCCGTTCAAAGGCTCTGGCAGCTGTCCTGGCACAGGCTGAGGTTAAGGACGCAGACGGCAAGGCTGTTGACCTCTCCTCCTTCCTGGGTGAGACCGCAGACGCTGAGTAAGTTCTGCCTCTAAGGCGCTAAACTTTCTTTATGTAAACCCCCGCAGGGGCCCCGTGAGGGCTCTTGTGGGGGTTTTGTGCTGTCTAGGGGTAAATTCTTTGTGGGGTAAGGCCGGTGGCTCTTCCTTGCGTCCGCTCTTTAGGGGGGGAAACCAGAGGTGACCGGTAAATAAGTTAAAAAAATATTGCGTAATAGGGGTTTTTGGGTTGAAAAAGTAAGGTGAGGCTAACTATTCTTAGGTAAGTTGAGCCTTACATCTTGTTAAGGCCTACCCCGTATCATCCCATTTATAGATATAGGAAAACCCGTGAAGGCCAACCCTATCTCCCTGCTTGCAGCCACTTCCCTTCTAGCACTGGCGCTTACTGCTTGTGGCGCAGGTAGCACCGACGCATCTAAGGAATCTGCCGCGTCATCCTCAGCTTCTGTCAGTCAGTCAACCGGTACTGTTACTGTCACCGATAACTACGGTGATGTGACTGTTGCTGTGCCTCCCCAGAAAGTAGCAGCAACCGATAACCGCACTTTCGAGGTACTGGAGTCTTGGGGCGTTGACCTGGTGGCAGCCCCTCTTACACTGATTCCTGTGACTATTGAGACCTACAAGAACGATTCAGGAATTACCGATATTGGTACCCACCGTGAACCCAAACTTGAGCTACTTGCTGCTGAAGAACCAGAACTGATTATCGTTGGTCAGCGTTTCTCGCAGCACTACGAAGCTATCAAGGAGCTGAACCCCCAGGCAGCTATCGTAGATTTTGAGCCGCGCAAGGGCGAGCCCCTGGATGCTGAACTAAAACGCCAGGTCACAGCACTGGGTGAAATCTTTGGTAAGCAGGCTGAAGCTGATCAGCTTATCGCAGATTTTGATGCTGCACTCGCACGTGCCAAGGCAGCCTACGATGGTGAATCTACTGTCATGGCTGTGAACGTCTCAGGCGGTAACATCGGTTATATCGCGCCCTCTCTGGGGCGCACCTACGGGCCTGTCTTTGACCTTCTAGAGCTTAAGCCCGCCCTTGAGATTGAGAACGCCTCAAATAACCACAAGGGCGACGATATCTCTGTGGAGGCCATCGCAGAAGCTAACCCCGACTGGCTGCTGGTGCTAGACCGTGATGCTGGTACAACTGCTGATGAGGGCTCACCTGCGGCACAAGATGTCATTAACGATAGTGCCGCCTTGACCAAGGTCACCGCAATCTCTAAGAATCAGATTGTTTACGCTCCGGCTGATACTTATACCAATGAATCCATCATCACCTATACCGAGATTCTTAACGATTTTGCCGATCAGCTCGAAGCTGCCAAGTAAGGCACCTGCTACGAGGCTATAACCACGAATAGAGGAGTCACCCTGCTGCATGCGGCGGGGTGACTCCTTAAGGGCTTTTATGACGACCGTTGAAACAACCCGAGCAGGACGCACCAGAAACTCTCTGGTCAGTGGCAAGTTTCTGCTAGCTAGCTTGGCAATTATTGCCCTGCTTGTGCTCTCTCTTCTGACCGGGGAATACGATATTTTTAACCAGGCAGATGGGGCGGTTATGTTTGCCATTACCCGCATCCCTCGGACCATAGCCCTAGTGCTGGCTGGCGCCGCTATGGCCATGTGTGGGCTGGTGATGCAGATGCTGACCCAAAATAAGTTTGTGGAACCAACAACGACAGGTACCACCGAATGGGCCAGTCTGGGTCTGCTTTTTATGCTCTACTTTTTCCCTGCCGCCAACCTATTACAGCAGATGACAGCGGCAGTCGTCTTTGCCTTTATCGGGTCCATGGTCTTTTTCCTTTTCTTGCGGCGGGTTTCGCTTCGCTCTTCCCTGATCGTCCCGATTGTGGGCATGATGCTCGGTGCTGTTGTCTCAGCCTTCACTACCTTTTTCGCCCTACAAACTAACCTGCTTCAGAATCTTGGTGTGTGGTTTGCCGGCAGCTTCACCTCTGTCATTAGGGGGCAGTACGAGGTGCTGTGGGTGGTGCTGTTAGTGGTAGCAGCAATTTTTTGGTACGCCGATCGTCTAACAGTTGCCGGTCTGGGCCAGGAATTTGCCACCAACGTGGGTCTTAACTACGCCCAGATTATGCTGGTGGGCACCGCCCTGATTGCTATTGCTACCGGTGTGGTGACCGTGGTGGTAGGGGCCCTGCCTTTCTTGGGGCTGATTGTTCCTAATATTGTGAGCATGTTCCGTGGTGATGATTTACGGTCAAACCTACCCTGGGTGGCACTGACGGGCATCGGGGTAGTGACTGTCTGCGACCTGATAGGGCGCACCATTATCGCCCCCTTTGAAATCCCAGTATCGGTGATTTTGGGTATTGTCGGTGCCATTGTTTTCATCGGTTTGATTGTGAAGGGGCGCCCCCGTGCAGCAGCAGGTCAATAAGAAAAGCCGCGGGGCTGCGTCCGCACTGGCTGAACAGGTTACCGGTGCAGACGTCCGCCCCGCCTCCCGTAGGGCAGGTACGGCGCGCAGCGCTGGGGCTTTCAAAACCTCTGCTGCTGCCCGCACCTATTGGGTCTTACTGGCTGCGCTGACGGTTACTGCCGCCCTGGCAGCCTTTGGGCTTTTGGCCTACGCCAACCCCTTCGAGACGGGCACCCCCAAGTGGTGGCTTATTGCTGAGCGTCGCTCTAATGCCCTTATTGCTATGGCGGTGGCTGCTGTTTGCCAGGCTGTTGCCACGGTGGCCTTCCAAACAGTGACTAATAACCGTATTATCACCCCCGGCATTATGGGCTTTCAGGCTCTCTATGCTGCTATCCACACCGCCTCTATCTATCTTGCAGGCGCTGCCGGGCTGATTGCAGCTCGCACCCTTGAAACCTTTGTTTTCCAGCTACTGATGATGGTGGCCCTGAGCCTCTTGCTCTACTCCTGGCTGCTGACCGGCAAGCGGGCCAACATGCACGTGATGCTCCTGGTGGGTGTGGTGCTGGGTGGGGGACTGGGCTCAGTCTCCACCTTCATGCAACGCATGCTTACACCCAGTGAGTTCGATATTCTCACCGCCCGTCTCTTCGCCTCAGTCAATAATGCTGACCCTGCCTACTACCCGGTAGCCCTGCCCCTGGTGATTCTGAGCGTCCTAGTTCTCTACGCAAAATCCCGCACCCTCAATGCTCTCACCCTGGGGGCACCGGCAGCTACTAACTTGGGGGTCAACTACCGCCGGGAATCTATTATCGTGCTCATCCTTGTTGCGGTGATGATGGCTGTTTCAACTGCCCTGGTTGGCCCCCTAACCTTCCTGGGTTTTTTGGTAGCAACCCTCACCTACCAGTTCGCTGATACCTACGACCACCGCTACCTCTTTCCCATGGCCACGGTGCTCTCCTTTGCTATTTTGGCAATCTCCTACTTCATCATGAACCACATTTTCTCAGCCCAGGGAGTGGTAGGCATCATCATCGAACTCATTGGTGGCCTCACCTTCCTGATTGTGATTCTTCGAAAGGGCAAACTATGATTAGCCTCCACCAGGTCGCTAAAAGCTACTCCGGGCAAACCAATATCGGCCCAGTTGATGTGCACCTACCAGCAGGCGGCATCACTGCCCTGGTAGGCCCCAACGGTGCAGGTAAATCAACCCTGCTGACCATGATGGGGCGGCTACTTGATATTGACTCAGGAACTATCGAAGTTGGCGGCCTCAACGTAGCCACCACCAAATCTAAAGACCTTGCCAAAGTAGTTTCCATCCTGCGGCAGGAAAACCACTTCGTCACTAAGCTCACCGTACGCCAGCTGGTAGGCTTTGGGCGCTTCCCCTACACCGGTGGACGGCTCACCGCAGAGGACGAAGAAATCATCACCCGCTACATCGACTTCCTCAACCTCACCACCTTGGAAAACCGCTACCTGGATGAACTCTCTGGCGGCCAGCGTCAGCGGGCCTACGTGGCTATGGTGCTCTGCCAAGAAACTGATTACGTGCTTCTAGATGAGCCTCTCAATAACCTGGATATCTCCCATTCAGTGCAGATGATGCAGCACCTGCACAACGCTGCTCGTACCCTGGGGCGCACCATTATTGTTGTACTGCACGATATTAACTTTGCAGCCCGCTACGCTGACTACATTTGCGCCATCAAAGATGGCACACTGGCCAGCTTTGGAACCGTTGAAGAGATTATGCAAGATGATCTGCTCACTGATATTTTCAATACCCCCGTTCAGGTCATCCAGGGCCCTAACGGCCCTATTGCCTGCTACCACTAATACCTCTCTACCTGTTGGCTCTTCTTCACTGTCATAGGGCACATGCCAACAGCGAACTGAGGGGCAAAAGGCCCGTTTTGCTACCCCAAAAGCGATAACCTAAGTGTCAAGCAAATCTTTAGCACCGGCGTCCGCGCGGGTGCCGCAACCGACACAAGGAGCGGAACACATGTCCTTCACCCCTGAAGCACACCAGGCCCCCGCCATGGAAACCCCCATGGGTAGCCAGGACGACTACGTCTACAACCGCCTGCTTAAAGAACGTATCATCTGGCTGGGTTCTGAGGTGCGTGACTCGAACGCCAACCGTATCTGCTCCCAGCTGCTGCTGCTCTCAGCCGAAGACCCCGAGGCAGATATCTACCTCTACATCAACTCACCCGGCGGCTCAGTGACCGCAGGCATGGCCATCTACGACACCATGCAGCTCATCCCTAACGACGTTGTGACTGTAGTGACCGGCATGGCAGCCTCCATGGGCCAGTTCCTGCTTACCGCAGGTGCCCCCGGCAAGCGCTACGCCACCCCTAACGCCCGCATCCTCATGCACCAGCCCTCCGGCGGTATCGGCGGCACTGCCTCCGACATCCGCACCCAGGCCCAGCTCATTCTTGATATGAAGAAGCGCCTGAGCGAAATCACCGCAGAACGCACCGGCCAGACTGTTGAAACCATTCTGCGAGATAATGACCGCGATAACTGGTTCACCGCCGAAGAAGGCCTAGCCTACGGCTTCTTCGACAAGATTCTCGATAAGATCGGCCCGGCCACCAGCGCCACCGACAAGTAAACCGGCACAGAACTTTTAACAGGAGAAACGAATGATTCACCTTCCTTCATCAACCGCACCTGCCGGTATGCCCACCAGCCGCTACGTGCTGCCCAACTTCGAAGAACGCACCCCCTACGGTTACAAGCGCCAGGACCCTTACGCCAAGCTCTTTGAAGACCGCATCATCTTCTTGGGGGTGCAGGTCGATGACGCCTCCGCAGACGACATCATGGCCCAGCTGCTAGTGCTCGAATCGCAGGACCCTGACCGTGACATCACCCTCTACATCAACTCACCCGGTGGTTCTTTCACCGCAATGACCGCTATCTACGACACCATGCAGTACATTCGCCCTGAGATTCAGACCGTCTGCCTGGGCCAGGCCGCCTCAGCTGCCGCCGTCCTGCTGGCAGCCGGTACCCCCGGTAAGCGTCTTGCCCTGCCCAACGCCCGTGTGTTGATCCACCAGCCGGCCCTTTCCGGTCAGCAGGGTGGCCAGGCCTCCGACATTGAGATTCACGCTAATGAGGTGATGCGCATGCGCGAGTGGACCGCCCAGACCCTGGCCCTGCACTCCGGCAAAACCTTTGAAGAGGTCGATAAGTCCATCGAGCGTGACAACATCCTAACTGCCAAGGACGCCCTGGACTACGGCATCGTTGACCAGGTACTAGAATCACGCAAGGCTGTTAAGCCCTCCTTCAACACCGCCCAGAAGCACGACTAAGTTCTCTTAGGCTCCTCATCGGTGCGGACGCCGCCCCGCCGCCCCTGCCCCGTAGCAGGTTAGGGCAGGGGCGGCGTCCGTCGTATCCCCTTATTCATTGGCCGGTAGGGGAATAACCCCGCCTCGCTTTTCTGTTAAGTCATCAAGACGTAACCTTGCCCAAATCGTCATATCTTGGGATAGACAGGTTTTCACGGTAGATTAGGAAGAAGAACCCAAGGAAAGGTAAGGTCTATGGCTCGGCTAGGCGATAGCACCACTCTTCCCAAATGCTCATTTTGCGGGAAGAACCAGCGACAGGTTCGAAAACTGATCGCCGGCCCCAATATTTACATCTGTGATGAGTGCATCGAACTGTGCAACGAGATTCTTGAAGAAGAACTCGCAGATGTAAAAGATTTGGGTGCCGTTGAAGAGCTACCCACCCCGCGTGAAATCTTTGACCACATGCAGGAGTACGTCATCGGCCAGGAGGCCGCCAAACGTGCACTTGCTGTTGCCGTCTACAACCACTACAAGCGGATCCGGGCCCAGCAAAGCTCTGCCTTTGAAGCCAAGGAACTACTAGCTACTGAGGGTGAAGACGTAGAGATAGCTAAGTCCAACATCCTCTTGGTGGGCCCCACAGGCTCCGGTAAAACCTACCTGGCTCAGACTCTAGCCAAAAAACTTAACGTGCCTTTCGCCGTTGCCGATGCAACCAGCCTAACTGAGGCCGGTTATGTGGGTGAGGACGTAGAAAACATTCTGCTCAAGCTCATCCAAGCTGCAGATGGCGATATTGAAAAAGCTGAGCGCGGCATTATCTACATTGATGAAATCGACAAGATTTCCCGCAAGGCAGATAACCCCTCTATCACTCGAGATGTATCGGGCGAGGGCGTGCAGCAGGCCCTACTGAAAATCCTTGAAGGTACTGAGGCTGCTGTACCCCCGCAGGGTGGCCGTAAGCACCCTCAACAGGATTTCATCAAGATCAATACGGCCAACATTCTTTTCATCGTTGCCGGGGCTTTTGCCGGTATTGAAGAGATTGTGGGCGGCCGTGTGGGCCGTAAGGGCATCGGCTTTGGTGCTTCTATCGACCGGGCTGCTCAAGAGAGCGATATTCTTACTAAGCTCATGCCTGAAGACCTACTGAAGTTTGGTCTGATTCCTGAATTTATCGGCCGTCTACCAGTGCTGGCTACCTTGGGCAAGCTCACTGAGTCTGATCTCAAGCGGATTCTGACTGAGCCTAAGAATGCCCTGGTCAAGCAGTATAAGCGCATGTTTGCCCTTGATGGGGTAGAACTGATTTTTGAGGACGCCGCCGTGGCAGCTATCGCCCGCCAGGCTGTTGAACGGGACACCGGGGCCCGCGGTTTGCGTTCCATTATGGAGTCAATCTTGCAGCCGGTCATGTTCGATGTGCCTAGCCGCTCTGATGTCACCTCAGTCATTATTGATGAGGCAGTTGTGGCAGGGGAGAAGGACCCTATTCTGGTGCTAGAAGCCTCTGAGAAAAAATCTGCTTAAAGATTCCCCGCTGTCGGTAGACTGATGACCGGCAGCGGGCTCTTATGATGGAACCCTGAATGAAAGGACACCCCGTGGCTGAACATACTATCGATTTTTGGTTTGACCCTACCTGCCCCTGGTGCTGGATGACCTCCCGCTGGATTAAAGAGGTTGAAACCCAGCGCGAGGTGAAGGTCACCTGGCACCCCTTCTCCCTGGCCGTCCTCAATGAGGGCCGCGACCTTGACCCTGACTACCGCAAGCACATTGAGAATACTTGGGGCCCGGCCCGGGTGGCTACTGCGGTAGCTGAGAAGTACGGTCAGGAAAAAGTTGATGAATTCTATACTGCCATCGGGGAGCAGATTCACCCTGGGGGAAATAAGGAAGGCACTTACTTTGAGAAGGCCATTGAGGCTGCCCTGGCTGAGGTTGGCCTGCCTGGAGAGCTTGCCCAGCTTGCTTTCAGTGAGGAATACGATGAGCAGATGCGGGCCTCTACTCGGGCAGGTCTTGAGGCCGCTGGGGGAGATGACATTGGGGTTCCCCTCATGAGCGTCAATGGTGTTACTTTCTTTGGGCCGGTGATGTCCCCGGCCCCTACCGGTGAAGAGGCTGGGAAAGTTTTTGACGGTGCTGTAGCTTTAGCCTCTTACCCAGGTTTCTTTGAGCTCAAGCGACCCCGCACTGTTGGCCCGATTTTCAACACCGAAAAGTAGTAGCGGGCGGCGCTTTATACCCCTGTTACTGAATACACGAAAGGCCCGGTTCCAGAAGCGCTGGAACCGGGCCTAATCTTTTGAGACGCAACTACGTCAGGGCCTGTATACCCCCCCGCAGGCGGCTGGCTGGGGCTGGCATGAATTGAGCGAGCGCCCCAGCGCGAGCTCAAGAAGGTTAGCAGCCTAGGGGGTATGCAGGCCCCATAACATTAGTTTTAGTCCTCAGTAATGAGCACAACGTCGGTGACAGCCAGCTCGCCCTCTGCTTCGGTGAGGGTGAGGTCGCGGGCGTTACCTGCGGCCTTGAGGTCACCCAGACCGCCGCGGATGCGGGTAAGGTCGTCCGCTGAACCGGTGATGGTTGCAGTTTCAACCTCTGTGCGCTGCTTGACCTGGGCCTCTGACTTGGCCTTACGCAGACCACCCAGAGCAGCGGCAACGGTGGGCAGGACGGCCGGGTCGGCGTCCGCTACGGCGGTAGCAAAACCATCGGTGGTGGGCCAGGGCGCGCGGTGGACCGAGCCTGCTCGCCACCAGGACCAAATCTCGTCGGTGACGAAGGGTAGGAAGGGGGCGAAAAGGCGCAGCATGGCGTCCAAGGTGGTGGCCAGAGCCGCAAGAACAGAGGCCTGTTCTGCTTCGCCGACGTTACCGTAGGCACGGTCCTTGATGAGTTCAACAAAGTCGTCGGTGAAGTGCCAGAAGAAGGTCTCAGAGATCTGCAGGGCACGGGCGTACTCGTAGTTCTCAAAAGCGGCGCTGGCCTCTTCAACTAGGGCAGCTAGACGGGCTAGCAGGGAGCGGTCCAGCTCATTGGTGAGGACGCCCGCGGCAGCCGGGTCGGTGATGACCGAGTTGGCGGTAGCACCTAAACCGAGTACGAATTTAGAGGCGTTGAGCAGCTTGATAGCCAGGCGGCGACCAATCTTCATCTGGGCCTCATCGTAGGCGGTATCGGCACCCAGCTTGGCGCTGGCAGCCCAGTAGCGCACGGCGTCCGAACCGTACTTTTCTAGAACCTCGTTGGGTACCACGACGTTACCCTTGGACTTGGACATCTTCTTGCGGTCTGGGTCCAGGATCCAGCCGGAAAGGGCGGTGTCGGTCCAGGGCACGGACTTTTCCAGGGAGTTGGAGCGTACCACGGTGGAGAAGAGCCAGGTGCGGATAATGTCATGACCCTGGGGGCGCAGGTCCATGGGGAAGGTGACCTTGTGCAGGTTCTCGTCCACGGCCCAACCGGTAGCAATCTGCGGGGTCAGCGATGAGGTGGCCCAGGTATCCAGGACGTCGGGGTCAGCGATGAAGCCACCGGGTAGGCCGCGCTGCTCTTCGGTGTAGCCGGGGGCAGGCTCTGCGGCAGGGTCAACAGGGAGCATCTCTTCGCTGGGGATGATGGGCTCATCGTAGTTGGGTTCACCATCGGCATCGAGTTTGTACCAGATGGGGAAGGGCACGCCGAAGAAGCGCTGACGAGAAATGAGCCAGTCGCCGTTCAGGCCCTCAACCCAGTTCTCGTAGCGAGAGCGCATGAAGGCCGGGTGCCAGGTGATGTTGCGGCCGCGTTCAATCAGGGCCTCACGGCGTTCGGCGTCACGGCCACCGTTACGGATGTACCACTGGCGGGAGGCCACGATTTCCAGGGGCTTATCGCCCTTTTCGTAGAACTTGACCGGGTGGGTGATGGGCTTGGGGTCGCCGTCCATTTCGCCGGCTTCAACCAGCATTTCAATAACGGTCTTCTGGGCGGTGAAGACGGTGGTACCAGCCATACGCTCGTAGCGTTCGCGGCCCTCAGCAGAGGTAATCCACTCGGGGGTGTCGGCGGAGAAGCGACCGTCACGGCCGATGAGGGCGCGAGTGGGTAGCTGCAGTTCACGCCACCAGGTGACGTCGGTGGTGTCACCGAAGGTACAAATCATGGCGATACCGGCGCCCTTATCGGGCTGGGCCAGAGGGTGGGCCTTGATCTCAACTTCTACACCGAAGAGGGGCGAGGTGACCTTGGTGCCAAAGAGGGGCTTGTAGCGCTCATCATCGGGGTGGGCAACCAGGGCTACACAGGAGGGCAGAAGTTCGGGGCGGGTGGTTTCGATCCAGACCTTTTCGCCGTTCTCTCGGTGGAAGGAGATGCGGTGGTAGGCGCCGGGGCGTTCCTTATCTTCAAGTTCTGCCTGGGCAACTGCGGTGCGGAAGGTGACATCCCACATGGTGGGTGCTTCTGCCATGTAAGCATCCCCGCTTGCCAGGTCGTTGAGGAAGGCCAGCTGGGAGACCTTGCGGGAGTGGGCGTCGATGGTGCGGTAGGTGTGCGACCAGTCAACGGAAAGACCCAGGGTGGTGAAGAGCTCTTCGAAGACCTTTTCGTCTTCTACTGCCAGGATTTCACACAGTTCGATGAAGTTTCTGCGGGAAATGCGGGGCCAGTCGCGCTGGTTCTTGGCCGGCTTTTCAGGAGCTGTGAAATCAGGGTCGTAGGGGATTGCGGGGTCGCAGAGAACCCCATAGTAGTTCTGTACGCGGCGTTCGGTGGGCAGGCCGTTATCGTCCCAACCCAGGGGGTAGAAGACGTTCTTACCCTTCATGCGCTGGTAGCGGGCGATGACGTCGGTCTGGGTGTAGGAGAACATGTGACCGACGTGCAGGGAGCCGGACGCGGTCGGCGGCGGGGTATCGATGGAGTAGACCTGCTCGCGGGTGGTGTTCGTATCGAAAGCGTAGGTCTTGTTGGCGGCCCAGTTCTCGGTGAACTTCTTTTCGAGGCCTTCAAGGCCGGGCTTTGTGGGGACGGTAATTTCTACGGTGTTTTCTGCGGGCGTGTCTGTGCCCTGGTTGATTTCAGCCATGGTGCCTATTCTCTCACGGATAGATTTCTTATGCAGGTCAGATTGACTACAGTCAGCGGGAGAACTCCGTCCACTGGGTAAAAACCCTTGAGCCCTCTAGTAGCTCTTAGCGCTTAACCGCTACAGCCTCAAAGGTCTGGGCCGGTTCAACGTAGGCCTGCTGGGATTCAACCAGTTGCAGTTCACGCTGGCCTGAGGCCAGGGTGTTCTTCAGCAGCTCGTAGACGCTGGCGGTGGTCAGCTCCAGGGCCTCTTTCAGGCTCTTACCTGAGGCGAAGTGGGAGGCAAAGAGGGCCTGGGTGACGTCCCCTGAGCCGTTGGCTTTCATAGGCAGGCGCGGTGTAGTAATCAGCCAGGCTTCATCACCTGAAACAGCTAGCATCTGAATGGAATCTTCAGGGGTTTCAGGGGTGTTGACGCTGGTGACCAGCACGGTCTGGGGGCCAATCTTCTGGGCGGCAGCCACAGAGTCGAGTACCTCATCCATGGTCTTGGGGTCGGTGCCGGTCACAAAACCTAGTTCGAACTGGTTGGGGGTGATGATGTCGGCGTGCTGAATCACACGGTCACGAATCAGCTCTTGCACCTCTGGGGAGACAAAGCAGCCGCTGGTGGCGTTACCTAGTACCGGGTCGCAGGAGTAGAGGACCTTGGGGTTTGCCGCCCGGGCTTTGGCAACGGCATCGAGGATGGCATCGCCAATCGATGAGCCACCCTGGTAGCCAGAAATGACCAGGGCAGTGTCGGTCAGGCCGCCCCGCTCTTCAATGCCGGTGACAATCTCACGGACGTCATCGCCTGAGATGAGTGGGCCACGCCAGGCCCCGTAGCCGGTGTGGTTTGAGAACAGAACAGTGTTGACGGGCATGACCTCGTGGCCAAGGCGCTGCAGGGGAAAAACGGCGGCTGAATTACCTACGTGGCCGTAGGCAACAGCAGACTGAATAGACAAAATACGCATAGTTACCATTGTGGCACGCCCCGGGCTGTGCCCTGGGCAGGTGCGGCCGGCGTCCTTACCGCTAGTTACCCCTGGTTACCTCTAGCGGTCACCGCATCAAGGGCCGCTAACGGTTGCCCGCCCACACCCCAGTCGGTGCGCGGCACCTCATTGAGCATCACCCACACTGAACTCTCTTTAGTTCCCATCACCCGGGCATAAGTGCGGGTGAGCTCAGCAATGAGTTCTGCTTTTTTCTCCTCAGACTGGGCCGAGGCGTACGAGACGTTAATGAGGGGCATCATCTTCTCCTTGGTAATACTTGCACCCAAGTTTAGCGGCGCATCGGGCCAGCTAGCGTCTTTGAGTGCCCACCAGACTCTCGGAGTGCTTATCTCTCTGGTGGGCGGTGCAAGATTCTTGTGGACACTCAGTTCAGCTGCGTCATACTGCGCCGCAGCTTCACCACTTTTACTGCATCCACAACACCCCAAGGCGCAAACCGCTCTCCACAGGAGACACCTACCTGGTGGTATT
Organism: Rothia sp. 32237D007AR; assembly: GCF_053544675.1. Lineage (NCBI taxonomy): Bacteria > Bacillati > Actinomycetota > Actinomycetes > Micrococcales > Micrococcaceae > Rothia > Rothia sp. 32237D007AR. The sequence continues at coordinate 44,405 of NZ_JBPPUO010000005.1, read as the reverse complement.
CATCTGATGTTACTAATAATCTGAACATGAAAACACCGGAAGAAATTGCTATGGCTGTGCAGACTACAGAGGATTTATCTGCACGAGGCATGAACAAAGACGCCCTCGCCCGTGCAGTCGCTCGTGGCCAGTACCGGCGGCTTGGCTACGCAAGCTACATAGAAAGTACCTTCTATTCTCAGCTTTACCCTAGTCAACAGTATCTGGCTCAGATTATTGGGTTTGGCAGAAGCCGACTCAAAACCTCGGTCTTGTCCCACTCTTCAGCGGCAGCGGTTCATGATATGTGGTTACTCCATACACCTACTTCTATTCATACAGTGGGTCAGTCTCATGGGAACCCTACGCCTCGGATTATTCGGCATAGAAACAAGCGGTATGAAACCCAGAGGCGTTTAGGTGTGGCTGTGACCGCTCCGCTAGATACGGTTCTCCACTGTATGCGAGTGATGGATTTTGAAGAGGCGCTCGTGCTTGCCGATAGTTCTTTGCGGCAGATTGAGTATCAAGAGCTGGTAGGTGCTTTGCGGGGAATGTCTGGTCGTGGCTCTGTGCAGGCTCGCCTTATCGCAGATACTGTAAGCCCTCTCAGCGAGTCACCGGGAGAGAGCTTACTCCGGCTTTTTCTGATGAGGTGTGGGTTGCCTCGACCTGTTGAGCAGTATGTGATTGGGGTTTACGGGCAGCAGTTCAGAGCAGATTTTGCTTGGCCAGATTTCAATATCATTGTTGAGTTTGATGGGCAGATTAAATATACCCAGTTTGGTCAGCGTGAGGACGTCTTTGGGCGGCAAAATGAGCGCGAGGCTCTACTGCGAGGGCAGGGGTGGGAGGTGCTTCGAGTAACCTGGGACGAGCTTACCCAGCGTCCGCATGATCTTAAAACTAAGGTGGAGCGAGCCTTCTGCCGTGCTCGCTACCGCTAGATGTCCACCAGACTCTCGTAGTGCCCACTGGCGGCATAAGCGCTTCGAGACTCTGATGGGCACTCATTGGAAGAAGGGGCGCGGACGTCAGCGGTCAGGGAGGGGAAAATACTAGGGTAAGCCAGGGGTAAGAATTGTAATTTGTGCCCAATCGCTCACATCTATCTGGTTGTGCATTCCCTTATCTAGGGGTCGTTGTGGTTGCTGGGCACTATATGTAGTCTCACACCTTTGTAACTCTCTCTTGGATGTGATTTTGGCGGGCTGTGTTTGCCTGATAAACCGTTAGACACCTGTGGGTAACCGGCATAAAATAGAGAAAGTTGCACAGACCCGGTGGATGGCCGGTGAGCAATCCTGGTGTTGGTTGTACCTGCACACCCCCGTATTTCGTTGCGGCGAGGGGAGTGCGCGGAATAGATGTAACCGGCAGATGGGACGGGTGAGCCCGTAATAGCTTGTGTAGTGGCTCATCACCCTACTGACACTGCGCTGGTAGTCCACCCCGCTCATGCGAGGCTGGGGTGCCAGCGCAGTTCTTTTAAAAGCTCCATCTTGCTCAGTGAAAGCAGGGTAGGAAGTAGGTTCGACAGTGACCTCAAATCCACTTAGAATAGGAACACAACCAGCGTACTGACCCGGCAATCACCGGCGAGCGCCCCGGAAGAACAGATGAAAATCTTAGTAGAACCGGGCGGGTAAGCCCGTCACAGCAGTCATGAAGCGACCGGCACGCTAGCCGGTAAGCAAGGTGGTACCGCGCAGGTTTCTCACCCGTCGAGCAGGCGGGGGTGGGCAGGCGTCCTTGCACCCCAAGTACTAGGCAGACAAGAACCTAAGGGTGCAACCATGACCAAGAAGCCTGTTTATCCCAAGGCAAGCGCAAGTGGAGCCAGTTTTGTAGCTCCTTCCCCCTCTTTCCCCGCACTCGAAGAAGCAGTGCTGGATTACTGGAAGAATGATGGAACCTTCCAAGCCTCCATCGATAACCGTGAGGCTGGTGAGAACGGCGCCAACGAGTTCGTCTTCAATGATGGCCCTCCTTTTGCTAATGGCTTGCCCCACTACGGCCACCTGCTGACCGGTTATGTTAAGGACCTGGTAGCCCGCTACCAGACCCAGCGCGGCCACAAGGTTGAACGCCGCTTTGGCTGGGATACCCACGGCCTGCCTGCTGAGCTTGAAGCGATGAAGCAGTTGGGTATGACTGATAAGCAGCAGATTATCGAGATGGGTATCGATAACTTCAATGATGCTGCCCGCGAATCTGTGCTCAAGTACACCAAGGAATGGGAAGAGTACGTTACTCGCCAGGCCCGCTGGGTGGACTTTGAGAACGACTACAAGACTCTGAACGTAGAGTACATGGAGTCTGTGATTTGGGCTTTCAAGCAGCTGTACGATAAGGGCCTGACCTATGAGGGTTTCCGCGTGCTGCCTTACTGCTGGAAGGACGAAACCCCCCTATCTAACCACGAGCTGCGTATGGACGATGACGTCTACAAGGACCGTCAAGACCCCTCCGTGACCGTGGCCTTCCGTATCACTGGTGATACCTCCCTGGCTACTGATAAGACCGTTGCAGAGGCCTTGGCCGGGGTTGAGGCTATCGCCTGGACCACTACCCCCTGGACCCTGCCCACCAACCAGGCCCTGGCTGTTGGCCCTGAGATCAGCTATGTTGTGGTTCCCGGTGCTGGTGTGTTGGAGGGGCGTCGTTTCCTCTTAGCTGCCGACCTGCTGGGGGAGTACGCTAAGGACCTTGGCTACGGGGATGCTGAAAATCCCGTGGACGCTGCCCGTGAGGCTGTGACCGCCACTTACACCGGCGCTCAGCTGGAGGGCGTGCGCTATGCACCCCTGTGGGATTACTTCACTGACACCGAAAAGTTCGGCACTGAAAAAGCCTGGCAGATTCTGGTTGCTGATTATGTGACCACCACCGATGGTACCGGTCTGGTCCACCAGGCACCTGCCTATGGTGAGGATGACCAGAAGGTCTGTGAGAGCTACGGTATTCCCGTCATTCTTTCTATCGACGAGGGCGCTAAGTTCCTGGACCTTTTCGCTGACGCTTCTCTAGCTGAGGGTGCTCCCTTGGCTGATGTTGCTGGCGTGCAGATTTTTGATGCTAACCGCACCATCATCAATACCCTCAAGGCTGAGGGTGTGTTGATTCGCGAGAAATCCTATGTGCACTCTTACCCCCACTGCTGGCGCTGCCGCACCCCTTTGGTCTACCGTGCTATCACCTCCTGGTATGTGCGCGTTACTGACTTCAAGGCCCGCATGAGCGAGCTGAATGAGAACATTAACTGGATCCCTGAGAACGTCAAGCAGGGCCAGTTCGGTAAGTGGGTTGAAAATGCCCGCGACTGGTCCATCTCCCGTAACCGCTTCTGGGGTTCTCCCATCCCGGTCTGGGTTTCTGATGACCCTAACTACCCTCGCACCGACGTCTACGGCTCCCTGGCTGAGCTGGAAGCTGACTTTGGCCGCCTGCCCCTGAATAAGGACGGCGACGTTGATTTGCACCGCCCCTACATTGATGAGCTGACCCGCCCCAACCCCGATGACCCCACCGGCAAGTCCACCATGCGCCGTGTAGAAGACGTGCTGGACGTCTGGTTCGACTCCGGTTCTATGCCCTTCGCCCAGTTCCACTACCCCTTTGAAAACAAGGAGTGGTTCGAGGCCCACTACCCGGCAGATTTCATTGTGGAGTACATCGGCCAGACCCGCGGCTGGTTCTACACCATGCACATCCTGGCAACTGCCCTCTTTGACCGCACCGCCTTTGAGAACGTGATCGCCCACGGTATCGTTCTGGGCTCGGATGGTCAGAAGATGTCTAAGTCCCTGCGTAACTACCCGGATGTCTCTGAGGTTCTGGACCGCGATGGTTCGGACGCCATGCGCTGGTTCCTCATGTCATCCCCGATCCTGCGCGGCGGCAACCTGATTGTCACCGAGCAGGGTATCCGTGAGGGTGTACGCCAAGTCATGCTGCCCCTGTGGAACGTCTACCACTTCTTTGCCCTTTACACTAACGCCGCTAACAATGGCGCAGGCTACGAGGCTAAGCTGGTCACCGAGGGGCAGCATGTCATGGACCGCTTCATCTTGGGCAAGACCCGCCAGCTAGTTGCTGAAGTCACCGAGGCCATGGACTCCTACGACATCTCAGCAGCCTGTGAGGCCCTGCGCACCTACACTGATGCCCTGACCAACTGGTACGTGCGCCGCTCCCGCGAGCGCTTCTTCAATGAAGATCCCGCCGCTTTCGACGTGCTCTACACCGCCCTGGTCACCTTCGTGAAGGTAGCTGCACCTTTGCTGCCGCTGACCACCGAAGAAATCTACCGCGGCCTGACCGGGGAGCGTTCGGTGCACCTGACTGATCTGCCCTCACCGGAAGACTTCAAGGATGAGGCAGAACTACTTGCCCTCATGGAGACTACCCGCACTGTGGCGTCCGCTGGTTCTGCCCTGCGTAAGGCCCACAAGTTGCGTGTGCGCCAGCCTCTAGCAGCCCTGACTGTGGCCGTTGCCGGCGGTAAGGATTTAGCTGGCACTTTTGAGTCCATCATTGCTGATGAGCTCAACATCAAGGCGGTAGAACTCTTGGATGCTGCCCAGGTGGCTCCTGCTGACTTTGGTATCTCCCAGCAGCTTAAGGTCAATGCCCGCGCCGCTGGCCCCCGCCTGGGCAAGCAGGTTCAGGTCGCTATCAAGGCCTCTAAGAGCGGGGACTGGAAGGTCACCGAGGACGGCACCGTGGTGGTTGGCCCTGACAATATGGCCCTGGAGCCTGGTGAGTACGAGCTAGAAACCGTGGTAGCAGAAACTGATGGTGCTGCTGAGCGGGCTGTCTCTGTTCTGCCCGGTGGTGGCTTCTTGGTCCTTGACACCACTTTGACCGATGAGCTGCGGGCTGAGGGTACTGCCCGCGATGCCGTCCGCGCCATCCAGTCTGAACGTAAGGACGCTGGCCTGAACGTCTCAGACCGTATCGAGCTAACCATCACCGCCCCTGCTGCTGACCTTGAGGCTCTTAAGAAGCATGAGGAACTGGTAGCTGGTGAGACCCTGGCTGTGTCAGTGAACTACCTGGAAGGCGCTGAATTCTCAGCGACTGTGAAGAAGGCCTAAATGACCAAGGACAAAATGGAGCTTGACCCCGTATTTGCCGAGATCGCTGCCGAGGGCGCGCGTGCTGATGACGCCCCCGGCCTGGCCTCGGTGTATGCGGACCTGCTGGCTCGTGCCCCTGAGCACAAGATGGCCCCCCGCCTGGACGCTATGGACCGTGCCGTAGAAATTCTGGGTGAACCGCATAAGGCAGCCCCGGTCATTCACATCACCGGAACCAACGGTAAAACCTCAACCGCCCGCATGGTCGAGCGCCTGCTCATGGCCCACGATATCCGGGTGGGCCGCTACACCAGCCCCCATATTTCTAAGGTCACCGAGCGGATCTCTATCGATGGGGAACCGGTGGCAGATTCCACTTTCGTGCGTATCTGGGATGAGATTCAGCCCTACCTGCAGATGGTGGACGCTGAACTTGAGGCAGCTGGCGCGCCCCGCATCACCTACTTTGAAGCCCTGACCATTCTGGCTTTCGCTATTTTTGCGGACGAACCGGTGGACGTCATGGTGCTTGAGGTCGGTATCGGGGGCTGCTGGGACGCCACTAACGTTGCTGAGGCTACCGTATCTGTGGTTACTCCCATCGGCCTGGACCACACCGACATGCTGGGGCAGACCCTGGCTGAGATTGCCGGGGAGAAGGCAGGAATTATTAAGGACGGCGGCTTTTTGGTCTCTGCCGCCCAAGACCCTTCTGCCGCCCAGGTGCTCCTGGAAGCTGCCCGATCCCACAAGGCCGACTACCGTTTTGAAGGTGTAGAGTTCGGCACCGTGGAGCGTACCGCTGGTGTGGGCGGGCAGCTACTGACCATCCAGGGTTTAGCTGGCCGGTATGAAGAGATAGCCCTGCCCCTTTTCGGGGCCCATCAGGCCCAGAACGCCGCCCTTGCCCTGGCGGCAGTTGAGGCTTTCTTGGGTGGGGGAGAAAAAGAGCTGAACCCTGATTTGGTGAAGTTGGCCTTTGGTGAGGTGCGCTCGCCGGGTCGTCTTGAGGTGGCTCGTAGGGAGCCTCTGGTGGTGCTGGATGCTGCCCATAACTCTCACGGGGTGGCTGCTTCTGCTGCTGCCTTCAAGGAGTCTTTCAGCTTTGAGGAGTTGCATCTGCTGGTGGGTGTTTTGGGTGAAAAGGATGCCCAGTCCATGCTGAATGTGCTCTTTGATGAGTATGTTGACCGGGCTGATTGGCGCACTGTGTTGCATCTGACCAGGTCAGATTCCCCGCGTGCTATTGCCCCTGAAGAGCTAGCCCAGCTGGCTCTTGATGCTGGTTTTGATGAAGATGCTATCGAGACCTATGAGAATATCCCTGATGCTCTCTCGGCAGCGGTGACGGCAGCAGCTGATGTGCCTAACTTGAACTCTGCTGTACTGGTGACTGGTTCTATTACCGTGGTGGGCGAAGCTAGCACCCTGCTGGGGCTCTAGGGGAAGATGATGGTGAGAATGACGCGCGCCCAGCGTGAATGGCGCCCGGGCCAGCCTAAGAAGCTGCGCTCTATCAAGGTCATGTTTACCTCCATGGTGCTTTCGCTTGAGTCCCTGGTTGCTTTCTTTGCGACCTTGGCCATTTTCGGTCACCATTTTGGTGCCCCCACCTGGGTCAAGGTCGTCATTTGGGCCCTTGGTTTAGCCCTGGCAGCAGCCCTGGTGGTGGCCCCGGCCTTCTTGAAGAAGCCGTGGGGTTACCACCTGGGGTACGCCCTGCAAGGGGCCCTGATCCTTGTGGGTTTTGCCCTACCATCTATGTTCTTTGTGGGTGCGGCTTTTGCTGTGGCCTACTGGTATGCGGTGACGCGCGGTGCCCGGCTAGATGCTGAGAACGCTGTGCGCGCCAAAGAGCAGGAGGAATGGGAGAAAGCTAACCCTGCCTAAAAAGGCTACCGGATTGTTGAACTGAAAATGCTGGTGCCTTCTTACCAGCTTTTAGAAGAGCACTATGTTGAGCATAGGGGTAAGTCTTTCTTTGAGCCGCTGGTATCTTATATGGGCTCTGAGCCTCTGGTGGCGCTGGTGCTAGAGGGCGAGAGAGTGGTGGAAGGTGCTCGGAACCTGATGGGTTCGTCTAACCCCACTACGGCCGCCCCTGGTACTATCCGCGGGGACTTTGGCCGGAGCTGGGGGAGGGAGCGCAGAGGAACCTAGTGCACGGTTCGGACTCAGCACAGTCTGCAGAAAGGGAAATTGCGCTCTGGTTTGGCTCCTAGCTGCCAGTCACCTGAGCATGTAAAAGGCCGGGGCCCCCACTATAGGGGCCCCGGCCTTTTGGTGTTGAGGAAGGGCTTAGAACATTCCCATGATCACATCGAAGAAGCGGATGAAAATAATACCGAAGACTAAGATGCAGACCAAGATGATAGAGAACCAAGTCCAGTTAGGGGCAGCCTGGCGGATACTCTCAGAAGCAGGTATAACCCCGGCATGGATATTGCGGGTCGTGACCTTCACGAAGATGATAGTCTGCATCACCCACACAATCATGCAAAAGAGGCAAAGAGCGTTGATATCAAAGGTGGTGTTGTACCAGAGCCAGAGCACAAAGGCCATGGCCAGGGTGTGGCCCACCTGCATGGCCACCCAGTACCAGCGGGCAAATGATGCCCCAGCGATGAGGGCAGTGGAGATAGTGAGGACGATAGCATAACCTGCGATACCGATAAAGGGGTTAGGGAAGCCGAAAGCCTCAGCCTGCCAGGTGCGCATGACGGTGCCGCAGTTGAGCAGGGCGTTAATGTCGCACACTGACTTGTGGGCGCCGTCCATATAAATTTGCAGGCGCTCATAGACCAAGATAGCCCCAGAGACGAAGGCTAGTAGGCCGGGAATGAGGGTGAACCAGCCGAACCGGCGATCACGCTGGGCCTGGCTGATATCACTATCAGTATGGGGGGTGTTCACGGGGATAGACACGGTGAATCCTTTGACTGTATAAATCTTTCCTTTCCATAGTACGGGTCAGAGACCACACCAGCCCTCTTGTACAGACCACAAGGAAGTGTTCTTTACTAAGTTCCCAGGTAAGGACGCATGGGGCCAGGCCACAGACTGCGGCCAGTAGGGTAGGGGGCCAGTTGGATTTTGATGGGGTGAAAATAGCCAGGGTGTGAGAGAATGAGTGTGGTAGTGTGCCGCCCGCACGCGGTGACACTACCCAGCAGGCACCCCGAGACGGCCGGTGACGTACTGCCTACCGGCAAGCGTCCTTACCGACAGGCCCCACACCATTCAGCCCTAGCGCTGACTCGGGTTGTTGCCGCTGGCCCGGCACCCCTCGACATGGCGCACAGAAGCCTTGACCTGTCGAGCACGCCAAGGAGCTATGGCTCTGCCGGGTAAACAAGGATTTCGGCGGACCACCCTCAAGAGGTAGGGACCACCGACTGCAGGCAAGACCGTTGGTGCGGCAGGGGCATACGAATACAAGGAGAGTGATCGCTGATGAGCAGCGAACAGCCCGAGGTAACAGAAAACCTCGAAGAAACCCAGGCTGCAGAAGCAACCGCAGCCACACAGCCGGTTACCGAAGCAAACACTGAGGCGGAAGAAGCCCCGGCCAAGAGTCCCGATAAGGAAGAGGCCACGGAGGCCGCCGACACACAGACAGTCGACACAGAAACTGAGGCTACCGCAGAAGAAACCGAGACAGCTGTAGACCAGACCGAGCAAACCACCACAGAAAATACTCAAGAGTCTCCCACGCCCCAGAAGAGCCTGCGCGAAATCAAGGAAGAAGAACTCGCCCAGGTCAATGCAGCCGTAAGCTCTAACAACATGCTCTTCTACTCGCCCAACATGGACGAAATCATGGAGCAGCTACGGGCTGAAAAAGAAGCCCGCCGCCAAGCCGAAGAAGCAGAACGACGCGAACGCCGCCTAGCTGATCTTGACCCCGAAGTCACCTCCCACCGCCGCCGTCGCCGCCGCCGCGGGGACGCCGACCTAGAATTTGAAGGCGGCACCGACGGCGACCCCGAAGACACCATCGTGAAGGTTCGCGCCCCGCGCCTATCTGACTCACACAGCACTAACCGGGTCACCGGCGTCCGCGGATCAACCCGCCTAGAAGCCAAGCGCCTACGCCGCCGCGAAACACGCGCCACCGGCCGCCGCCGCCAGGTCATCACCGAAGCAGAATTCCTTGCCCGCCGCGAATCAGTGGACCGCCAGATGCTAGTTCGCCAAAAGGACGACCGCATCCAAATCGGCGTACTTGAAGACGGGATCCTAGCAGAGCACTTTGTCTCCAAAACCCAGCAAGACTCCCTCATCGGCAACGTCTACCTAGGCAAGGTACAAAACGTACTACCCTCCATGGAAGCTGCCTTCGTTGACATCGGCCGAGGCCGCAACGCCGTACTCTACGCTGGTGAAGTCAACTGGGATGTCACCGGTCTTGACGGTGCCCCCCGCAAAATCGAAAACGCCCTCAAAGCAGGCGATTCAGTACTCGTGCAGGTCACCAAAGACCCCGTAGGGCACAAGGGCGCTCGCCTCACCAGCCAGGTTTCCCTTCCGGGCCGCTACCTGGTCTATGTGCCCGGTGGCTCCATGACCGGTATCTCTCGTAAGCTGCCCGATGTTGAGCGTCAGCGTCTGAAGAAGATTCTCAAGGATCGTCTGCCTGAGGACGCCGGTGTGATTGTCCGTACCGCCGCTGAAGGTGCCAGCGAAGAAGAGCTGAGCAATGACATCAACCGCCTGCGGGTGCAGTGGGAAGAAATTCAGGCTAAGAGTGAGTCCCGTAAGGTGCTGGCCCCTGAGCTGCTCTACCAGGAGCCTGACCTGACCATTAAGACCGTGCGCGATGTCTTCAATGAAGATTTCACCTCGATGATGGTTCAAGGCTCAGATGCCTGGGACGCCATCGAAGCTTACGTTACCTATGTTGCCCCTGATCTGCTGAACCGCCTCAAAAAGTGGGAGGAGGACGATGACCTCTTTGACCACTACCGTATCGAAGAACAACTGGCTAAGGCCCTGGACCGCAAGGTCTACCTGCCTTCTGGTGGTTCCTTGGTGATTGACCGTACTGAGGCTATGACTGTGGTGGATGTGAACACCGGTAAGTTCACTGGCTCTGGCGGTAACCTGGAAGAAACCGTAACCAAGAATAACCTGGAAGCGGCCGAGGAAATTGTGCGCCAGCTGCGCCTGCGCGATATTGGCGGCATCGTGGTGATTGACTTCATTGACATGGTGCTCGAATCTAACCGTGACCTGGTTCTTCGCCGTCTGGTGGAGTGTCTGGGGCGCGACCGTACTAAGCACCAGGTTGCTGAGGTGACCTCACTAGGTTTGGTGCAGATGACCCGTAAGCGGATGGGTACTGGCCTGCTGGAAGTCTTCTCAGAACCCTGTGAGGCCTGCGCTGGCCGCGGTATTCTAGTACACGATCAGCCCTTGAAGGGCCGCACCGGGGGTGCTAGCGATTTCATTCACCGCGCTGAGCGTGATGACCGTAAGCGCTACCGCAACCAGAAGGCTCAGAACCGCCGTGACTTCGCTGAGGTTGATGAAGAGAACGAGCAGAAGACTGAGGCTCGCAAGGCTGCCCTAGCTAATATTGTTGCAGCTAGTTCCCACACTGAGGATGAGCAGGGCGAGGCTGAGTCGAAGTCTGCCCGTAAGCGTAAGCGCCGCAAGCGTAATCGCCGGGCTGAGTCTGGGCAGGAGCTGGAGAATCAGCGCACCCAGGAGGGCCACGGTGAGCAGGTGCTCACTATTGGGGACGAGGTCATTGAGCTTCCCACCGGTGTAGAGCCTGAGCCTGAAGAGAGAATGGGGGAGCAGGGCTCTTTCACTCTTGAGTCTCTGGCTGCTGTCTTTGACGCTGAAGATGGTGCTGAGAGCGAGGATCGCTCTGGTCAGCGCGGACGTTCGCGCAACCAGTCCAAGCGCCGTGGCGGTAAGAAGCGCGAAGAAATCTCTGCAGATGATTTCTCAGCTAACTCTGATGCCTCTTTGGATGTTGACCCTGAGGTTGATTCTCGTTTCACCCAGAATTCGGCTCGTTTGGATGCTATTCGTGCAGCTGAGGCTCGTGCCCGTGCTTCGCAGAAGGCTGGGCGTGACTATGAGCCTCGTGATGGGGAAGAAGCTACTGCCGGTGAGCGTTCTGGCCGTTACGACCAAGCAGGCCGTGCAGACCGCAACGACCGCGCAGACCGCAACGACCGTGCCGACCGCACCGATCGCCGTGGAGCCCGTAGCCAGGACGAGACCGCTAAGGGGCGCAACCGCAAGCCCCGCCGTGCTTCTAGCTCCGACGTTAAGTATGTGGCTCCTATTGAGGTTGTAGCTGATCCGGCTGTTACCGGTGTTGCTACACCGGGCAAGAAGGTTGAGGCTCCCAGTGAAACCCCCGCTGAGGCGTCCGCACCTGTAGCCGCTCCTGGCGAGGCACCCCGTAAGAAGCGTCGTGCCCGCCGCGCGGTGAGCTCAGGTGCTGGCTCAACTGAGGTTCGTACTCAGGAGCTTGCCGCGGCAACCGGTAGCTCTGTTCTTGCCAGCATCGACCAGGCTAAAAAGCCCGTAGCTTCCCAGGGTGACGCCCCCGTCATGCTTGGTGTTGGTGTTTCGGCTGCAGATATCAAGCGGGCAGGTAAATAAGGGAAAGAACCTATCAGGAGGTATGGCAAGCTCGCAGCGAGCGCAAGCTCTGCCATGCCTTCTGAGGGGTTCACCACATATCTTGCCCAGTACCGACTCACCACGTAAACTGGTGAGTCGGTGTTGTTTCCACAAGCAAGCGTTAGCGTGGACTCAGCTAGGCATATTCCATATGGGGTAAGGCCAAACCACCTCAGAACGATAGATCCTGAAGTCGCCCGGTACCCCTGGGCAAACAGGGCCACCACCTTGCTGTTGCGCCCCAGTTCCTTGCAGGGGAGTTGTTCTGAATCATTAAAATGACGTCAAGAAGAAGTGAGTTCCCAAGTGGCATACGCAATTGTCCGCGCTGGCGGCCGCCAGGAAAAGGTCTCAGTTGGAGACCTGGTTACCCTTGACCGCGTCGCTGGCGAGCCCGGTAGCACCATTGAGCTGCCCGTGCTGATGCTAGTTGACGGCGACAAGGTCACCGTTGATGCACAGTCCCTGGCTTCAGCCAAGGTCACCGCAGAAAAGATTGAAGACCTTCGCGGTCCCAAAATCGTTATTCAGAAGTACAAGAACAAGACCGGTTACAAGAAGCGTCAGGGCTTCCGCGCCGAACTGACCACCGTTAAGATCACTGCGATCAACGCGTAAATTCAGCGTAAACTGGTTTTATCCCAACACTCTTTGACCTAAGGTAGGCATCAATGGCACATAAGAAGGGCGCAAGCTCCACCCGCAACGGCCGTGACTCAAACCCCCAGTACCTCGGTGTTAAGCGCTACGGCGGCGAGACCGTCAACGCAGGCGAAATCCTCGTTCGTCAGCGCGGCACCCACTTCCACCCCGGCAACAACGTAGGCCGCGGTGGCGACGACACCCTGTTCGCTCTGGCAGCAGGTAAGGTCGAATTCGGTACCCGCAAGGGCCGCAAGGTTGTTAACATCCTTGCAGCCGCTGAGTAAGGTTTTATCACCTCACATCAGTTAGAAGGGCGATTACGGGGCAACTCGTAGTCGCCCTTTTGCGCACCATACTGATCATAAGCCGTCTACGGGGCACCTGGCCACAGGCTGGTGACGGGGCGACCCTGTAGACTAGATAATCAAACCAAACCTTTAGCTTGAAGGAGCTTGCACTCGTGGCAGAATTTGTAGATCGCGTGGTCCTACACGTAACTGGTGGGCACGGTGGGCACGGCTGTGTCTCTGTTCGTCGTGAGAAATTTAAGCCCCTGGGTGGCCCCAACGGCGGTAACGGCGGTAAGGGCGGTGACGTCATTTTGCGCGTTGACCCTCAGACTACCACCTTGCTGGAATACCACCACAGCCCCCACCAGAGCGCCCCTAACGGCGATATCGGCCGAGGGGACATGTCCCACGGCTTTAACGGTCAAGACCTGATTCTGCCTGTCCCTCAAGGCACCGTGGTTAAAGACCGTGATGGTAACGTGCTAGCTGATTTGGTGCGTATCGGTGATGAATTCCTTGCAGCTGAAGGCGGCATCGGCGGTAAGGGCAACGCTGCCCTGGCCTCCACTAAACGTAAGGCACCGGGTTTTGCTTTGCTAGGTATTCCCGGTTCCACCCGCGATATTGTCCTAGAACTCAAGTCCATCGCAGATATCGCCCTGGTGGGCTACCCTTCAGCCGGTAAGTCTTCCCTGATTGCAGCTATCTCAGCAGCCCGCCCCAAGATTGCTGACTACCCCTTTACCACCTTGATCCCTAACTTGGGTGTGGTGCAGGCTGGCGATATCCGCTACACCGTTGCAGACGTGCCCGGTCTGATTGAAGGTGCCTCTGATGGCAAGGGTCTGGGCCACCGCTTCTTGCGTCACGTGGAGCGTTCTAGTGCCCTGGTTCATGTGATTGACTGTGCGACCTTGGAACCGAACCGCGACCCCATCAGCGACTTCGATGTTATTCGCGGCGAACTTGAAAACTACGAGGTTGACCCCACCGCAGGCGTCACCGTTCCCCTGAACGAGCGCCCCCAGATTATTGTGCTCAACAAGATTGATGTGCCTGAAGCCCGAGAACTGGCTGAGTTTGTGCGCCCCATGTTTGAAGAGCGCGGCTACCGGGTTTTTGAGATCTCAACCGCCTCCCATGAGGGTCTCAAGCAGCTAACCTTTGCCATGGCAGAGCTGGTAGAGGCAGACCGTAAGGCCCGCAAGAAGAGCAAGGACGCCCCGGCTGAAGATACTACCGTGGTCAAGCCTAAGGGCTTCCGCTCCAAGAAGCGCCAGGAATTCATTATCCGTAAGGAAGAACGCAACCTTGAGCCGCTCTTCCGCGTCATTGGTGAGAAGCCTGAACGCTGGATTAAGCAGACCGACTTTAATAATGATGAAGCTGTTGGTTACCTGGCTGACCGCCTTAACCGGCTGGGCGTTGAAGATGAGCTCTTCAAGGCTGGTGCTGTCGCGGGGGACGCTGTGGTGATTGGTGAAGAAGCAGATGCTGTGGTCTTTGACTGGGAGCCCACTATGGTTGGTGGTGCTGAGCTGCTGTCTTCTCCTCGCGGTACCGATGCCCGCCTGGAGGAGCTCATTCGCCCCACTCGTGCCCAGCGTAAGGCTGAGTTCCATGAGCGTATGGACGCCAAGGCTGAGGCTCGTGCTGAGCTTGAAGCTGAGCGTGTGGCCGGTATCTGGACTGAATCTGTTGATGAGGCCCGTCAGGCCAAGGCTAAGGCGGCTAAGACTCAGAAGCGTGCTAAAGGAGAAGAATAATTGGATCTGAAGGGCGCCTTTCAGGCCAGCGCCGAATCACGCGGTAAGCACCGCCGCAGCCCTATCGTTGAGCGTTCCGATATGCCCCGGGCTAAACGTATCGTCGTTAAGGTTGGTTCTTCGTCCCTGACTTCTATTGAGAACTCCTTAGATGAATTAGCTATTGCCACCATCTCTGATGTGCTGGCTAAGAAGAAGAAAGAGCACCCCTCCATTGAGTTGGTCTTTGTTTCTTCTGGTGCTATTGCTGCTGGCTTGGCCCCTTTGGGTCTGTCGCGCCGCCCTAAGGATTTGGCAACCCAGCAGGCAGCAGCGTCCGTTGGTCAGTCCTTGTTGATGAGCCGCTACACCGATATTTTTAGCCGTTATGGGGTCACTGTCTCCCAGGTCTTGCTCACGGCTGAGGATTTGATGGCTCGTGATCGCTACCAGAATGCCCACCGTCAGCTTGAGCGTCTGCTGGACTTGGGTGTTATGCCTATTATCAATGAGAACGATGCGGTAGCAACCCGTGAGATTCGTTTTGGCGATAATGACCGTATTGCGGCTTTGGTGGCCCACACTGTCAAAGCGGATGCTTTGCTTTTGTTGTCGGACGTTGATGCTCTCTACACCTGTCACCCCGACCTGGGCGGGGAGCGGGTCAGTAGTGTGCGTGATGCTACTGATTTGGCAGGTTTGTCGATCGGCTCGGTCGGCGCTGCCGGTGTTGGCTCTGGTGGTATGGCCACTAAGGTTAAGGCTGCCCAGGTGGCGGCGGCCTCCGGTATCCCGGCGCTGGTTACGAGCGCAACGAATGCTCGTGCAGCTTTTGCTGGGGCGGACGTAGGCACCTGGTTTTATGCCACCGGCGAGCGCCGCCCGGTGCAGACTCTCTGGTTGGAGCATCTGGCTGATATTGAGGGCGCGATTGTGGTTGATGCTGGTGCTGCTGCTGCTTTGCGTCGGCGTCGTTCCTTGCTGGCTGCTGGTGTGCTGGGTGTTCAGGGGTCCTTTGAGGGTGGTAGCCCGGTGGCGATTGTTGATGAGTCTGGCCAGGTGCTGGCCCACGCTTTGAGTTCTTATACTGCTGGTGAGACTGCCCAGATGGTGGGTTTGCATACTGAGCAGATTCAAAAAGCGATGGGGGAGACCTATGACGGCACGGTGGCTCATGCCGATAATATTGCCCTGGTCAGCCCGCCTCTGTAAGTAATAATCGGGCCGTCATGGAGGGTGGCCGGTAGGATTGTTTCAACCTTATTTGACTCTTATGTAAAGGAGAAGCTCATGAGTGAACAGTTACAGGTGAATGATGATGTGATGCAGCAGATAACCGACATGGCGGTTGATGCTCGTATTGCTTCCCGCCGTCTGGCGAAGGCTGATACTCGGTGGAAGAACCGGGCGCTGCTGGCTGTTGCTGATTCTTTGGTTCAGCATGCGGCTGTGATTATTGAGCAGAATGCTCAGGATCTTGAGCGTGAGCGAGCTGCCGGTATGAGCGAGGCTATGCTGGATCGTCTGCGTTTGACCGAGCGGCGAGTAGATGAACTTGCCGAGGCCTTGCGTGAGCTGGTTGCTCTACCTGACCCGGTGGGGGAGCTGGTGCGCGGTTCTACCTTGCCTAATGGTCTGCGTTTGCAGCAGGTTCGAGTACCTTTGGGTGTGGTTGGTGCGATCTATGAGGCCCGCCCGAATGTGACGGTTGATATTGCTGGTTTGGCTATTAAGGCCGGTAGTGCTGTGATGCTGCGTGGTGGTTCGGCTGCTGCTAAGAGTAACCAGGTGATTGTGCGTATTATTCGCGATGCTCTGCACGCTACTGGGTTGCCGATTGATTCGGTGCAGTCGGTCGACGAGTTTGGTCGTGAGGGTGCTGCCGCCTTGATGCTGGCTCGTGGTCACATTGATGTGCTGATTCCTCGCGGTGGTCATAGCCTGATTCAGTCGGTGGTGCAGAACGCTAAGGTGCCGGTGATTGAGACTGGTGAGGGTAACTGCCATATTTTCCTTGATAGGTCTGCTGACCCTGAGAAGTCTGCTGATATTTTGGTGAATGCTAAGACTCAGCGGCCGGGTACTTGCAACACGGTGGAAACTCTCTTGCTGGCTGAGGGCGCAGAAGCTGCCCCAGTCGTCCTTGCGGCGCTGGCAGAGGCCGGGGTGACCTTGCACGTGGATGAGGCTACTCGCGGAATTTTGCCTGAGGGTGTAGATGCGGTAGATGCAACCGACGATGACTGGGCTACTGAGTATGGCTCCTTGGATTTGGCTGTGAAGACTGTGCCAGATATTCGGGCAGCTATTGCCCATATCCGTGAGTTCTCCACCGGCCACTCTGAGGCGATATTGACCAACGATATTGGTCATGCGGAGAAGTTCATTCGCGATATTGATTCAGCGGCGGTGTATGTGAATGCTTCTACCCGTTTTACGGACGGCGGCCAGTTCGGTTTGGGTGCTGAGGTGGGTATTTCAACCCAGAAGTTGCACGCCCGTGGCCCCATGGGGTTAGAGCAGCTCACCACTACGAAGTGGATTGTGCGCGGGGACTGGCACAGCCGCGACTAATACCAGAAATATGGGGCCTGCTACCGGGTAAAGCTCTGCTCTAAGAGCTACCACCCGGTAGCATGGTAGCTAAGACACCAGCCCCCCCTTTGCCCCTCCTGGTGCGGTTACACACCGCCCGGTCTTGAAAGGTACACACATGTTTGTTCTTGCCTCAGAAGAAGGTAGCCATCAGCTTGAACTGCTGGGCATGCCCACCTACTGGTTCGCCATTATCGGTTTCATTATCTTTGGCCTGCTTTTGCTGATTACCATCTCTTTTTCAGGCCGTGGCGTGGTACGCCCAGATCATGCAGCTGACCACCTCTCTCACGAGGAAACTGAGGCTCTGCGCGATTATCAGCGCAAGCACAAGCACTAAATTTTTCTTCACCACTCTTCGGCGCGGTGCCCCTTCCACTCCCGTCCACCGGGGTAGCGGGCCCGCGCCGAAGCCGTAGACACCAGAGCAAGCAGGAAACCCCGTGATTCGTCCCGCCCAAGAGATCCGCCGTGAGCTTGGAATCCCTGAACCCGACCATGCCACCACCCGTGTAGGCGTTATGGGCGGCACCTTCGACCCTATTCACCATGGGCACCTGGTGGCAGCTAGTGAAGTTGCTGCCGTGCTGAGTCTCGATGAGGTAATTTTTGTACCCACCGGCGACCCCTGGCAGAAAGCTGATAAGCAGGTAACTGCCCCTGAGCACCGCTACCTCATGACCGTGATCGCCACCGCCTCTAACCCCCGCTTTACTGTGAGCCGGGTCGATATTGACCGGCAGGGCCCTACTTTCACTATTGATACTCTCACCGATTTGCGGGCAGAGCGGCCCGATGATGAGCTTTTCTTTATCACCGGTGCGGACGCCATGAGCCAAATTACCACCTGGAAAGAGGCCCATAAGATGTGGGACCTTGCAACCTTTGTGGCGGTCACCCGCCCCGGCCATGAGCTGAGAGTCCCAGAAGAGGCACAGGGGCGCGTGCGCGTCATTGAAATCCCGGCTATGGCTATCTCATCAACCGACATCCGTGACCGGGCCTGCAAAGACCTGCCTGTCTGGTACCTGGTGCCCGATGGGGTGGTGCAGTACATCAACAAATACAGTCTTTATACCGAATCTACCCCCAGCAGCGTGGGCGGCGGGTATGTGGCTGGTTTGCCCCGCATAAAATAAAATCTGCTGTCATTGCCGCAGAGAACCCCTGCAATCGAGTGACTTGGTAGCATTAACCACAAGAACAGGCATCAGACTCAAGGAAACACTGTGAGTACACACAAGGATCAGGCTCAAGGCGGTCGGAACGACAAGATACCTGCCTACCTTACCGAAAGCTACATCATTGAGGACGGGCTAGAGATTCCGCCCCCCGTCCGCCCTATGGGCCCGCGCCGCTTGACGCGTTACTACCAAGAGGCTGCTGACTATCTGCGCGCCCTAGAAAGGGGGGACGAGAACCTCCCTGAGGTGCCCATGTTTATGGGGGATATCGAGGGGGCAGATAGGGGCCAGGACGCCGCCCGTTCCCTGATGAATCTTTCACAGATGGGAAGTATCAGCACAGATGAGGGCGATGACCTTGATGTGGAATTTGATGAAACCCGCGCCACCGTCATTGAAGACCCCCTGGCTCATATCGATGCGCAGGTGCTGGAGCCTGAACGCCCTGTAGCAGAGGCCAGTGAGCAGATAGATTTTGCTACTGCCACCAGCGAAATCACCAGTGAAAGCGACTTCGTGAGCATCGATGAGCTAGAGCTGGAAGAAGAGCAGCTACCTGAGGAAGAAGCCTCCAACGAAGAGGTGCTCGAAGATGAGGAAGTGCTCGAAGATGATTACTCGCAGGTAGAAGAACCTGAGGATGTGCTGCACCTCCCAGAGCTACCTGCACCCGTGCGCGCTGTTGATGCCCAGGGTCTTGACCTTACCGAAATAGACAGCGCCGGTGTGACTGAACCGGCCGATACCACCCTAGCCAGTGACGGTGCCCTTGAGGTAGACTCTGAGAGTTCTGAAGAAACTGCCCAGGCACCAGAAGAGTATATCTCCCAGCCTGAGGCAGAAGAGAAGGAAGAGCTCACCGAGCCTACACCTGAGAGCACTCTGGTAGAGAGCAACGGCCCTGGCGGTGAAGAAGATGCACAGCGCGTCAACTTCGCAGGTGCCGTTAGGCAAATAGATGAGTCCTCACCCGGTGCTCTTGCCGATATGGAAGAAGAAGCCGCAGCTACCTATCACTCAGCCCCGTCATCAGCTAAGAGCCCTAACGGTGCTGTAATAGCTGTTCTCGGTCTGCTGTTTTTGGCGCTGGTGCTCTATGGCGTGTGGTTCCTCATCTTCAGATAAAGTTTTAGTTGAATAAGACCCCAAAAGGTTTGGGGAATGATTTGCTCGGAAAGGGCGAAATGACTGCAGCTGCAGAGTCTATTGAAGCGTTGAAGGTAGCCGCACGCGCGGCCGACGATATGCAGGGTACTAACCTGCTGGCCGTTGATGCTTCTGACATTATGGGTTTGATTGATGGCTTCTTAGTTGTCTCTGCCCACAACGAACGCCTGGTTAACGCGATTGTTGACGAGGTAGAAGATAAGCTCCGTGAAGAGCTGAGCCTCAAGCCCCTACGCCGTGAAGGTCGGGCTGAGGGCCGCTGGGTCCTGCTGGACTTCGGCGATATTGTGGTGCATGTGCAGCACGAAGAAGACCGTGCTTTCTATGCCCTAGATCGCCTCTGGGGCGATGCACCCCGCATTGACCTGGGCCTAGAGAGTGAAGTGGATAGTGTCGATACTGAGGGCGCTGAAGCTGACTTTGAAATCATCACCCCTGAGGCGGATTTGATGAACCAGCGCGAAGACTAAATTCTTCTGCAAGGACGCCTCACCTATCTTTTCTGCGTACGGGGAGTTGGGTGGGGCGTCCTTTGGTTTAAGCGGGTAAATGACCCATACAGTGTATGTGATGCAGTTCATGGGTGCTGGTGGGGGTTTGATTTGCATGAGCCTTGTAGGTGCCATAAGATAGAACAGTCGCCGCGAGAGCGGCCAACAATTGAATAAGGGGCTATGGCGCAGTTGGTAGCGCGTCTGCATGGCATGCAGAAGGTCAGGGGTTCGAATCCCCTTAGCTCCACGGGGGTATGGCGCAGTTGGTAGCGCGTCTGCATGGCATGCAGAAGGTCAGGGGTTCGAATCCCCTTACCTCCACCACTAAGATCTCAGCAATCACAGATTGCTGAGATCTTTTTTGTGCCCTCCGTAGGCTCAGACTACGAGCCTGGCAATAGGATGCTAAAGAGAGTAGAGCCGTCTCTGGTTCTCTAACAGAGTTGGTGCAAAATCTTCGCCGCGTTCAGCCGAAATGCACTCGACAAGTCGGTGCAGGCGTCCGCTCACATCTGAGGCAAACTGCTGGATATCAAGCGCGTCGGTAGGCTGCTCGGGCAAGTCCGTCTCTAAGAGCAGACGGTCAGCGGGCACCTGGCGGGTATAGGCCCGTCCGCGCTTAGTAGCCAGCATCTGCGGGTGAACCGATATGCACCCACCCAATCTTATGAGCCGGGTCAGCTCGTCACTGCTGCCCCCAAACCGGTGAATCACCGGAACAAGAGGGGGGCTGGGAACATCAAGCTCCTCAAAAAGGTCAAGAACCGCAGCAGTTGCGCGGACGGCGTGCACAGACAGCACATAGGGCTTCTCAGTCGGTTGCCCGGCAGCAGCCTGGAGCACCCCACCCACAATGCGGCGCAAAGCCTCTAACTGCAGGTCAGCAGGGGAAGCCTCCAGGCGGCGGGGCAGAAAATCCAGGCCAATCTCACCGATCAGCCGGGTGCTGCTTACCTCAGCCTCAAAGACCGCAAGCTCAGTCTCAACCTGAGCCACATCAGCCACCTGCCAGGGGTGAAAACCAAGAGACAAGAGCGGGCCCGCCGGGTCAGCCACCTGCCGAAGCTCCCGGTAGGCCGAGGGCTTCAGCGTCTGGGCAACCAGCTGCACACCCTGGGCCCGCAAGGCCTCGTTAAAAGAAGGCCGAAGCGGCGGGGCCAGGAAATCATAGTGAAAATGGGTATCAAGCAGCATACGAGCGGGACTACAGTAGGGGCTGAGGTGCGGCGTCCTCTCCACTAGCCCGGGTGCCAATATAAGGCGGAGCGGGAACCGGCTCCATGCCAGCTAGCTGACGAATCACCTTACCAGCCAGCATCTGCCCCATAATCGGAGGCATATAGCTCATAGACCCCAGAGTCTCACCCTTGGTCTTAGCACCAGGAGCCTTCTCCACCTTGAAAGGTAACTCGGTTGAAAAGAGCACCTCAAGACCATAAATCTGACGCTTGCGGCACTCAGAACGAATCACCTTAGACATAGAACAGTTAAAGGTGCGGCGAATATTAGCGAACTGCAACATGGTCGGGTCAAGACGGTTGGCCGCGCCCATCGACGCTACCAGGTTCAGGCCCCGCTCCGCAGCCCACTGGTAGACAGCCAACTTCTGGGTGATGGTATCAATGCAGTCAATGACGTAGTCAGGGCGGGGGAACTTATCCAGAGTCTCAGCCAAGTTATCGGGGGTGAGGAAAGCCCGCTCAGCAATCACCGTGCAATCGGGCTGAATCTCCTTAATCATGCCCTCCATGACCTCAGCCTTAACCTTGCCCAAGGTAGAAGTAAAGGCCAAGGCCTGCCGGTTAATGTTGCTCTCATCAACGACGTCCCGGTCTAGCACAATCAGGTTACCCACCCCGCCGCGGGCCAGGGCCTCAGCGCAGGCAGAACCTACACCGCCAAGGCCGAGCACCATGACGGTGGCGTCCTGAAGTTTCTGCAGGCCCTCGTCCTTAAAAAGTAGTCTCAACCGGGCAAAACGTTCGCTCTCAACACCCACTCAGGGCCTCCTTGGAAAAGTTGTGTCTAACCTGGCAATTATGCCACATACCTGAAGCAGGGGTTGAGGCCCGTCCGCTTATCTTTGCGAGAAGAACCTCCCGCCGCAAGGAGGGTAGTGGCCTATGAAAGTGCCTTATATCGCTGAGCGTGCACCTGCCATGTGCACGCTCAGCGATATGACGCACGGTCGCCAGATGGAGGACGAAGCCTAGGGGGAGCTATGGCATGAAGGGCGATCTAGCTTCAACCACGTAGATCTATTTAATGTTCGAGGGTTAGAAGCTCACCGATTTCGCAGTCCAGGGCCTTGCAGATAGCGGTGAGGGTGGTGAACCGAATCGCTTTAGCCTTATTGTTCTTGAGGATAGAGAGATTAGGCAGGCTGATATCTACTAGTTCGGAGAGGCGGCTGAGGGTCATGCCCCTGCTGTCTAAGAGCTCATCTAGGTGGCAGTGGACCTGCGATATATCAGTTGGCATCTTAGACTAACCCCTCTGTGTTTTTCTGCAGTTGTTCGCCGGTTTCCAGAATAGCTGAGAGGGTGTAAAGCATGAGAAATACTCCAATGGGCCAGAAACTGATGAAAACAGCAAGGTTGGGGGTTGGTGCACTAGAGAGCCCACCGGTGAGCTCCCACCCTATGAGGGATTCGGAGGCAAGGGCGGCAGCCCCAAATCCTTCAAGAATTGGGGCCATGAACCCGCAGATAAGAACAACCCAGGCTAGGGACTGGGTGAGGCGGGTGAGCTGGGGGCGGAAGGGGATTCCCTGTAGCCGCCCGCGTGCTAGTGCCCGAAAAGCTAGTGCTATGCTCACTTGCATGATGCTACCGAGAATGAGGGACCCGGCAAGAAGTAGTGCGGCCTCAAGTGGGATTCCTCTTGCATCTGCTGTGATGGTGTCAAAATGCAGGTTCTCAAGGCTAAGACCATTAGCGCCGGGGTGAACGTTCATTCCCTCTGGTAGCCAGGGGCTAATAGGAAGGGCAGCACTCGGTGCTTCTCGACCGATGATAAGTTGAGCTACCCCGATGAGGGTAAGGACGGTTACCACCCCAGCATAGAGGGTCGCTAACCATTGTGTGGCTTTGAGGGTGGCTTGTAGGTCTCGTTGTGTCTGTAGGTATTTGAGGAAAAAGAAGGCGATTAAACCTGCGATTATCAGGCTAGCGAACAGAGTAAGAGGGATGGCGGGCATGGTAACCTCCACATGCAGTTTATTGAAAAACGATATTATCGATAAACATTAAATTACCAGGGTGGGAGTGCCAGCACAAGATATTGAAGAGCGGACGTCCTTCCGCGACTTCTTCGCCTAATGCCCTGCAAAGACCATGAGAGCGGCAACCAGAATAAAGAGAGAACCAAAAACCCGGTTCAGTATCTTCTGCCCGCGCTCTGAATGCGAAAGCCTCGTCAAAGACTTTGCCACCAGACCAAAACCGCCCCACATCACTAGAATGTCAATGGCCACCATAGTGCCCGCAACTACCAGATACTGGGGCAGTTGCGGGGCATCGGGCCGCACGAACTGGGGCATAAAGGCCAGAATAAAAACAATGGCCTTAGGGTTAGACATATTCACCCAGAAACCCCGATTAAAGAGAGCCAGGGGAGTACCCGGTTGCAAGCGCGCACCTACTCGGGTGCCGCGTCCTTGCCCCTGCTGGGCCGAGGCACCCCCGCTACTGTCTGCCTCATCGCGGGCTTGCTGCGGGGTCTGAGGGCGAGCAAAAATCATGCCTAACCCAAGATAGACCAGGTAGGCTGCCCCACCGTAGCGAATCACATCAAAGAGTACCGGCGAATTAGCAACCACCACGCCCAGGCCAGCAGCCACAATAGCTATCTGCACCACCAGGGCCAGCTGCTGCCCTATAACCGTGAAAAAAGCCCTCTTCCAGCCATAAAGCAGGGAAGTTGTCATGGTATTCACCGCACCTGCACCAGGGGTCAAAGAGATCACCAGGCAGGCAAGAACGAGAGAAAGCCAGAGGGTAAAAGTCATAGCACCTCATAGTAGCGAAAAAGGTAGATGAGAGCAGAAAAAGGTTTCACACAGTGAACCCCTAGAACCCTTGCACAAAACAGTCACCATGACCAACTAAAGAACCCCACAAAAAAGTGGGGCCCTGCACACCACAGTGCAGGGCCCCCTTCACTATAAAAAGGTTAAACCTTAGAAATTACTCGATACCGCAGTTCACAGCATCAAGACCAAGATCCCAGGTGACACTATTGAGAGAAGACTCAAAAGTATCAACGTCGCCAACCTTCGCAGCCTCAATGGCATTGGTCAGAGCAGTGCGCATCTCTTCAGAAGGTGCGTTATCGCGCACGTTCGTCAAAGAAGCCATGTAACTTTCCAGAGTAGTTACATCCTTCTGAATGTTGTCAGAGGCAACCAGGAACTCATCCAAGGCAACACAGTAAGGTGAAGCAG
Source organism: Rothia sp. 32237D007AR (assembly GCF_053544675.1). NCBI lineage: Bacteria > Bacillati > Actinomycetota > Actinomycetes > Micrococcales > Micrococcaceae > Rothia > Rothia sp. 32237D007AR. The sequence goes on along the minus strand of NZ_JBPPUO010000005.1, from coordinate 20,136 downwards.
GGTCAAGGGCAGCAGAAGCAGCTGCGGTAGAAGCGTTAGCTGAAGCCTCATCAGCAGCAGAAGAAGCTTCCTTGCTCATCTCGTTGGTTGCCTGTGCGGAGGCAGAAGCTGAACTTGAAGCAGCAACGGCAGAACTGTGGCTTGCAGAAGACTTAGCAATCTCATTACCGATGCCAGCAAAGAGGAAAGCAAAGAAAAGAATTGAAGCTAGAAGGCTCAGGGCACCAATGACGATACCTGCAATAGCTAGCCCACGGCCCTTCTCGCCAGTGCGCTTAATCTGGTTCAAGGCAATGAAACCAAGAATAACACCAACAATGTTAATCAAGAAAGCAAAAACAAGGCTGAGAATAGCCAAAAGGTTAGTCTTCTCAGACTGAGGATTCACCGGCTGGTAAGGGGTATTAGCGGAATGGGGTGCAGAGTAGGAAGAAGGTGTCTGCTCGCTCATATCAATAAACTCATTTCGGGTGTGCGGTATGAACAGGGCCTAGTAGCCCTGCTCACAGAATACTATCAGCTTTACTATCACAGGGCAGAACGCCATCCCGCACACAGGGCCCACACCTCACCGACCAAACATGAGATACTGAAAAAGTGCCCACACCAAAAAACCAAAACCTCACCCACCCCAGCACCCCCACCTCACCTCTACCCGCCACCGCAAGCGCCCTCGACAGGCTCATCCTAGCGGAGGCCACCACAGCCCTCACCACCTTAGAGAGCACAAGCGGGGATATCCTCATCCTCGATGACCCCACCGGCACCCTCACCCGCTGGGCCCTGACCCACACCGCAGCAGGGGCCCACCGGGTCATCAGCCGCCAACGCTCCTACACCGACGCCCTCACCCTGCACCGCACCCTGACAGAAGAAAACCCGGACGCCGCCACCCGCCTAATCGTGGCAGGACTCGATCCCACCGGCGAAATACACCCCACAACCTTCAGCCTCCACCAAGCCCTCACCCACCACCACTTCACAGGGCACCTCGCCTTAGGGCATCTACCCAAGAGCCACGCCGCGCTCGCTGACCTTGCCCACGATTTTTCCTCTTATCAGGCGCAGCAGGGGAGTGAGGCTACCCTGATCTTGGGCGGTAATACCAAGCACATGAGCACAACCTTCAACCAAACTCTTGCCCAGGATTTTGAGCAGGTGCGGGGTTTGCGCGGTAAGGGTAAGCACCGTTGTTTACTGGCGACCGGGCCTGCACCTGCAGCTCAGGTGTCTGTCCCTGCCGGGCCTCTCCAGGCTTGCGGCGGGGTCTTCTCTGGGGGCAAACCAGATCGGGGTGGGCAATTACTGGCCACCTGCGTCCTGACCGATATCAGCAAGCAGGCCCCTGCCCACCCTCTGACCCTGGTTGATTTAGGGTGCGGCAATGGTTCAGTCACGCTTCAGGTGCTAGAGAACCTACCGGCGGGTGTTGAGGTCGCCCAGGTGTGGGCAACTGACCTTGATGTGGATGCTGTGCGCTCTGCCCAGCTCAACCTGGGTCAGGACGCCCGGGTGCAGGTGAGCTGGGACGATGCCGGGGCCCGCCTACCCCAGGGTTGCGCTGATGTGCTCATGCTCAACCCGCCCTTTCATACAGGAACCGCAGTTGACCTTAGCCTGGTAGGGCCCCTACTGGATGCTGCCCTACGATTACTAGCCCCCGGTGGGCGCCTATATCTAGTGCATAACTCTCACGCCCGCTACCGCAGTCAGGTGCAAGAGCGCTTTGAGCAGGTGCGTCAGCTTGAACGCACCCCCACCTTTACCGTCCTTAGCGCCTGCGCACCGCAACAGAAAGAGATTCGATGACTATCAAAATTATTGCCATCGGCAAGAAACACGAAAAATGGGTTAAAGACGGTATCGACCGCTACGAGAGTCGCCTGCGCAAGCCCTGGGATATTAGCTGGCAGTACCTGCCCCACTCATCCTTGGCCCAGGATGCCGCACGGGCAGAAGAATCCCGCCGAATTCTAGGGAAAGTAGAGCGCGATGATTACCTGGTGCTCCTTGATGAGCGCGGCAAGATGCTCAGCTCCCCAGGTTTAGCACACCTACTAGAAGAGCAGCTAGGCTTCAAAAAGGTCGTGCTGGTTATCGGGGGTGCCTACGGGGTTGATGAGACTGTGAGAGCGCGAGCCAATACTATCTGGAGTCTTTCTGACCTAGTCTTCCCCCACCAGCTGGTACGCCTAATCATCACAGAGCAGATTTACCGGGCAGGGGAGATCGCTGCCGGGCGCCCCTACCACCACGTGTAAACTCAACCCCAGACAAGGTAATCGAATACATATTCGAATTGCGCTAAAGTGCGACATACACAGTAGCCCTAACCACACTGACCGGTCAGAAGAGATAGGATAAAAGTGGTCATAGACGACCACCCCTTGCCACCCGGGGCGGCCTGGTAGCAAGGAAAAACCACTCAACTAACTAGGTGATCAAATACCATGAAGGCAGCACGCTTTTACGACAACAAAGACATCCGCATCGAAGACATCGAAGAACCCACCGCAGGCGCCGGCGAAGTCCTCATCAAAGTAGCCTGGGCCGGAATCTGCGGCACCGACCTCCACGAATACCTCGACGGACCCATCTTCTGCCCCACCCAGCACACCCCCCACCCCATCTCAGGTGAAACCGCCCCCGTCACCATGGGTCACGAATTCTCCGGAGTCGTAGAAGCACTCGGCGAAGGCATTACCGACCTCGAAGTAGGCGACCACGTCGTCGTCGAACCCTACATCCTCGACGAAGACGTAGAAACCGGCCCCGACAACAAAAACTACCACCTCTCAGAAAACATGAACTTCATCGGCCTCGGCGGACGCGGCGGCGGCCTCTCAGAAAAAGTCGCCGTCAAACGCCGCTGGGTCCACAAAATCTCCAAAGACATCCCCCTCGACGAAGCCGCCCTCATCGAACCCCTCACCGTCGGCTACCACGCCGTTGAACGCGCAGGCAAAATCAAAGAAGGCGACGTAGCCCTCGTCGGCGGCGCCGGCCCCATCGGCCTCCTCATCGCAGCCGTCCTCAAAGCCTACGGCGCAACCGTCATCATGAGCGAACTCTCCAGCCTCCGCCGCCAAAAAGCCCTCGACGCAGGAGTAGCAGACCACGCCCTCTCACCAGCAGAAGTCGACATCGTCGAAGAAGTCAAAAAACTCACCGACGGCCGCGGCGCAGACGTAGCCTTCGAATGCACCTCAGTCAACGTCGTCCTCGAAACCCTCATGGACGCCATCCGCCCCCAAGGCATCATCGTCGTAGCCTCCATCTGGGGCAAACCCGCACAGATGGACCTCCACAAACTCGTCCTCAAAGAAGTAGACGTACGCGGCACCATCGCCTACGTCAACAACCACCCCGACACCATCAAGCTCGTCGAATCAGGCAAAGTCAACCTCAAGCCCTTCATCACCGGGCGCATCCCCCTCGAAAACCTCATCGACAAAGGCTTCGACACCCTCATCAACCACAACGAAACCGCCGTCAAAATCCTGGTCACCACTGACCCCCAGCGCCTAGCAGACGCCCAATAAGCACAAACCAGCCAACCATAGACGGCAAACACCGGGCGGGTACCCCTACGCAAGCGGCACCCGCCCGCACCATACCCACACACCCCACCCCACTCACACCACCCAACTTAGCCACAAACCCCCACCCACCAAAACGTAACACACACCCAAAAACCACCAAAAACGCTATATTTTATACATGACAAAGAAAACAGTTACCGTAGTATCCACACTCGCGGCAACCACCCTCCTCGCAAGCTGCGCACAAACCATCGTCCCCGGCATGGGCATCGAACCCACCAACAACTGGGGCGCACGCGACGACATCACCATCGAGGTAACTGCCCAACACCACAACACCCACGCCCCCGCAACCATCACCGTCTACCAAGACCAAATGAACTTCGACGGCAACCAAGCAGACTTCAACGGCGAAGCCTACTACAAACTCACCTACAACAACCTCGCAGACCTCACCGACTCACAAATCCGCGTCACCGTCACCGCCAACGACCCCACCACCGACGTCACCTGCGCCATCAAAGGCACCGGCTACGCCCTCCAAGAAGGCGACCACGTCAACCACGCCAACCAAGCCCACGGCACCGGCAGCGCCACCTGCACCCTCAACATCGACTAAAAACCCACCCCACACCACCCACGGTGGGCACCAACAACGGTGCCCACCGCCTCCATTTAAAACACCCCACCCCAACATGCACCAACCCACCGAATATGAAAAACTAGAACCATGACCACAGGGGCACACGAAATCCGCACCATCGTCTCAGAAGCAGCAGACGAAGCCGCCAACATCGGCTACCGCATCGGCGACAAAATCCACACCTACCGCGAACGCCACGCACAAAAACACGGCCTAGAACCCGTCATCGTACCCAGCGTCGGCTACGGCACCCAAAACTGGGTCCGCATCCTCGGCCGCGCCCTCTACAAAACCGACCTCTTCGAAGAATTCTTCGACTCCCTCGAAAAAAACGACCCCACCATAGACCCAGTCCGCGGCTGGCGCTCCTTCACCTCCGTCGCCATCTCCCACGCACCCATCGACATCCACATCAACGGCCAAACCCACCGCGTCCACGCCGACCGCGGAGGAGTAGTAGACGTCAAACTCAACACCACCCTCCCACCCGGCACCCACCACATCACCCTCACCACCCCCGGCAGCCAACCCGCCACCACCACCATCTACATCGTCCCCCACCACCAAACCATCGGCATCATCTGCGACGTCGACGACACCGTCATGAACACCGCCCTACCCCGCCCCCTCGTCGCAGCCTGGAACAGCTTCGTCCTCAACGAACACGCCCGAAGCGCCACCCCCGGCATGGCCGTCATGATGGACCGCCTCCACCGCGCCCACCCCACAGCCCCCTTCATGTACCTCTCCACCGGCGCCTGGAACATCACCCCCACCCTCCGCCGCTTCCTCCACCGCAACGGCTACCCCAAAGGCACCTTCCTCCTCACCGACTGGGGCCCCACACCCGACCGCTGGTTCCGCTCCGGCCCCCAACACAAAATCAACACCCTCAAACGCCTCGCCCACGAATTCCCCCACATCCGCTGGATCCTCATCGGCGACGACGGCCAACACGACCCCGAAATCTACAACGGCTTCGCCGTCCGCTACCCCAACAACGTCGAAGCCATCCTCATCCGCAACCTCACCTTCGGCGAAACCGTCCTCTCATCAGGCCGCGTCTGGGGCGACAACCGCGCTCGCGATATCACTAAGGGCGACCTCTGGCTTGAAGGCAATGACGGCACTGCCCTCTACGAGCAGCTCAAAGAGCGTGGCCTGGTCTAAAACAGCACCGTTTAAACACCCTCAGGGGCGCCCTTGTCAAGCCTGACTGAGCACCCCTTTGAGCGACACACCCCTGACCAAAAAACCTTAAAAAACGCCTCTAGGCAGCTCCCAAAACTCAAGGCTCAATTTAGGGTTGAAATCCCTTCCCCTGATATCACGCGGGACGCCCGGGCTCCAGTCTGTAAGGCCCCTGCAACTGGTGCACGAAAGGTCACATCTGCCCTCTTGAGCTCCTTCCACAAAGCCCTTAATGTGGATAACCCCCTTAAAGCCTGCAAACGCGCGGAAGGGGCTGTGGATAGAAGATTACTTTAAAAACTTTTGTAACTAACCACAGCATGTAGGGCTAGATGCGCTCTTGAAACACTAGATGTAGTATTAAATCTCGGTTCAAGCCGCAGGGCTAAAACTGCCGCCAACCCAGTAAGTGGGCTCTCTGCGAGCCCTTTGCCAGAAACTTCCCGCCACCAGCGGGACACCAAGGAGAATCCCCATGACTGTTACGGTGTACACCAAGCCTGCCTGCGTCCAGTGCAACATGACCTACCGCGCTCTCGATAAGCTCGGCGTCCAGTACAACACCGTTGACATCACCGAGGACCCCGCCGCCCTGGACCTCATCAAGGGTATGGGCTACCTGCAGGCCCCTGTCGTTATCGCCGGTGAAGATCACTGGTCAGGCTTCCAGCCCGACAAGATCAACGCCCTAGCTAGCGCCGCAGCCTAAACCCCATAAACACCTGCCCGGGGGAGTAGGCAGCGCCCACCAGCGTCCGCACCCAGGGCATTTTCTCGCACTTTGTGCACCCCTAACCAGCACGACTAGATCCAGGCACCTGCCCCTATGGACACCACAGACACCACCGGCCAACCCACCATCGTCTACTTCTCCTCTATCTCAGAAAACACCCACAAGTTCGTGCAGAAGACCGGAATAAAAAGCATCCGGCTGCCACTGAAAACCAGCCAAGAACCCCCACAGGTTACCGGCCCCTATGTGCTGTGCATCCCCAGCTACGGGCGGCCCGGGGGGTCAGGGTCCATCCCGCCCCAGGCCGTGAAGTTCCTCAATAACCCCCACAATCGGGAACTTCTACAAGGAGTCATCGGCTCGGGAAACACCAACTTCGGTGAACTCTTCTGCGTAGCAGCAGAAAAAGTCGCCGCTAAATGCCACGTTCCAGTGCTCTACAAATTTGAGCTCATGGGCACCGAAGAAGACGTAGAAACTGTTAAAGAAGGATTGGAAAAATTTTGGATTCAAAACTCCCTGTACCCGGCCTCAGCGTAGAACCCGGCCACGAGGACCCAAGCACCCCCGAAAAATATCGCGGTATGGGGTACCACGAACTGAACGCCCTGCTGAACCTCTACGACGAGAAGGGCCAGATTCAGTTCGAGGCAGACCGTCAGGCAGCCCGCCAGTACTTCTTACAGCACGTCAACAACAACACTGTTTTCTTCCACGACCTGGAAGAAAAGATTGACTACCTCATCAAGCACCAGTACTACGAGCCTGAGATCTTTGAGAAGTACTCCTTCGACTTCGTCAAATCTCTCTCGAAGCTGGCCTACTCTAAGAAGTTCCGTTTCCCCACCTTCCTAGGTGCCTTCAAGTTCTACACCTCCTACGCACTCAAGACCTTTGACGGTCAGCGCTACCTAGAACGCTTCGAAGACCGCGTGGTGATGGTTGCCCTGTTACTGGCAGAAGGCAATGAGGCACTGGCCACCAAAATTGTTGAAGAGATTATCTCCGGCCGCTTCCAGCCTGCTACCCCCACCTTCCTCAACGCCGGTAAGAAGCAGCGCGGTGAGCTGGTTTCCTGTTTCCTGCTGCGCATTGAAGACAGCATGGAATCCATTGGGCGTTCTATTAACTCTGCCTTGCAGCTCTCTAAGCGCGGCGGTGGCGTGGCTTTCGCCCTGACCAATCTGCGTGAAGCTGGGGCACCCATCAAGAAGATTGAGAACCAGTCTTCAGGCGTCATCCCCGTGATGAAGCTATTAGAAGACTCCTTCTCGTACGCTAACCAGCTTGGTGCCCGTCAGGGTGCAGGTGCAGTCTACTTGCACGCCCACCACCCCGACATCTACTCCTTCTTGGACACCAAGCGCGAAAACGCCGACGAAAAGATCCGCATCAAGACCCTTTCCTTGGGTGTTGTGATTCCTGATATCACCTTCGAACTGGCTAAGAAGAATGAGGACATGTATCTCTTCTCGCCCTACGATGTTGAGCGTATCTACGGGGTGCCGTTCTCAGACATTAACGTCTCAGAGAAGTACTACGAGATGGTTGATGATGCTCGCATCAAGAAGTCAAAGATTAATGCTCGTGAGTTCTTCCAGACCCTAGCTGAGATTCAGTTCGAGTCTGGCTACCCCTACGTCATGTTTGAAGACACCGTCAATAAGGCTAACCCCATTGACGGCAAGATCATCATGTCTAACCTTTGCTCTGAGATTTTGCAGGTTTCTGAGCCCTCTGCTTACAACGCTGATTTGAGCTACGCGACCGTTGGTAAGGATATCTCCTGCAACCTCGGCTCCTTGAATATTGCCCTGGCTATGGACGGCGGCGACTTGGGCAAGACTGTTGGCACCGCTATCCGTGCCCTGACCTCTGTCTCTGACCAGTCTGATATTGCTTCTGTTCCTTCTATTGAGCGCGGTAACTCTATGAGCCACGCTGTTGGCCTGGGTCAAATGAACCTGCATGGCTACCTGGCTCGTGAGCACGTTTACTACGGTTCTGAAGAGGCTTTGGATTTCACCAATATTTACTTCTACACCGTCACCTACCATGCGATTCGTGCTTCTATGGAGATTGCTCGTGAACGCAAGCAGACGTTTGCGGGCTTTGAGAAGTCTAAGTATGCATCGGGGGAGTTCTTCGAGAAGTACATTAACGGGACTTGGGATTTTGAGACTGAGCGGGCCCGTGAGCTTTTCGCTGGCCACTTTGTGCCCACTGCTGAGGATTGGCAGCAGCTGGCGGCCGATGTAGCTGAGCACGGTATGTATAACCAGAACTTGCAGGCTGTTCCTCCCACCGGTTCTATCTCTTATATCAACGGTTCTACTTCTTCGATTCACCCTATTGCTTCGAAGATTGAGATCCGTAAGGAGGGTAAGCTGGGGCGCGTCTATTACCCGGCTCCTTACATGGATAATGAGAACCTGGATTACTACCAGGATTCTTATGAGATTGGCTACGAGAAGATTATTGACACCTACGCTGTTGCTACCCAGCACGTTGATCAGGGGCTGTCGCTGACTCTCTTCTTTAAGGACACCGCTACTACCCGCGATGTTAATAAGGCTCAGATTTATGCTTGGCGCAAGGGTATTAAGACCATCTATTATTCACGTATTCGTCAGATGGCTCTCGAAGGTACTGAGGTTGAGGGCTGTGTGAGCTGTATGCTCTAGAGCTTGAGGTGGGGTAGGGGTTTGTGCCTTTGAGGTGCGGACGCCTGCCCCGGCTGGGAGGGCCCGTCATCTTCTGTGTGGGGTGGCGGGTTTTCTATGCCAAGCTTTATAATCTATATAACTGATAAGTTAAACTGATTATTTTAGGCTGGCGCCCATGAAAAATTTTTCATACGAGCAGGCGGGAACCTTACGTTACTCGGTATTTAGAATGCATCGACGACTGAGGAACGAAACTGACTCCCACTCACCACTCTCATTTGCTGAAGAAACCGTACTCGCCCAGTTACAGGCCGCCCCGAGGCAGACCGGTGCTGAATTAGCCCGCTTCCAGCGCATGACACCACAGTCCATGAACAAAATCGTGGCTTCACTCCTGCGCCGCGGCTATATCGCCTCAGGCAAAAACCTGCACGATAAACGCCGCAAAGAGCTCTACCTAACAGACCAGGGGAGTAACACCATTAACTCCATCATCAACCGCCGCGACCGCTGGATCGTAGAGCGAGCCGACGAAATATTGACCGCAGAAGAGGCCGCACAACTCGCTGCGGCCCTGCCCCTGCTACGCCGTCTGGTCGACAGGGAAACCAAGGCCGAACGCCTAGCCGCCCAGCAAGAAGAAGCGGGCGCGGACGTCCGCCCCTAAGATGTTCACCCAGCCGCGCCAGGTGCAAATTCTGGCTAAGGGTGAAAGAATAGAACCAAGCCATTTTCAGGCACCCCAACCACCCCACAAGAGGAGAACTCATTACCATGAGTGAGAAGGTCGAACTGGTCAAACACGTTGAAGCTATCAACTGGAACCGCATCGAAGACGAAAAAGACCTTGAGGTCTGGGACCGACTGACCGCTAACTTCTGGCTACCCGAAAAGGTGCCGCTCTCAAACGATGTGCAGTCCTGGAAGACCCTGACTGACGAAGAAAAGCAGCTCACCATGCGCGTCTTTACCGGCCTGACCCTACTGGACACCATCCAGGGCACCGTCGGCGCTGTGTCCCTACTACCTGACGCCGTCACCGCCCACGAAGAAGCCGTCTACACCAACATCGCCTTCATGGAGTCGGTGCACGCCAAGTCTTACTCATCCATCTTCTCCACCCTCTGCTCCACCAAAGAAATCGACGAAGTCTTCCGCTGGTCCACCGAAAATGAGCACCTTCAGAAGAAGGCTCGCATCGTCATGGACTACTACAAGGGCGATGACCCCCTCAAAAAGAAGGTCGCCTCAACCCTGCTAGAGAGCTTCCTCTTCTACTCAGGTTTCTACCTGCCCATGTACTGGTCTTCACACGCCAAGCTCACTAACACCGCAGACCTTATTCGCCTGATTATTCGCGATGAGGCCGTACACGGCTACTACATTGGCTACAAGTTCCAGCGCGGCCTTGAGAAGGAAACCCCCGAGCGTCAGGCAGAACTCAAGGAATACACCTTCGATTTGCTCTACGAACTCTACGAGAACGAAGTGGCCTACACCCACTCCCTCTACGACGGTGTTGGCCTGAGCGAGGACGTCAAGAAGTTCCTGCACTACAACGCCAACAAGGCACTGATGAACCTGGGCTACGAGGCCCTCTTCCCGGCCTCCGTCACCAACGTCTCCCCGGCCATCCTTTCAGCTCTCTCACCCAATGCCGACGAGAACCATGACTTCTTCTCCGGCTCCGGCTCCTCATATGTGATCGGTAAGGCCGTAAACACTGAAGATGAGGACTGGGACTTCTAAAAGGCCTAGTCACACTTAGAGATTAGCCCCTCGCCATACCCCGAACTAGGGGAGCGGTGAGGGGCTGTTTTTATGGGAGTGAAACCGAGCCTCCGCACTTATTCTGAAAAAGCCGCAACTAGTTGCGGGTAAAACAGAATAAATGCGGGGTAAAACTGATTCACCTAAAGCGAGTACCCTTGATATTGAACCCTCCGAGCAGAAAGAGAGCCATGCCCGCGCCTATTACCAGCTATCAGCAGGCCGAGAAGATTTTGGCTGCCCAGCTGTCCATCGACCTGTGCCTTCCGGAGCAGGCCATTGATATCGCCCAGCAGCACGGCTCGACCCATCTTTCAGCGCGTCGAATCCCCCTCGACCAGATGCACCCGGCCCGCCGCCGTTACCGGGACCAGTGGGAGTTGCGTCTGATTAATTACCGGGGGCTCACTGTCATTTGCGCCCAGCACCCGCGAGTACGTGAGGCGGCGGATAACCTGCTAGCGGGCGACAACGGTAACTGGGTGGGGGACTATTCTGAATTGCGTAAGCTCAACGACTACCTCACCCCCTACGCTCTGCAGATGAGCGGTACTTCGCTCTTTTTTACTCCTGGTAGGGATTTTTTTACTTCCCAAGGTACGGACGCCCGCCCCGGCTTGACTGCCGGGGGTTATACGGTGCGCTGGTTGGAACCTTCAGAGTTCGCCTGCTACCGGGATAACCCTGATTTTGAGAATGCTTTGGGTTTTAAGGAGTTGCGCCCTGATGTGCAGGTGCTGGGTGCTTATGCTGAGGGGGGCCTGGTGGCCTTGGCTGGTGCTAGTGAGGATTCTGATTGGTGCCGCCAGATTGGGATTGATGTGCTACCTGAGCACCGGGGTAGGGGTTTGGCCTCTTACCTGGTCAGAGAGCTGTCGCAGGCTATTCTTGCTGAGGGGTTTGTGCCTTTTTATGGTACTAGCCCGTCGCATATTATTAGCCAGCAGGTTGCTTTGAATGCGGGTTTGCGCCCGGCCTGGTGGGAGTTTGTGTCGACGAGTTTGAATGAGATTTCGGTGGACTGATGCTGCACCTTGAGCGGGTTGATCCCGCAACCAGTGGAACCATGGCCGAGCTGGTTGATTCTGCACTGATGACCGTCCGCGCAGTAGGTAGGGGGGAGGCTCCTAGTACGTTGCGGCTTTACCGTCCTGAGCCGACGGTGGCTTTTGGTCGCAGGGATGAGCTTAACCCCTGCTTTTCTCAGGCCCGTGATGTTGCACAGAATCATGGGTTTGAGCCTCTGGTGCGGACGGTGGGTGGGCATGCTGCTGCTTACCATTCGGGGTGCCTGGTGGTGGATCATTTTCAGAGGGCTTCTGATGCTGTGAGCGGTAATCATGAGCGGTATGGTGTTTTTGGGGCTATGTTTGCGCAGGCTCTTACGAGGCTGGGTGTTCCTGCTGGTGTGGGTGAGTTACCGGGTGAGTATTGCCCGGGTGAGTATTCGGTTTGGGGTCAGTTGCCTGGTGGCCGGCGGGTTAAGCTGATTGGTACTGCTCAGCGTGTGGTTGTGGGGGCTTGGTGGTTCTCTGCGGGCATTGTGGTTGCTGGGGCTGATGAGTTGCGGGCTGTGACTGCCGGTGTTTATGAGGCTCTTGGTCTTCCCCTTGACCCGGCAACAGTGGGTGCAGCAACTGATATTGAACCTTTATTAACCGTTGATGATCTTGAAGATGCTGTGATTGAGGCCTATGAAAGTGAGGGTTTTTCATGTGTGGACGCTATGCCCTTGAGCTAGCCCAGGAGCACCCCCAGTACTTGGCTGGGGTTGAACTCAGCGACCCTATCACTAATTACAATGTGGCGCCCACCAGTACGGTGCCGATTTTGGTCGACCGGCTGGTGAGCCCTACCGGGCTGGCGGGTGCGGACGCTGGCGGGCAGGCGGGTGCGTCCACCCAGTAAGGACGTGGGTAATGTGCGCAACAATGCCCCGTACCTGTTGGACCCGGTGGAGGACTTACTGACTGGTCTGCCAGGGGTCTAGGCTACCGGGGGGCTAGATAGTCTCTGGTGTCTAGAGAATGTCGTCGTCTTCGGGGAACCAGCGGTTGAAGTCTAGGGTCAGGTAGAGGGCTAGTGCTGCGGCGTTATTTTCGCTGATGCGCACTGAGACCTGCTCGTAGCCGTCATCAAACATCTGGTCGATGCTGCGGCGGATGAGCTGTTCTGCTAGGCCTTCGCGGCGGCGTGAGGCTGCGGTGAAGAGCTCGTAGATGGTGGGGATGTCCTTGGGTTCGGTGACCATGCGGTGTTTGAGGCAGAGGGAGGCTGCGATGATGCGGCCGTGCTCGTCAACGACTACGGGTGAGGCTTCGGTGTAGAAGTCGCCGTGTTCGCCTTTGAGTATGCGTTCCATTTCGGTGGTGGCGTCGGCTTGTGAGGCGAATCGTTCGCCGTCGTAGGAGGCGAAGTAGAGTCGCGCCAGGGCTTCGGCGTCGTCGAGCTGGGCCAGGCGGGTGCTGATGGTGAGGGGTTTCCGCGCTTTTGTGGTGCGTGAAATCAGGGTAATCAAGCCGCTCATGGTGGGCCTCCTTGTGGGTCGGATTTTGATTTACACTGTGATGTATAGAATACTCTGTTGGCTGATGATTGCCTACGGTTTCGCCGATTATTCACCTTGTCAACAGAATATTGCCCTCTAGGGCAGCTCCTTAGCTGGCAGACTAGGGGTGTTGAGACAGTTGAGCAGAAAGGACGGCCGGGGTGAAGTTTGCACAGGTCAGGCGGGCAGGTGCGGCCCACGCAGTAGTTGAACAGGGCGGACGCTGGTACGAGCTTGACCAGCCCCTGCAGGATCTTGTGAGCGCGGGGGTATTACCTGCAGATGACCTTGAAGAAGTGGGGGCGCAGCCTGCCCAGGTGAGTTCTGGGGATTTTATTGCTCCCTTGAGTCAGGTGCAGCGGGTGCTGTGTGTGGGGCTGAATTTTACTGATCATGCTGAAGAGGTGGGGGCGCAGCTACCTAGGTATCCTACTCTTTTTACGAAGTTCGGTAATGCCTTGGTGGGGCCGGGTGAGGTGATTGAGCTTCCTGCGGAGAGCACCAAGATTGATTGGGAGGTGGAGTTGTGCGCGGTAGTGGGCCGCCGGGGCCGTCGCATTCCTGAAGAGCAGGTGGATGAGCACCTGCTGGGTTATACCGTTTTGAATGATGTGTCTGTGCGTGATTGGCAGGGGCGCACCTCTGAGTGGTTCCAGGGGAAGAATTGGGACCGTATGACGCCTTTTGGCCCGGTAATTGTGAGCCCTGATGAGCTTGATATTGCAGGTGGTCTTGCTATGACGTGTAGTGTTGATGGTCAGGTGCGGCAGCAGGGAACTACTGCCACTATGATTTTTACTCCGGCTCAGGTGGTGAGCTATATTTCTACTTTTATGACGCTTGAACCTGGTGATCTTATTGCTTTGGGGACTCCTGCCGGGGTGGGGCTTTCTGTGCGCCCGCGTCAGTGGCTGCGCGAGGGGCAGACGGTGGTTTCTGAGATTGAGGGTATTGGTTCTTTGACCAACGAGTGCAAGGTGCTCTAGGTGCCTTGAGAATCAGAAGGGGCCACTATTTTTGGGGGTTTTAGGGCATAGAGAAACCTGCAAGCCGCTGGGCGGTTTGCAGGTTTCTTGCTGTATGAGCTTTGAGCTATTTAGCTACTTAGGCGGTGTGCTCGCAGGTTGCGCATTCGCAGCTCTTGCAGTCGCAGTTGGCGCAGGCGTCGTTGCAGTCCTTGCATTCACAGGTGTTGTGGTTGCAGGTTGCGCAGTCGCAGTTCTTGCAGTCGCAGTTGGCGCAGGCGTCGTTGCAGTCCTTGCATTCGCAGGTGTTGCATTCGTCGTAGTGGTCGCCGTGCTCGCGGTGTGCGTGGCCGTTGTGGAGGTAGTCGATGTGGTCGAGGTGTACTACTGAGCGGTGGCCGCAGTCGGTGCCGTGGGTGTGCTCGTGGGTTTCTGCTTCGCGGTGCAGGGGTGAGGTAGTCATTGTTTATTCCTTTGTGTGGTGGTGGACGTCGGCGATGATGTGTTTGATGTGGTCATCTGCTAGCTGGTAGAAGGTGTTTCGCCCTTCGTGGGTGCTGGTGATGACCTGTGCCTCTTTGAGTATTTTGAGGTGGTGGGAGGCTAGGGGCTGTGATACCCCTATGCAGGTGTGAAGCTCGCTGACAGTGTGGGGGCGCTCCATGAGGTGGTGGCAGATGGCCAGTCTCAGGGGGTGCGCTAGTGCTGAGAAGAGCGCTACGGACGGTTCGTAGGTTTCTAGCGGGTAACTCTCAACGGGTTTCATAAATAAAACTTTATATAAAGAACTCTTTATTTGTCAAGGCGTGGTTTAACCCTCACTCGCCGCGCAGGCAGGCGGGGGAGAGCTTGGGGTATTCTGTACCTTGTGTCAAAACGTTCTTTGTGGTCAGAAAGCAGCACCAGCATGGTGATTCACGGCGATAATCTCGCCGTGCTCAAAAACCTGCCCGCAGAGAGCTTCCAGCTCATCTACATCGACCCTCCCTTTAACACCGGCAAGGTGCAGAAGCGCCAGAGCATTAAGACTGTGCGCGCTGAGGGTGCCAGCCGGGTTGGCTACAAGGGCCAAACCTACGAAACCATTAAGGGCGATATCTACGGCTACTCAGATTCTTTTGAGAACTACTGGGAGTTCCTAGAGCCCCGCCTCATGCAGGCCTGGCGCCTTCTCAAACCCAGTGGCACACTCTACTTACACCTGGACTACCGTGAGGTGCACTACGCCAAGGTGGTGCTCGATGCCCTCTTTGGCCGCGAGTCCTTCTTGAACGAGATCATCTGGGCCTACGATTACGGTGCTAAGTCCAAGAAGAAATGGCCTGCCAAGCACGACAATATTCTGGTTTACGTCAAAGATCCTGAGAACTACTACTTCAATTCTGAGGCTGTAGACCGCGAACCCTACATGGCGCCCGGGCTGGTCACCCCTGAGAAGGCGGAGATCGGCAAGCTACCTACGGACGTCTGGTGGCACACCATTGTCTCACCCAGCGGCAAGGAGAAAACCGGTTACGCCACCCAGAAGCCCCTGGGTATTTTGCGCCGCATTATTCAGGCTTCAAGTGCTGAGGGGGATTGGGTGCTGGACTTCTTCGGTGGTTCTGGTACCACTGGTCACGCCTGTGCCCAGCTTGACCGAAAGTTCTTGCTTATTGACCAGAACCCTGAGGCTATTAAGGTCATGCGCAAGCGTTTCAAGGCTGTAGACGGGTTAGAGACCACTTTTAAGAAGTCTCGCGCTAAAGCCTCTCTTGATGTAGCGAAGACCACTCATAAGGTGTCATTGCGCAAGAAACAGCGATAAATGGCCTAGAAGCGGTAAAATTGGCTTTGTTCTGCACCCTCGTACCGTGCAGATGTAAAGCGAGCTCACCCGTTGTAGGGGTGGGCACATCTAAAGGAGACAATTTTGTCCGCTCTTTCCATTTCCGTCGCAGGTGCCGCCCAGCAGGTTGAGGCAGGCACCACCGCAGCCGACCTCTTCGCTGAGAACCCTGACATCGTCGTTGCCCGTATCAACGGCACTCTGGTTGATTTGTACACCGAACTGACTGATGGCTGCACCGTTGAACCCGTGTCTATCCACGAGGAAGACGGCCTGAACGTCCTGCGTCACTCTACCGCGCACGTCATGGCCCAGGCCGTGCAGGAATACCGCAAGGACGCCAAACTCGGCATCGGCCCCTACATTACCGACGGTTTCTACTTCGACTTCGACGTTGAAGAGCCCTTCACCCCTGAGGATCTCAAGAAAATTGAGAAGAACATGGTGAAGATTATTAAGAGCGGTCAGACCTTCCGCCGCCGCGTTGTCACCCAGGCTGAGGCTGAGGCCGAGATGGCTAACGAGCCCTACAAGCTGGAACTGCTCGCTCTATCCCAGGGCCCCGGCTCCGGCGCGGACGCCGCTGAGGGCGCCTCCGTTGAAGTAGGGGAGGGCGAAATCACCATCTACGACAACGTGAACAAGAAGGGTGAGACCGTCTGGAAGGATCTCTGCCGCGGCCCTCACCTGCCCAACACTAAGCTGATTGCTAACGGCTACGCGCTCATGCGCTCCGGTGGCGCCTACTGGCGTGGCTCTGAGAAGAACCCCATGCTGCAGCGCATCTATGGCACTGCCTGGCCCACTAAGGAAGAGCTGGTTGCCTATAAGGACCGCATCGCTGAGGCTGAGCGCCGCGACCACCGCCGCCTGGGTGAAGAACTTGACCTCTTCAGCTTCCCCAAGACTGTTGGCCCCGGCCTGCCCGTGATTCACCCCAAGGGTGGTGTGATTCTGCGCGCCATGGAGGACTACGTGCGCGCCCGCCACATTGAAGAGGGCTTCGAGTATGTGAAGACCCCGCATATCTCTAAGGAAGATCTCTTCTACACCTCCGGCCACCTGCCCTACTACTCAGACGGCATGTTCCCGCCCATGGAAGACGACGGCCAGGCCTACCGTCTCAAGGCCATGAACTGCCCCATGCACAACGAGATTTTCCGCTCCCGCGGCCGCTCCTACCGTGAGCTGCCCCTGCGTCTCTTCGAGTTCGGCTCTGTCTACCGTGACGAGAAGTCCGGCGTGCTCTCAGGTCTAACCCGCGTGCGCATGATTACCCAGGACGACTCCCACTCCTACGTCACCAAGGAGCAGGCACCTGCTGAGGTGGCCCACCTGCTCAAGTTCATGCTCTCCCTGCTGGAGGACTTCGGCATGACCGACTTCTACCTGGAACTCTCCACCCGCGACACCGAGGGCGATAAGAAGGACAAGTTCATCGGTACGGACGAGCAGTGGGAAGAAGCAACCGCCATTCTGGAGAAGGTCGCAGCCGACACCGGCCTGGAACTGGTAGCTGACCCGGGTGGTGCAGCCTTCTACGGTCCCAAGATTTCTGTGCAGGCTAAGGACGCAATCGGCCGCACCTGGCAGATGTCGACCGTGCAGTATGACTTCAACCAGCCCGCCCGCTTCGGCCTGGAATACCAGGCATCAGATGGCACCCGCCAGGAGCCGGTCATGATTCACTCGGCCAAGTTCGGTTCATTTGAGCGTTTCATGGGCGTGCTCATTGAGCACTACGCCGGTGCTTTCCCTGCCTGGCTGGCACCCGTTCAGGTGATTGGTGTACCGGTTGCTGAGGCCTTCAATGACTACATGGGTGAGGTTGCTGCCAAGCTCAAGGCCCGCGGCGTACGAGTCGAGGTGGATTACGGAACCGACCGCTTCCCCAAGAAGATCCGTACCGCGTCTAAGGAGAAAGTACCCTTCATCCTGATTGCCGGTGGCGAGGACGCCGAGAACGGCGCGGTCAGCTTCCGCTTCCGCGATGGCTCCCAGGAAAACGGCGTGCCCGTGGACGAGGCCGTGGAACGAATCGTGAAGCATATTGAAGAGCGGGTGAATGAGGATTCTATCTCCTTACAATAGAAAGCAGATATAATTTACTCATTAAGGCTCATCACATAAAAGGGTTCAAATGCTATTGCTTATATCCTGATTCACTTCGTTCATAGGGCGACTAACCTAATTCAACGAAAAGTTGATGTTTTGTAAATAAACCTAATTTATAATTAGTGTTGATGCTGGAGGAGAAAATTGACCAGGCAGGATATTTATAGTAATTTTTTTAATTTAAACAACTTAATAAAATACGGATATTATGATGCTCCAATAAAAATAAAAATCAATCATTATGATCAATCGGTTAATTACGGATTGCCGGATTCGATATATGAGGGCCTGTTTGATCTGGAGGAGCTGATTGATATCCTTAATAGTAGTAAGATATCATTGCCGGAAGAACGACTAGATACTGAACCTTTAGTATTTTCAATATCAAAGACAGAGTTTACGAGACGTGTGTATAAATTTCCAAATTTTTACTCCTACTATATTATCTGTAAGTTCCTAGTCGATAAAAAAGAAATAATTAAAACCGCTTTTAAGAATGATATTAACTCAACTTCCAAATATTTCAATATCGAAGGGTATGAATATGAAAAAACAAAAGAAATAGAAAAAAATATTTTACAATTTGGGAAAAGTGTTTTAAATTTAGATTTATCAAATTTTTACCCAACTCTTTATACTCATAGCATTGATTGGGCAGAACGCGGAAAAAATCAAGCCAAAGCCTCCAGAAAAACTACTATACCTGGGCAAATTGCTCTGGACCTTGATCAGCTTATTAGAAACTGTCAATTTGGTGAAACGCACGGTGTCCCTACAGGGACATTGATGGCAAGGGTTGTGACTGAATATTACATGACTTTTTTTGATGCTAGGTTGCGTAGTTCAAATTATCAAACATTTACAAGATACGTTGATGATTTTAAGTTTAGTTATATTAGCGAGCAAGAAAAAGAAGGGTTCTTACGCGAATTTACAACTATTTGCAATGAGTTGGGTTTAAATATTAATACATTTAAGACATATGTTGAGAGTTATCCAAGTGCAGAAAAGCATAGTAAGGCATTCATAAAAAACTGGAATCTCGAGTTGAATTCTCGAAAATGGGATTCAACATTGCGTTCTTCAATTCATAATGTGATTGACCGTTGTGTTTATGATGAGAAATCTGGTGGAAAGGGTTACCTAAAATATCTATTTGCATCATTGCGTTTTAAAATCAGTAATGAGGACACTAGCACCGATCGAATTTCGGAAGTATTTCTAGAATCTGGAACTTCTAATGGAATTAGCATTTTTGAACGATTGCTTGATATTTCTCTTTCTAACCCGTCATTAACTAATAATTTTCTAAGATTTTCCACTGTGCTTAAAGATTATGGCAATGATATATCTTTAAAGATAAATAGGATAGTAAATAAATATTACTCGGATAAATTGAATATTTCAAGTTTGATAAAATTATATTCTAAAAACAATCTCCATCAAGAGTTATATCAAATTTTACTGTACGCCTATGAATTTAAAGTACATTTTGAAATCCAATCGTATGTTAAAGACATTTTCACTGTAGACTCAGATGACTTCAGTATGATATTAGCTATAATGATTTGTTATAGAAATATTCAATCCGGAAATGATTGGTTAAACATTCTGTCAGAAATAGATTCGGTACTTATACAAACTCACTCATCATATGAAGATCTTTCAAACTATTCAAGAATGAGAGAGCAACACTGGCTGCTACGTTACTTTATTTACACTTTTATTAGCTCAGGATATATAGAAAAGAGGGTTGTGAGCCAATACTCCATGGGAAAAGGTTATAAAAATTATCGAAAGGGAGGATTTAAGACAGAATTAAATAGTAGATATATATTCAATATCAATAAGGGTGATGTCGTCTCAAAATTCTACGAAGAATTGCTTGATAACGATGTTAATCTAATTAACCTATCTGATTTGTAGATTATCTAATCTTCCCCACTTTTGTTCAATTATTAGGTTTATGGTTTTGCCCAGAGTCAATCCGGGTGTGCTGAGCTTTGTGAATAAAGTGCAGTTGATGTGATTCTTGCTTCTCTTGAATAATTAATTATAGAGGCTTATTCAAAAGTAGACACGCACCCCACACCCACCAACTAGACAACGGCCCCACCCGCGGCAAAAATATGAGC
>NZ_JBPPUO010000004.1:0-170160 GCF_053544675.1 Rothia sp. 32237D007AR | reverse complement strand
GTAACCAGGGGAGCTTCTTCGATGGGAGCGGGGTTCAGGTTCTCGTTGACCCATACTGAACCGTTGTCGATGGTGCCATCTTCGTTAACCCAAGCGGAACCGTCTTCGTTGGACTCGAAGTCAACCCAGGTGGAACCGTCAGCAGGAACGGCGGGCTCTACAACAACGGGGTTCAGGTTCTCGTTGGCCCATGCTGAACCGTTGTCGATGGTGCCATCTTCGTTAACCCAAGCGGAGCCATCTTCGTCGGACTCGAAGTCAACCCAGGTGGAGCCATCAGCAGGAACTGCAGGCTGTGCAGGAGCGGGAGTGAGGTTGTCGTTGGCCCATGCTGAACCGTTGTCGATGGTGCCATCTTCGTTAACCCAAGCGGAACCATCTTCGTCGGACTCGAAGTCAACCCACTCAGAAGTGGTGGAAGCTTCGCCGGAGTTGACGGTGTCGGTGGTGAAAGCTGAACCGTCAACATCACCATTCTGAGCTACCCAAGCGGAGCCTTCGTTGGTGACGGTGGGAAGATCAACCCACTCAGAGGTTTCGGCAGCAGAAGCAGGTGCAACTGCGAAAGAAGCCATGCCGAGTGAAAGTGCTACTACAGCACCGGTAGCCTTCTTGGGGGATTTGTGGAATGAAGTCATAAGTAACCTCTCAAAGTATGCGGATACCCATTACTGGGCAGGTATTACTACGAACTATCAGACAATCCCTCCCTGGGGGATTAGCCACCTGCTCGCTAGTAATACGCTAGTGACAAGACCACTATAACTCACAAGCTGGCGATTACCCCCTAATCGGTGGACAAAATCTTGTGAATAGGTGTTTATGACAGAAAATTTCAGGCTTGATAAGACAAATAGGGTGCACCCGGCCTATAACTATCTATTTCCTGAGCGATTTACCCTCCTACGAAGCATGAGCGGCATTCCGTCTGCGCTTAATGAGAGACAGTAACGGGCCGATATTAACAAGAACCCACAGCGGGTTCGTGATAACCAGCAGCATAAAAACTGTGCGCGCCAACGATGAAGCGTCCTCAGCCAAGGTGAGGTAGTTAAGCCATAGAGTAGCCCCAAAATAGAGCACGGTACCTACCACAAGGTAGAGCACAGCCCACCAAAATTCACTAGCGGATGCCTGCCCTCTGCTGTTCCAATAATGCCGATAAAAAAGACGTACAGCCTGGGCAAAACCTACCTGCTGGGCCGAAGCAGGTGCCCGGAGCTCGTCCGCCTGCTCATCATCAAAACCATCAAGGTTAAGAGCCTCGGGAGTATCTTCCCTAGGCTGGTAATCGTGCATCGGGCGGGTAGGTTTATGCTCAGACATACTTTCAAGACTACTAAAAAAGAAGCAGCGCCCTCCCCTTCTAGCCCCTCACGGGCCTGTGAGAGTGCATAGGGGAGAGGGCGCTGCTGCTGAGAGTGGTAGGTTCTCTTAGCCGCGGTTCTTGAGGTAGAACTCGATAAGGCCCTGGGTAGAGGAATCCTGCTCGGCAAGTACCTGGCGGTCCCCGCCCACTGCGGGAGCTAGCTGTAGGGCTAGCTGCTTGCCCAGCTCAACACCCCACTGGTCGAAGGAATCGATACCCCAGACAATGCCCTGCACAAAGGTGATGTGCTCGTAGAGGGCAATGAGCTGGCCCAGGACGGAGGGGGTCAGCTGAGAAGCCATGATGGAGGTGGTGGGGCGGTTACCTGAGAAGACACGGGCAGGAACGATCTCTTCATCGGTGCCCTCAGCGCGAACCTCATCGGCAGTCTTACCGAAAGCTAGGGCCTTGGTCTGGGCGAAGAAGTTAGCCAGGAAGAGTTCATGGACGTCCTGCTCGCCGTCGCGGGTTGCATGAACCGGGTTAGCGAAGGCGATGAAATCAGCAGGAATCAGGCGGGTGCCCTGGTGAATGAGCTGGTAGAAGGCGTGCTGGCCGTTGGTGCCGGGCTCACCCCAGAAAACTTCACCGGTGGCGGTGGTGACAGGCTTGCCGTCTGCGCGCACGGATTTACCGTTAGATTCCATGGTTAGCTGCTGCAGGTAGGCGGGGAAACGGTGCAAGTACTGGTCGTAGGGGAGTACTGCGTGGGTTTCTGCACCCAAGAAGTTGACGTTCCAGATGTTGAGCAAACCCATGAGGGTCGGGACGTTCTGGGCCAGGGGGGCGGTGCGGAAGTGCTCGTCCATGGCGTGGAAACCAGCTAGGAACTGCTCAAACACATCGGGGCCCAGCACGATAGCCAAGGGGGTGCCGATAGCTGAATCGACGGAGTAGCGTCCGCCCACCCAGTTCCAGAAGCCAAAAGCGTTCTCGGGGTCGATGCCGAAGTCCTCAACCTTATCCAGGGCGGTCGAAACAGCCACGAAGTGGGCGGCGACGGCGTCCTTCTCGTCCTTCCCCTCTAGGGTGCCTGCCTCGCGCAGGGAGGAGAGTAGCCAGTCGCGGCAGACGCGGGCGTTGGTGAGGGTTTCAAGGGTGCCGAAGGTCTTAGAGGCCACGATGAAAAGGGTGGTCTCTGGGTCAAGGTCTGCTACGGTTTCGGCGGCATCGGTGGGGTCGATGTTAGAAATGAACCGGGCGGTCAGGCCAGGCTGGGCGTAGGGCTTGAGTGCCTCGTAGACCATCACGGGGCCAAGGTCAGAGCCACCGATGCCGATGTTAACAATGGTCTCGATGGCTTTGCCGGTGATACCTACCCATTCGCCTGAGCGCACGCGGTCAGCTAAATCGTACATCTTGGCAAGTACGTCATGAACATCAGTATCAACGTCCTGGCCATCAACGACCAGGGCGGGGGTTGCGCCCTGGGGGCGGCGCAGGGCGGTGTGCAGGACGGCGCGGTCTTCGGTGACGTTGATATGTTCGCCAGTGAACATAGCGTCGCGACGCTCTTGAAGGTTAACCTCTTCAGCCAGCTGAGTGAGCAAAGCTAGGGTTTCTTCGGTGATGAGGTTCTTGGAGAGATCTACATAGAGGTCTGCTGCGGTGAAGCTGAGCTTTTCTGCGCGGGTGGGGTCGGCGTCAAACCAGGCGCGCAAATCGGCAGCGGTCTTCTGCTGGTGGTCGCTCAGGGCCGACCATGCTGTGGTCTGGGTGGGGTCGGTGATGGCGGGAAGAGACATGTAGGCTCTACCTTCCTGTTGATGTAAGTGTTCGTTTCTTTATTTTAAGGCGATTTGATGTTTTTCAGTCGAGGTGCAGGGCGTGGCTTCTATGTGTCTCGCACTATGAACCCAGATAAGAGAAGGTCCACTTATTATCAGTGACGTTGGCATTGAAATAAGCCCCACCCCTGCTGTGCACCCAGGTTTTTCACATAGCACTTACCTGCCCCATCTGGCTACCTGTCAGGTGGGGCAGGCGGTTTGGGGCGCTGATAGGCCCTTTAAAGCTAGCCAATGTGTCCCACAAGATAGCGGCTAGTTTGGGTGCCGCCGGTATAATCAAACCGAATGCCCACTGCGCTGGTGCCGAATTATCGGCTGGTAAGCTGCGCACCGGCGTCCTTATCTATCCCTAAACATGTAAGCGAGATATTTTCCGCATGTCTGAAACTCAGAAGACCGCGTCACGAAGTGACCTTCGCAACGTGGCAATCGTGGCTCACGTTGACCACGGCAAGACCACCATCGTCGATGCGATGCTCAAGCAGACCAACGCATTCTCCGCCCACGCTGACGTTGAAGACCGCGTCATGGACTCCGGTGACCTCGAAAAGGAAAAGGGCATCACCATTCTGGCCAAGAACACCACCGTGTTCTACTCCGGCCCCGCAGCCAAGGGTGAAGAAATCACCATCAACGTCATCGACACCCCCGGCCACGCCGACTTCGGTGGCGAGGTTGAACGCGGCCTCTCCATGGTCGACGGTGTTGTTCTGCTGGTGGACGCCTCAGAAGGCCCCCTGCCCCAGACCCGCTTCGTTTTGCGTAAGGCCCTAGCGGCCAAGCTGCCCGTCATCCTGGTTGTTAACAAGGTTGACCGCCCCGACGCTCGTATCGACGAAGTCGTGGGCGAATCCATGGACCTGCTCCTGGGCCTGGCCAGCGACCTGGCCGACGAAGTACCCGACCTTGACGTTGATGCCCTGCTCAACGTACCCGTTGTCTACGCCTCAGGTAAGGCCGGTGCAGCATCACTGAACCAGCCCGCCGACGGCGCCCTACCCGATAACGACGACCTCGAACCCCTCTTCGAGACCATTCTTGAGCACGTCCCTGCCCCCACCTACGACCCCACCGAGGTCCTACAGGCACACGTAACCAACCTGGACTCCTCACCCTTCCTGGGCCGTCTGGCCCTGCTGCGTATCTTCAACGGCACCCTCAAGAAGGGCCAGACCGTTGCCTGGGTACGCCAGGACGGCGAAACCAAGAACGTGCGCATCTCCGAGCTGCTAGCCACCAAGGCCCTAGAACGCGTACCTGCTGATTCTGCCGGCCCCGGTGAAATCGTTGCTGTTGCCGGTATCGAAGACATCACCATCGGCGAAACCCTCACCGACCCCGAGAACCCCAAGCCCCTGCCCCTGATCAAGGTCGATGACCCCGCCATCTCCATGACCATCGGTATCAACACCTCACCCCTAGCCGGTAAGGTCAAGGGCGCCAAGGTTACCGCCCGCCAGGTCAAGGACCGCCTCGATAAGGAACTCATCGGTAACGTCTCCCTCAAGGTTCTGCCCACCGAGCGTCCGGACGCCTGGGAAGTTCAGGGCCGTGGTGAACTGGCCCTGGCTATCCTGGTTGAGCAGATGCGCCGTGAAGGCTTTGAGCTGACCGTCGGTAAGCCCCAGGTTGTTACCAAGACCATCGACGGCAAGATTCATGAGCCCATGGAACACATGATTATCGATGTGCCCGAAGAGTTCCTGGGTGCCGTCACCCAGCTCATGGCAGCTCGCAAGGGCCGTATGGAAAACATGGCCAACAACGGTACCGGCTGGGTCCGCATGGAATTCGCTGTCCCCGCCCGTGGCCTCATTGGCTTCCGCACCAAGTTCCTCACCGAAACCCGCGGTGCCGGTATCTCATCGTCCTACTCCACCGGCTACGAGCCCTGGGCTGGCGACATCGACTACCGCTCCAACGGTTCCATGATTTCTGACCGTGCCGGCGTTGTAACCCCCTACGCCATCATCGGTCTGCAAGAACGCGGCACCATCTTCGTAGAACCCACCGCTGAGGTCTACGAGGGCATGATCATCGGTGAGAACTCCCGTGCAGATGACATGGAAGTCAACATCACCCGTGAAAAGAAGCTGACTAACATGCGTTCAGCTTCAGCAGATAACTTCGAAAACATGACTCCCCCCAAGAAGCTGACTCTTGAAGAGTCCCTGGAATGGGCTCGTGAGGACGAGTGTGTGGAAGTTACCCCTGAAGCTATTCGCATCCGCAAGGTCATTCTGGACGCTAACGAGCGTGTGCGTGAGGCACGCCGCCGCGCCCGCGCCTAAGACCAACCTGAGGTAAAACCTCATAGGGCCGTGGCCCGTTTCCCGCTAGTAGGGGAGCGGGCCACGGCCCTGTTGATAGCTGTAAGACTCTGACCGCGATGAGTTGAACACACCATAAAAGATTCAAACCCAGCCAGAGCGGCGCAACTAAAGATAAAATTGCTAGGAACCAAATAGCATCCAGCAGAAAACCGCCACCATGGAACTCGACGCCCAACCCCACTACCCGGTTGCCGGTGAGCTTATCACCAGCAGCGCCACCTTCAGCCTGATCCCTGAAGGACTCCAACCTAAAGACGCTACCGTGCTCTTCGTCCACGCCCACCCCGACGATGAATCCACCTCTACCGGTGCTACGATCGGTGCCCTCATTGACGCTGGCGCCACCGTACACCTGCTCACTATGACCCGCGGTGAAATGGGTGAGGTCATTGACCCCTCCTTGCGCCACCTTGAAGCAGCACACCCCGCTAACGCAGACCGGGGCCATGCCCTGGGCGAATACCGTGACGGTGAGCTTGCTGCGGCCCTCAAAGCCCTGGGCGTGCGTCATCACCTCTACTTAGGTGAAGGCTCTAGCTACCTTCCCGGTGAGCGCACCAGCTACCGTGATTCGGGCATGGCCTGGGGGGCAGATGGGCGTGCCATTGCTAACCCCTCCGCTGCCGATGACTGCCTGACCCGCCTGCCTCTTAAACCTCAGGCGGACGCTATCGCCAGCGCTATCCGCGATACTCGACCAGATGTGGTTGTCACCTACGATGCGGACGGCGGCTACGGCCACCCGGATCATAAGCGCACCTATGAGGCCACCTACGCGGCCGTCCGCTCCCTAGAGGGCACCCCTTTCGCTCCTATCGCGCTGTGGGGTATTGAAGGTGACCCCAACCCCCAAGATACCCGCCAGCAGGCTGTCATCATGGGCAATATTGAGCGTAAGCGCGAAGCCATGCGCGCCCACGCTACCCAAATCACCATTACGAGTGATACCACCTTCGAGTACTCCAACAAGGTGCCCCAGCCGATTAACTCCACTGAGACCTACCGGCTCCTGTGGGGAACTGCCCAGGCTGGAACACCAGCGGATGCCTTGCCCGAAGATAACGTGGAAGCCCCTGGCCCCATCAATTCAGCTATCACTGCTATCGCCCTTGGCATTATCGCTGGTTTTGCTGGCACCATGTACCATGCCCATATCTGGTACCCCACCAGCGCCCTCTGGATCCCGTGGGGTGCTGCCCTGGGTCTGCTCACCGTCTACTTTGCCGCAACCTGGGCTGCTATCCATACCGAAAAGAACTGGACGGCAGCCCTAGTGGGGGCCACCGCCTTTGCCCTCATTGGTGTTTTTGCTTTCACCAAGGGCTCTTCAATGCTGGTGTATATCAACCCCAGTAACCCCATAGGCACCGCCGGAACTATCTGGGCCCTAGGCTCTCTCCTTGCCTGCGTCTTTGGCATGGTCAGTGCCAGCAGGTACCGCCGTAAGAAACGCTAAGCCGCTTCACCAAGCTATCTCATCCATCACAAAAATCTGCCCCTAGACCGGTGAGCAGATACACTAGTGCACAGTTACCTGACACTCCCCGCACCGGTGCGTCACCACCAGAAAGGCACTCATGACCTACATCATCGCCCAGCCCTGCGTCGACGTTAAAGACCGCGCCTGCGTTGAAGAATGCCCCGTTGACTGCATCTACGAAGGCGAACGTTCCCTCTACATTCACCCCGACGAATGCGTCGACTGCGGTGCATGTGAACCGGTCTGCCCCGTAGAAGCAATCTACTACGAGGACGATGTTCCTGAAGAGTGGGAAGACTACACCGCTGCTAACGCTGACTTCTTTGACGACCTTGGCTCACCCGGTGGTGCTGCCCGCCTGGGCGTCATCGCTAAGGATGCCCCCATGATTGCGGCCCTACCCCCTCAGAACCAGGACTAAATACGGGGTAAAACCCCATAGAAAGCACACTATGCGCGAATTTGGCCTTGACCTGCCCGACTACCCCTGGGACACTATGGCCCCCTACCGGGCCACTGCTGAAGCCCACCCAGAGGGGCTCATTAACCTCTCCATCGGCACCCCGGTTGACCCTACCCCGGCTGTCATTCGTGATGCCCTCGCCGGTGCTACCGACGCCCACGGCTACCCTACAACCCACGGTAGTCTTACCCTGCGTCAGGCTATTGTTGATTGGTTTGACCGCCGCCGCGGTGTACCCGGTCTGACCACCGACCAGGTCATGCCCACGATTGGTTCAAAAGAACTCGTTGCCTGGCTCCCCTTCCTGCTGGGCCTGGGGGAGGGGGATGTCGTCGTCCGCCCCACTGTTGCTTACCCTACCTATGACATCGGTGCCCAGCTTGCTGGGGCCACCCCTGTCGCAGCTGATTCTCTGGAGGACCTCGATGAGGCCACCCGCGCCCGCGTGCGTCTAATATGGATCAACTCCCCGGCTAACCCCACCGGTATTGTGCGCGATGTTGACGAGCTCAAAAAGATTGTGGAGGACGCCCGCGCCTTAGGTGCTGTGGTAGCCTCCGATGAATGCTACGCAGAGCTGGGCTGGGGAGAATGGGACGCCTCGCGTGGTGGAAAGTCTGTGCCCTCTGTTCTTGACCCCCGCGTCTGCGGGGAGAGCCAAGAGCTGGTTCTGGCAGCCTACTCTCTTTCTAAGCAGTCTAATTTTGCTGGCTACCGGGGTGCCTTTATTGCTGGTGATGCCGCTATCATGGCCAACCTGGTTAACTCCCGTAAGCATGCGGGCATGATTGTGCCTGCCCCCGTGCAGGTGGCCATGACCGTTGCCTTGACAGATGACGCCCACGTTGAGGCTCAGAAGGACCTCTACCGGGCCCGCCGCGAGGTTCTGCTTCCTGCTGTTGAGCGTTTTGGTTTGAGGGTTGAACACTCTGAGGCCGGGCTGTATCTGTGGGCTACGGCAGGGGAAGATACCTGGGCAACTGTGCAGCGTTTTGCTGAAAAGGGTCTTCTCATTGGCCCCGGCGTGTTCTATGGAACCGCAGGTGAGGGCTATGTTCGTCTTGCTCTGACCGGCTCTGATGACGACATCGCCCGCGCTGCTGCTCGTCTTTCAGAGTAGTTAAAATTGCTCATGTCAAATGAGTGTCGCCAAAGAACGTAATCTGACCTGAAGTATGCCAAGAATGTGACCTTGCACATCAGTCTGTTGTAATGTGAACCATAGATGATAAGCATACGTGCACGGTGCGGTTTCCCGTCCGACATGGAAAACCGCACCCTTTCTACGATTCCCGCCTCGCACGTACGCTGCCTCGTTTATTAGGAGGAACAACAATGACTGACCACCAAGCACAGCTACGTTACGACGACAAAGAGCTACTTCTACCCACAGAAGAAGCAACCGCAGGTAACGGTGCTTTCAACGTCGCTGGCATGCTCCAAGAAACCGGAAAAGTAGCCTACGACCCCGGTTTCATGAACACTGCTAATGCAA
This sequence comes from Rothia sp. 32237D007AR, assembly GCF_053544675.1. Taxonomy (NCBI): domain Bacteria; kingdom Bacillati; phylum Actinomycetota; class Actinomycetes; order Micrococcales; family Micrococcaceae; genus Rothia; species Rothia sp. 32237D007AR. The sequence continues at coordinate 161,230 of NZ_JBPPUO010000004.1, read as the reverse complement.
AGTCAGCTATCACCTACATCGACGGTGACGCCGGCATCCTGCGCTACCGCGGCTACCCCATCGAAGAACTGGCAGAAAAGTCCAGCTTCCTCGAAGCTGCCTACCTTCTCATCTTCGGCGAACTGCCCAGCCCTGAAGAGCTGGAAGACTTCGACCAGATGATCCGCCACCACACCATGGTGCACGAAGACTTCAAATTCTTCTTCCGCGGCTTCCCCCGCGACGCCCACCCCATGGCCGTGCTCGCCTCTAGCGTCTCAGCCATGTCCACCTTCTACTCTGACTCCCTTGACCCCTTTGACCCCCGTCAGGTAGAAATCTCCACCTACCGCCTGCTCTCCAAGGTGCCCACCCTGGCCGCCTACGCCTACAAGAAGTCCAAGGGCGAGCCCTCCATCTACCCCAACAACGACCTCAACTACACCGAGAACTTCCTACGCATGTGCTTCGGCTTCCCCACCGAAGACTACGAGGTCAACCCCCTCCACGCTGAGGCCCTCGACCTGCTGCTGCTGTTGCACGCAGACCACGAGCAGAACTGCTCCACCTCCACCGTCCGCCTAGTTGGTTCATCAAACGCCAACATGTTCTCCTCAGTTTCAGCCGGTATCAACGCCCTCTATGGGCCCCTTCACGGTGGCGCCAACGAGGCTGTGCTGGCTATGCTCAACCAGATTAAGGACGAGGGCATCAGCCCCGAAGACTTCATGGAGAAGGTCAAGAACAAGGAAGACGGCGTGCGCCTGATGGGCTTTGGCCACCGCGTCTACAAGAACTACGACCCCCGCGCCCGCATCGTCAAGAAGACTGCCGATAAGATTCTTGAAAGCATTGGCGGCAACAACGAACTGTTTGAAATTGCTAAGCGCCTGGAAGAAAAAGCCCTCAACGATGATTACTTCATCGAACGGAAGCTCTACCCCAACGTAGACTTCTACACCGGCCTGATTTACAAGGCCATGGGCTTCCCTGAGCAGATGTTCACCGTCCTCTTCGCCCTGGGGCGTCTGCCTGGCTGGATCGCCCAGTGGACCGAAGCCATCCAGGACCCTGACCGCAAGATCGGCCGCCCCCGCCAGGTCTACATTGGTGAAACTGAGCGCCCCTACCCCCAGCGCTAAAAGAGCCCTAGCCTTGGCACGGTAAACACTGAGCCCCGGCGTCCTACCCCCTTGAAAGAGGGTAAGGACGCCGGGGCTCAACTGTATGAGGCAGGGGCTAGGGCCCCGCTACCTCCTAGGATTCGTAGCCGTTGGGGTTGTTCTTCTGCCAGTTCCAGTGATCACGAACCATGGTGTCAATGTCGCGGGTAGCAGACCAGCCCAAATCGGCAAGAGCCGCAGCGGGGTCAGCATAAGAGACAGCCACATCGCCGGGGCGGCGGTCCACAATCTTATAGGGCAGCTCTTTACCGGCAGCCTTCTCAAAAGCGTGGAGAACTTCTAGCACCGAGTAACCGTTACCAGTGCCCAGGTTCCAGGTGCGCAGCCCCCCATGGGTGGTGATGTAATCCAGGGCCTTGAGGTGCCCATCAGCTAGGTCAACGACGTGAATATAGTCGCGCACACCGGTGCCATCAACAGTGGGGTAGTCGTTACCAAAGACATTCAGGTACTCGCGGCGACCCACAGCAACCTGGGCGATGAAGGGCACCAGGTTGTTGGGAATACCGGCAGGGTCTTCACCGATACGGCCGGACTCATGGGCACCTACCGGGTTGAAGTAGCGCAGCAGGGCAATGTTCCACTTGGAGTCTGAGGCTGCAAGGTCAACCAGCATATCTTCAATATGCTCCTTGGTGCGGCCGTAGCAGGACTGGGCGTCCATGTTAATCTTTTCAACCAGCGGCATGGACTCAGGCTCACCGTAGACGGTTGCTGATGAAGAGAAAACAATGGAGTGGCAGCCAGCATCTTCCATGGCATAGAGCAGGTTGAGGGTGCCGGCCACGTTGGTCTGGTAGTACCACAGGGGCTTTTCAGCGGACTCGCCCACAGCCTTCAAACCAGCAAAGTGAATCACCGCATCAGGCTTCACCAGATTAAAAAGCTGCTTCATAGCGGGCAGATCCAGCAGGTCAACCTTATGGAACTCTACGGTCTTGCCGGTGAGCTCTTCAACGCGGGCTAAGGACTCCATGGACGAGTTCGCCAGATTATCCATAACGGTTACCTCGTGGCCTGCCTTGAGCAGTTCGAGTACAGTATGTGAGCCGATGTAGCCGGCGCCGCCGGTAACGAGAATCTTCACGTTTTCCCCTCGTAGATAATTGATGCTCTTTCTAGCTTACCCGCATAAAGGCCCTGCCCACCCGGTTTTAGCCAGGTGGGCAGGAAAGAATAGAGCTAAGACACCGCATACGACGATGCCAGATAACTACTAGTCGTTAGCGTGCAAAGCTGAATTCAGCTCAACAGTGTTATTAGCGCGGGGGAGCACCTCAATAGCACCACTTACTGAATTACGGCGGAAGAGCAGGTTATCCTGGCCAGAAAGCTCCATAGCCTTAACAATCTGAGGCTCCTTACCCTTAGCCAGCAGGGTCACACGGGAACCGGCAGTTACGTAGAGGCCAGCCTCTACAACGCAGTCATCACCCAGGGCAATACCGATGCCAGCTTCAGCACCGAGCAGGGAGCGCTCGCCGATGGAAACCCGCTGGGTACCACCACCAGAGAGGGTTCCCATGGTGGAGGCGCCGCCACCAATGTCGGTGCCGTTGCCAATCACAACGCCCTGAGAGATGCGGCCTTCAATCATGGATTCACCCAGAGTACCGGCGTTAAAGTTGACGAAGCCCTCATGCATGACAGTGGTACCTTCAGCCAGGTGGGCGCCCAGGCGCACACGGTCAGCATCACCGATGCGCACACCGGCAGGTACTACATAATCAATCATGCGGGGGAACTTATCGACGTGGGTAACCACCAGGGCACCGCGGCGACGCAGCTTGAGAGATACAGTGTTGAATTCGCTGGCGAGGACGGGGCCAAAGTTGGTCCAGGCAACGTTAGTTAGCTTGCCGAACAGGCCATCAAGGTTGATGGTGTTGGGGGCAACGAGGGTGTGAGAGAGCAGGTGCAGGCGCAGGTAGGCGTCCGCTGCGTTGGCCGGTGCTTCATCAAGGTTGATGGTGACGTTCACCAGTTCACGCACGACGTTGCGGTCTTCATCTGCTTCAACCAGGGCTTCAAGGTCGCCTGCTACAGAGTCGTCAGCGGTGTCGGTGAGGGTGGGGGCGGGGTACCAGACATCTAGGACGGTGCCTTCGTTGTCGCCAGAGGCTACGACGGTGGCCAGGCCCAGACCGGATGCTACGCGGGTGTTATTTTCAGTCATACACACTAGTCTACGGAATCAGAAGGGTGTCTTGTTGTGCTATCTGCTTGTATGGTGGAACTATGACCAAGAACCCAACCCTCACCCAAGCCGCCGAATTCGCCCATGTGGGCCCCAGCGTCCTCAACCTGACTCAGCCGGTTGAAGACCTCACCGCAGATCTGCTCAACGTCTATTCTGTCTCTGGGGCAGAGGTGCGTTTAGCGGACGCCGTGCAGGCGGCCCTTGAAACAATCGGCGGGCTGGAGATAACCCGCGACGGCGATTCCATCATCGCCCGAACTAACCTAGGCCGAGATACCCGCATTGTACTGGCCGGGCACCTGGATACTGTGCCTCTACCTCGTACCCCCGGTTCTTTGGGAACCGTCCCAGCTATCTGGGTTGAAGAGGAAGGGCAGCGGGTGCTGTATGGCCGCGGCGCAGTTGATATGAAGGGAGGTGTGGCCGTGCAGTTAGCCCTGGCTGCCCGCCTAACAAACCCCCGCTATGACATCACCTACGTCTTTTATGACAATGAAGAGGTTGCCTCTGAGTTCTCCGGCCTGGCCCGTCTGATGCGCAACCACCGCGAAAAGCTGACCGATGCTGAGCTCGCGGTCCTTCTTGAACCTACTGACGGCACCATTGAGGGTGGCTGCAACGGCACCATCCGCTTCTGGATTCGTACCTCCGGTGTTGCCGCCCACTCGGGGCGCTCTTGGAAGGGCGTGAACGCTATCCACAAGATGGCGGACGTACTCGGGCGCCTGGACGCCTACCAGCCAGCCACCTACGAGGTGGAGGGCCTAGCCTACCGTGAGGGGCTTAGCGCCGTGCAAATTTCAGGCGGAGTGGCCGGTAACGTGATCCCCGATGAGGCAGGTGTGCACATCAACTACCGTTTTGCCCCCAACAAGACCCTGGACGAGGCTGTAGCCCACCTCAAGGAGGTCTTTGAGGGCTACGAGCTGGACTTCGTTGACCTCTCATCAGCAGCCCGCCCCGGCCTAGATGCCCCACTTTCTCGCTCCTTGATTGAGTCGGTAGGGCAGGAGCCTAAGCCCAAGTACGGGTGGACGGACGTTGCCCGCTTTAGCGAAATCGGTATTCCTGCCGTCAACTTTGGTCCCGGTGATGCGCTGCTGGCCCACACCGATAATGAGCATGTGAAAGCTACTGAGGTGAGCGCCTGCTATGCGGCCCTGGAGAACTGGCTGACTGCGTCCTAATCCTTTGTAGCCTGCACACAGCCCAAGAAACCTGCACAGCCTAAGAAACCTGCCCAGCCCCGGCTAAGAAAATAGAGGAAGGGCCCCATCAGATGATGGGGCCCTTCCTCTATGCGCCAGGTAAGATGCGCGGACGCTAGTGCTTGGGAATCTTGAACATCAGCTCGGTCTTGGGGCGGGCTTCGTCCACTTCACCGGGCACACCGTCGGCGTGCTTGATAGTCACATCAGAGTGGGAGCTCATGTACTTAGCCAACCACTCAGCAAAGAGAGTCAGGGCGAAGTTGATGACCACGAAGATCAGGGCAGCCAGCAGGAGCATCTGCAGAATGTTGCCTTCACCGGAGCCAAAGCGGCGGGCGGCAGCCAGCAGCTCGGGGTAGGAGATGATGTAACCCAGGGCGGTGTCCTTAAGGATAACCACGAACTGCGAGAGCAGGGAGGGCATCATGGCGGTGAGCGCCTGGGGCACCAGAATCAGGGTCAGCACCTTCCAGGGGGTTAGGCCGATGGCTAGACCGGCCTCGCCCTGGCCCTTGGGCAGCTGCTGCACACCTGAGCGTAGAAGCTCAGCGATGACCGAACCATTGTAGAGGGTCAGACCTAGAACAACAGCGATAAAGGGCAGCTGTGAGGGGGCAAAGATGTTGAGCTGGCCTAGGAAGAGCCAGAAGAAAATCATCATAATCAGCACGGGAACGGCGCGGAAGAATTCCACGACCACGGTGCCAAAGGCCCGCACAGCCTTATTGGGGGAGAGACGGGCTAGACCAAAGAAAAGACCGAAAGCTACCGAGGTCACTACAGAAATAAGTGCGGCTGAGAGGGTCTTCCAGAGGGCCGGCAGAATGTAGTTGACCCAGAGGTTACCGGAGAAGAGGGAGGTCCATTTCTCGGCTTCTAGCTGGCCCTGACGGTTCATCACCATCATCACGTAAGCGGCACCTACTGCCAGGAGCAGAATTGCCACGATGTTGAAGATGCGGGTGCGGGCGCGGGCCTTGGGGCCGGGTAGGTCAAAGAGGACCGAGGTTGAGGTCATACGCTTGCTCATCGCTTCACCGCCAGTTTACGAGAGGCCCAGGTGGTTAGTAGGCCGATGGGGACAACAATAATCACAAAGCCCATGGCGAAGACGAAGAAGATCATGAAGATCAGGTCTGAGTTGAACTCAATCATGGATTTCATCATGCCTGAGGCCTCAGCGACTGAGGCGACGGTGGCTACGGTAGTGTTCTTGGCCAGCGCGATCAGGGTGTTACCCAGGGGAGTGATGGAGCCGCGCAAAGCCTGCGGGAAGATCACGTAGCGGGCGGTGGGCAGGAAGCTAAGACCGATAGCGCGGGCTGCCTCAGCCTGGCCGACAGGTACGGTGTTAACGCCTGAGCGGATGGCTTCACAGACGAAGGCCGCGTGGTAGATGGCAAGGACGATGACGGCGTAGATAAAGAAGTTCCACTCAAAGCTAGTTGCTAGTGAGAGCTGGAACTGGGTCCACACGCCCAAGATTGCCAGAGTCATCAGGATGGTCAGCGGGGTGTTGCGGACCAGATGTACGTAGGCGGTGCCCGCCCAGCGTAGGGAAGGCACGGGCGAGATACGCATGAGTGCCAAGATGGAGCCAAGGACGAAGGATCCGATAGCTGCCCAGAAGGTCAGCTGGACGTTGGTCCAGAAGGCGCCGATGACGTCGTAGGTGGCAAAGAGCGTGGAGAGCTGTTCAGAGAACGACATGAAAGCCTCCGGTAGTTGAAAGATGGTGGTGTAGAGAGGGGGCACTGTGCCCTGTGGCCTTACTTGGGGTCAACAGTGGCACAGGCTTCGGTGAGGACGGGCGGGTTCAGCTCGGCGTTGTAGGTGTAGTCAGCGGCACCTACGTTCTTTTGGATGGCTTCTTCCCAGGCGCCGGTTTCGACCATCTTGTTGATGGCCGCATTGACGGCGGCGCATTTGTCGGAGCCCTTGGGCAGGCCGACACCGTAGTTTTCGGTGGAGAAGGTGTGCCCGACGAGTTTGAGTTCGCCCTGGTTGGCCTTGGTGGAGGCTAGACCTGCCAGGATGATGTCATCGGTGGTGACAGCATCGACCATGCCAGCGTTGAGGGCAACGACGCAGTCAGAGTAGGAGTTCTGCTGAACGAGCTGAACCTCTGATGAGTAGTTGTCTTGAATCTTTTTGGCGCTGGTTGAGCCGGTGACAGAGCACAGGTTCTTCCCGGCAAGAGATTCGGGGCCGGTGATGTCGGTGTTATCTGCCTGTACCAGAAGGTCCTGGCCAGCGACGAAGTAGGGCCCGGCGAAGTCGACGGTTTTGAGTCGCTTTTCGGTGATGGAGTAGGTCGCAAAAATCATGTCTACCTGGTTATTGGTGAGCATGTTTTCGCGGTTGGAGCTGGGGGCCTCTACCCATTCGATCTGGTCTTCTGAGTAGCCTAATTCAGCGGCGACGTAGCGGGCTACGTCGGTGTCGAAGCCGGTGTAGTCGCGTCCGTCTTGGTAGCCCAGGCCAGGCTGGTCGTATTTGATACCGATGCGGATGGTGTCTTCGCTACCGGATGCGGTGCAGCCGGAGAAGGCCAGGACGCCGGTGGCGAGCAGGGCCGCTAGGGTGCCGACCTTTGCTGTGGTAGGTAAGAAGTTCATGGTATGACCGTCCCCTTAGTGGCCCAGGATTTTGCCGAGGAAGTCCTTGGCGCGGTCTGACTGGGGGTTGGTGAAGAACTGATCGGGGGTGGCTTCTTCGACGATTTCACCGTCGGCCAGGAATACGATGCGGTCTGCTGCCTTGCGGGCAAAGCCCATCTCGTGGGTGACTACGATCATAGTCATTCCTTCGCGGGCTAGGGAGACCATGGTGTCGAGTACTTCGTTGACCATTTCGGGGTCCAGGGCGCTGGTGGGCTCGTCAAAGAGCATGACCTTGGGCTTCATGGCCAGGGCGCGGGCGATGGCTACGCGCTGCTGCTGACCGCCGGAGAGCTGGGCGGGCATCTTAGAGGCCTGGTTATCAACGCCGACCTTTTTGAGCAGGCTCATGGCCAGTTCTTCAGCGGCAGTCTTGTTCATGCCGCGGACCTTCTGGGGGCCTAGGGTGACGTTTTCCAGGATGGTTTTGTGGGCAAAGAGGTTGAAGGACTGGAAGACCATGCCGACTTCTGCGCGCAGGTTGGCTAGCTCTTTACCTTCTTCGGGCAGGTTTTTGCCGTCGATGGTGATGGTGCCGTCGGTGATGGATTCTAGGCGGTTGATGGTGCGGCAGAGGGTGGACTTGCCGGAGCCTGAGGGGCCGAGCAAGACGACAACTTCGCCCTTGCCGATGGAAAGGTTGATGTCCTTGAGGACGTGGTTCTCACCGTAGTGCTTGTTCACATGGGTGAGTTGAACCAGTGCGTTAGTAGTCACTGGGCTTCCTCTCGTATGGTGGATTCAGTGCGTGCGCCGGTAGCATTGAGGTGCTGTGGCACAAACCAAATGGTATATGTGCTTACCTTACTCCCTGTACGGTAAATAACTTGTTACGCGGGGTGTGGTTTTTGCAGTCATCTTTGTTTGGTGTGTTCGCTGGTGCCGGGCGGGAGCTTTGGCCCAGGTGGGAGGACGGTATGAATTATTTGCTAGTTGCAGTGACTTTTATGGTGCTGGCGGTGGTGACTGTTGCCTGTGCAGTGCTGGGCACAGATCGCTTAGTTCCGGCGCGTAAGGTGCTGGATGCGCTGAGCCAAGACGGTCTGGCGCTGGTTCCTGCCGCTGAGCCGCCGGTGATTCTTTCGGAACGTCCGGACGCAGCTGAGCTGGGTCGGGTGCGTTTTGCCACATCAGCGTTAGGGTATAACCGTGATGAGGTTGATGGGGTGCTTGCTCAAGTCATTGCTGAAAACAGCCGCCTGCGGGCCCAACTTGAGGCCCTGGGGCAGGTCTCTCAAGGCTCTCAGGGCTCGCAGGAGTCTCAGAGCTCTCAGGGTACGGACGCCGCACCTAGCTCAGATGGGCAAGGCTAGGCCAGTGGAGCGTCCGTCAGTGGAGCGTCCGCCTGCCCCTGTGAAAGGCCGGGTGCTTGAGCACGCCGCTGTAGCCCTGAACGTGAACGCCAGCCGGTTTGCCTTCTTCTTTGCCTCCCTGCCTCTTGCCCTACGGGTGGCCCTCATCTACGCTGCCAGTAGAATCTGGGGCTGGTTTATCTTTTCGACGGTGGGCTTGCACCAGACCTATAGCCCCTGGAAGAACACCTCCATGGGCTACCTGGAGTTCGTCACTATTTGGGATGCGGACTGGTACGCCAAGATAGCTGACCACGGTTACCCCAGTGTGCTCCCGGTGGGGGCTAGCGGCCAGGTGGCTCAAAACGAGTGGGCCTTCTACCCCCTCTACCCTTTTATCAGCGGCACTATCAGCAGGCTAACCGGCCTGGACTACCAGGTTCTTGCCCCTACCATCTCGCTTCTTTTCGGGTTCGGGGCAGCCTGGATGATCTACCGGCTTTTTGAGGCCAGCCTGCGCACTCGAAGACTGGCACTCACCCTTGATACCAACCAGTGCCGGGGCGGGCAGGCCGTGACGGGCCAGCGCGCCGGTAGGCATACAGGCGGGGCACACACAGGCGGGGCACACACAATCGAGGCGCACACAGACAGGGCACCCACAAGCGAAGTGGAAACAACAGCCCTCTGGGCAACTGCCGCCGTCAGCTTCTGCGCCATCGCCCCCATCTTACAAACAGGGTACGCCGAGGCCACCGGCCTTTTCTTCCTGGCCTGGGCCCTCTTTTGGCTGGTGCAGCAACGCTACCTCCTGCTGCTGATTCCGGCTCTAGGTGCTGCCCTCTCTCGCCCCGTGGGGGTGCCCCTGGGCGCCGCTGTGGGCCTCTGGTGGCTCATCTGCTGGGGTGCTCAAGCAAGGGAGCAAGGTTTTCTGCGGGCTCTGCGCTCAACCGGTCTGCAGCTAGCCTCTGCCCTGGCTGTCTGCGCTTTTGCCTTCATTCACCCGGCTCTTGCCTGGGCCGCTACCGGGCGTATGGACGCCTACACCGCCACCGAAGCAGCCTGGCGGGCAGGCGGCGAAAACGTACTACCCTTTGTGCCCTGGCTTACCCAAAGCCAACTGTATTTGGGGCAGGTGCTGGGGCCACTCGTCCTGCTCTTACTGCTCTTACTCTACCTGCTGTGCTTATCAGCCCCTGTGACCAGGCGGGTGCTCCACCCAGCTCTCATTACCTGGTGTGCAGCCTACGCACTCTACATGCTGGCCTTCTTCAACCCCCAGTCATCCACCTTCCGCCTGCTCTTACCTCTCTTCCCCCTCCTCTTGCCCCTGGTGGCTCTCTCAGCTTCGCGGGCCTACCGTTGGCTGCTGATTATCAGTGGGGCAACCCTACAATTTGGCTGGGTTGGCTGGCTCTGGCACTGGAAGCAACTACCCGGTGGTGGGGACTACCCGCCCTAAACCTGCAAGTTTTCACGAAAAACTTAGAAGTAAGCCAACTAAGCACTATGATGATAAGAAGGTAGAACTGGCAGCAGATGCCGGGCCACCGCAGACCAACCTCATTGAAGGAGAACCAAGATGGCAGCTCAGAAACCTCGCACCGGCGACGGCCCCCTCGAAATCGTGCGCGAAGGGCGCAGCATCGTCATGCGCATTCCCGTTGAAGGTGGCGGCCGACTGGTTCTTGACATCACCGAAGAAGAAGTTGAAGCCATCCGCGCCTGCGTCGAAAACGTCTAAACCTTAACACTCTTAGACCTTAGCCCTCCTAGGCCCTGCGCCCTAGGCCTCAGCCCCTGCCTATAACCCCTACCGGGTGACGGCGGGGGCTTTTAGCGTTTATAGACCAGGTAAAGGCCCTCACCTGCATGGATTAGAGACACAAAAACATCAGCGGTGCAGGCTGCTACCTCCTGCAAGACGGTGCGTACCGAAACAGTGATAGCGTCACGGGCAGTAGGGTTAGCCACAGCCCCACCCACCAGCGGGTCATGCAAAATCAGTAGCCCACCGGGCTCTAAGAGGGCTAGCGTGTCATAAACTAGCTGTTCAGCTAGCTGGCTACCTGCATCAATAAAAGCTAAATCATACGAGGCCGCCGACAGGCGGGGCAGTACCGCCGCAGCGTCCCCGGTAATGACGCGCACCCGGTGGCTAGCATCAAGGCCACTCGCTGCCAGCAAAGACCGGGTAGCCTGGCAGCGGGTTGAATCAATATCAATAGCTGTGAGCGCAGCGCCGGGGGCTAAACCCATCACCAGGGCTGCGGTGGCGACACCGGCCCCGCACCCAATCTCTACCGCATGCTGGGCCTTGGTCGCAGCAGCTAGCACTGTGAGCAGTGAAGCTACCGACGGGGCCACAGGGGTAGCATCCAGTCGTTCGGCTTGAGCCCGGGCAGAAGCCACAGCTTCAGCCTCCAGGGGGAACTCTTCAGCATAAACCCAGCTTCGAGTTTGTTCCTGAGTATTCACCTAATACTTCACCTTCACATGAGCGCGCGCGGTAATGATTCTGGAAACATCTTAATCAACCCCACCCGTTTTATGGGCGAACACCCGGGCTGAACTGGTAATCTCTTTGTGTGTTTGGAATTAGCGGCCTCGAATTTATTGTTCTAGCGATCCTGGTGTTTGTCGTCATCGGGCCAGAACGTATGCCCGAGTATGCCCAGCAACTCAAAGAATTTATCAAATGGGCGCGTCGCATGGCTTTTGACGCCAAAGATGACCTGAAAGAAACCCTGGGCCCAGATTTGGGCGACATCAACTGGCGCCAGTACGACCCCCGCCAGTACGACCCCCGCGTCATTGTGCGCGAGGCCTTCGCTGAAGACGAAGAAGAACGCCGTAAGGAACTTGAAGCTAAAGCCGCTGCTACACCGGCCGCATCGGTCAGCTCCCGCCTACCCCAGGGCGCCTGGGCCCCCTTCGATACCGAAGCCACCTAAACACTTACCCAGCCCTAGAAGCTAAAGGGGGGGGGCTTATTACAAAAGGACCGCATCCATGATGCGGTCCTTTTGAGATTTTTGCACTCCCTATGAGCTGGGCTAGACAGTAAAAGGCAAAGAAGCACCGGCAAGCCCGCGCGGGCGGTGAGTCAAAGCCCGGGCGATTTTTACCAGCTCCTGGGCCGCCGCTGTCTCAGGGGCACCCCAGACAACCGGGGTGCCAGCGTCCCCACCCTCACGCAAGGCAACCTCTAAAGGCACAGACCCCAACAAGGGCACCTCATAGCCCAGGGCCTTACCCAAAGACTCCGTCAGCAGAGCCCCACCACCTTCACCAAAAAGCGGCAGACTGCTACCATCAGGCAACTGCAAAGCCGCCATATTCTCTAGCACCCCAATCACCTTCTGCCCGGTCTGCACACTCAAGGTACCAGCCCGCTGCGCCACATCCACAGCCGCCAACTGGGGGGTAGAAACCAGAAGAATCTCAGCATGAGGCAAAAGCTGGGCCATGGAAATAGCAATATCACCGGTGCCCGGGGGCAAATCAAGGAAAAGCACATCAAGATGCCCAAAATGCACATCAGTCAAGAACTGCTCTAAAGCCCGGTGCAACATAGGCCCACGCCAGGCAACAGGCTGATCAGGCTTCACAAACATGCCAATAGAAATCACCTTAATCACCCCGCCACCTGTAGGAGCTTCCAGCACCGGAGGAATGATCATATCGTCCATGCGGGTCGGGCCAGCGGTGATGCCCAGCAGCCCCGGAATTGAAAAACCGTGCACATCGGCATCAACAATCCCCACACTCAAGCCCATAGAGGCACAGGCCGCAGCCAGGTTAGCAGTGGCAGAAGACTTACCCACCCCGCCCTTACCAGAAGCCACCGCAAAAACACGGGTAAGCGAACCAGGGGTCGTAAAAGGGTTCTGCTTGGTGTGGCCCAGGCGCTGACGCAAAGCAGCCCGCTGACCAGGGCTCATAAACCCCATCTCAAGCTCAACCTCGCTCACCTGCCCCAGGGCAGAAACAGCAGCGCGGACGTCCGCCTCAATGGTCGAACGCAAAGGGCAACCCTCAACCGTCAGGAGCACCCTGATATGAGCCACAGAGCCAGCCAGCTCAGCCCGATCAACCATACCCAGCTCAGTGATAGGCTGGCGCAGCTCAGGGTCAATAACAGTTGCAAGGGCCGCTAGGAGCTCCTCATTCACATGTGATGTCTGCATAGGGTAAACCGCCTACTCGAAGGAGCGGTCGATGTCCTTAACCTTCTTCTTCTTACGCATCTTCGGGTGCTCATCACTGAGCACATCAAAAGCACTGGTAACCGGCTGAGCCGCATGAGGGTCAAAGGCCGCGGCATTCTCAGAAACCTCAAGCTCATTGGCCTTAGCCGCCAAAGACTCAGCCCGAGTAAAAAGCTCCTCCTGGCGGCGCTGCACCTCAGCTAGCTCCTCCATAATGTCGCGCATCTCCCCGCGCACAAAGTCACGGGTAGCAACCTCACGCAAAGTAATACGCAAAGAGGCGATCTCACGGGTCAGATACTCTGTCTCCTCCAGATTCCGCTGATCGCGCTGCCTGTCCTGGCGGGCAACCACACGGTCACGGTCATCCTGCCGGTTCTGCGCCAACAGCAAAAGAGGAGCAGCATAAGAGGCCTGCAAAGACAGCATCAAGGTCAGCAGGGTAAAGTTCAGCGACCGCGGATCAAACTGCATACCCTCCGGGGCCAGAGTATTCCACCCCAACCAGAGGGCACAAAAAACGGTCATCCACAGCAAAAACTGCGGGGTACCCATAAAACGCGCAATCTTCTCGGTCATCTGACCGAAAGCATCAGGGTTAGGGCTGAGCTGAAAAAGCGGCCGACGCTTCTTCTGCTGGGGGGTCCCTAGAGTCTGCGCTGATTCATCGCGCTCGCGTGCCTCACTCAAAGCGGCGGCCTACCTTTCGAATCGGGGTTCCATCGTCATAGGTGCGCCAGTCATCAGGCAACATCTCATCGAGCACGTCATCCACAGTGACCGCACCAACCAGACGGTCAAAATCGTTGACCACCGGGATAATAGTGAGGTCGTAGGTCGCCAACACTCGGGCGACTTCTTCAATGCTGGCAGCATCAGTTACCGGCTCAATGGACGTATCAATAATATTGCCCACCTGCTCGCTGGGGGAGTGGCGCAGCAAACGCTGCATGTGCACAATGCCCAGGTACTTACCGGTAGGGGTTTCAAGCGGCGGACGCGTGACCACCACCGCCGCTGCCATGGCAGGGGAAATTTCTTCCTGACGGATATGAGCCAGGGCCTCAGCCACGGTCGCTTCGGGAGAAAGAATAATAGGGACCGGGTTCATGAGCGAACCGGCTGTGCCTTCCTCATACTCCAGAAGACGGCGCACATCGTCCGAATCTTCCGGGTCCATGAGGGTCAGCAGCTCTTCACGCTGAGTATCTGTTAGCTCACCGAGCAGATCGGCTGCGTCATCGGGTTCCATCTCTTCAAGGACGTTGACGGCGCGCTCCACCTCAAGGTGGGAGAGGATCTGCACCTGGTCGTCCTCAGGTAGCTCCTGTAGCACATCTGCCAGACGCTCATCTTGAAGCTCCTGGGCCACCTCAACCATGCGCTTATCTGGCATCTCGTGAATAGCATCTGCCAGGTCAGCGGGGTTAGAGTCCTCATGGCTTGCTACGAAGGCGGTAGCAGCCTGGGGTTCAAAGTCGGTGGAGAGAATGACCTCATCCCAGTCCACAATCAGGGTTTCCTTGCGGCGGCGCATCAAACTGGCGTGGCCGCGGGAGATGAAGAGCTCTGAGATGAACCAGTCGCCGTTGCGGCGCTGTTCCATGGCAACGTCCTCAATTTGGGCTAGGCCTGACCCATCACGCAACTGCACCTTACGGTCAAAGAGCTCACCGACCACCAGCGCCTCAGAGCCGCGCTGCTCAAAGCGGCGCAGATTGACCAGGCCGGTCAAAATAATCTGGGTAGAATCGATGCTGGTCACCCGCGTCATGGGAACAAAAATACGTTTCTTGCCCAAAATTTCAATGACGATGCCCACCACGACTGGCTCTTTGAGCTTAGCTAAAGGGCCCACCGCACTGAACTGGGTAAACCCGCTTTTAAGCACCACAACATCGCGCAGACGGCCCAGGCGGTCACCGTGGGGGTCAAAAACGTCTAGGCCCAAAAGGCGGGCAATAAAAATCTTGTTCGGTACGCTACTCACAGTTATCAAGGGTACCTGCCTCAGCCCGCATCTGCCACTGAAAAAATCAAACCTTGATTGAAATGTCTATAGAATTTCGTCTATAGCATGCTACATATTGGCACAGTAGCGAGGGGTATTCAAAAGTCCTCCCAGCCGCATACAACACCACCCCACACACCAGAAGAAAACACCCGCCCATAAGAACCCAATAGACACCGGAAACCCGTATGAAAAATACGCCAGGTCTTATCCTGCGCGATGACACGTTCCACCACAGCTCGCACCCTGTTCATCACACGATGCTTGTCCTTGACAGACTTCAATCTCTTCGACAGAGTCCGATGTCTTCACCGCCGGGTTTGTCCCTTGGTTGGTGTCAGTAGCCCCAAACCTACTTAGCCTTTATCGGCTAGGGGTATCTCATCCACGTCCCTATCTACACCATGCTTTTTGAGGGCATAAGCATCGTGCCGAGTACCAGGTAGCCGGTCTGTAATAACAAAAGGAGCCTGCCATCAATGGTGCAGAGGACTTGGTGATTGCACCTGGCCTGCTTGTGCTGACCAGAGTAGTTGGTTTTACCTGGTGAGCGCTAGTTTCAGGCCGGTATTAGTGTGCTGTTGGTGAGCAGTGATCTTGGTGTTGTGAGTGCCTGGGATAGGGTGAGGGGTTGGTGGTCTGCTTCCTGGTTTTCCTCAGGTGAGGTGGTTGTTTAGGGTTTGTTGTAGCGTGGGCGTTTTGTGTAGTTGTTAGCCTGGTTGTACGTTGGTGGGTGTGGGGTGTGCTTCTACTTTTGAATAAGCCTCCAAGGCGCTAGGTGTTTTCTAGCTATAGATAACATGCAACCGCCCTGAGAGTTCACCTGTGGCGATACACCGGCGCGCTCCTAGCAAACTCCCTGCCCAATAAGAAAAAATAGGGGCATGAATCAACTCAAAGCACCTCCTGCCCTGGCCATGGCCGACGGCGCCCACCTGCCCCCTGGTGAACTCGTTGCAACCTTCACCGACCGTAAAGAGGTGACTAAGGCCATCGAATTCCTTGCTAGCCAGAAATTCCCGGTGCATTCCCTCTTCATCGTGGGCCACGATGTGCAGCAGATTGATTACGTCACCGGCCAAGCCACCTACCCCAGGGCAGCCCTGGGCGGGGTTATTCAGGGTCTTGGTCTTGGTGCCCTCGTTGCTCTCTTCAACGCGGTGATTACCCAGACCTCCATCCTGGCTAATCTTCTAAGTATCGTGCCCCTGGCTATTGCCTTCTGCATCATCTACTCCATTTTCGTAGCCTCCCGCAGCAAGGGCCGGGGCATCCGCACCCGCAGCCAGATGCTCCCCCAGCGTTTTGACCTCATGGCTATTCCTGCCACCGCTCAAGCTGCCCGCCACCTACTGCGCGTCACGGTGCAGCCCACTGACACCCACAGCGGGGTGCGCGGGCCAGCAGCTCATCCCTTCGCCCAGCAGGGGCCCCAGAAGGGGCAGACCTCAAGCCCCTACATCCACCCCGGTATGAGCCAGGCTAACCCCCAGGGCTACGCGGCCCAGCAGCCCCAGGCGCCCCGGCCGTCTCAGGCACCCCAGCAATCTCAGTCGTCTCAGAATTCTCAGGGTCCTGCCGCCTCAGAAAGCACCTCCGCCCCCGCCTTTGTGCCCCCAGCCGAAACCAACCGCGACGGTTCAAAGGCTGCTGGTAAATACGGTCTACGCGTGGAAACCCCCGAAGAATTCGAAGCAACTATCCGCAAGGCACCCCACAGAGCAGAGAACGAAAAAACCCAGTAGCAGGGTGCCCCTCAGGCCTAACTGTCCTCGCGGTTATCTGGTTAACTGTGGTCAGTGCGGTGAGCGCTCTCAGGGCGGGAGTTCTCAGCCATCCAGGCCTCGATACCCTCAACGGTGCGAGGCAGGGCAGCTGAGAGGTTCTCGTTACCGTCCTCGGTAATGAGCACATCGTCCTCAATGCGGATGCCCATACCGCGCAACTCCTCAGGAATCGCCAAATCCTCTTCCTTGAAATAAAGGCCCGGCTCAATAGTGAATACCATACCCGGCTCAATGGTGCCCTCCATGTAGAGCTCCTTCTTAGCCTGGGCGCAGTCATGCACATCAAGACCCAAATGGTGGCTGGTGCCGTGGGGCATCCAACGGCGGTGCTGGCCACCCTCAGCTGAAAGGGAAACCTCAGCAGAGACAGGCAACAGACCCCACTCATGCAAACGGGCCGCCAGAACCTGCATAGCAGCCTCATGAACCTCACGGAATTTCTTACCCGGCACCGCAGCCTTAAACGCTGCATCAGCTGCCTCAAGCACAATATTGTAGGCCTTAGCCTGAACCGGGGAGAACTTACCACTCACCGGCAGAGTGCGGGTAATATCGGCCGTGTAGAGGGTGTCATCTTCAACACCGGCATCCAGTAGCAGCAACTTACCCTCATCAACAGTGCCGTTATTACGAATCCAATGCAAAATAGTGGCGTTGTTACCGCAAGCGGCAATAGTGTCATAGCCCAGGTCATTGCCTTCAACACGGGCCTTAGCGAAAAAAGCGGCCTCAACAACACGCTCACCGCGACGGTGAGCACGAGCCGCAGGTAGAGCTTTGACAACCTCAGCAAAACCCTCAATGGTAAAACCTACCGAGCGGCGAAGATTCTCCACCTCAATCTCGTCCTTCACCAGGCGCGCCTCAGAAAGAGCCTCAGTTAGGGCAGCATCGAGCTTATCTGACTCCTCTAAATCAACAGCGGTATTGTAACGAGAGGTATCAACCAGGGCATCAACATTCACATCCACATCACGAACCAGACGGATGCGAACCCCACCCAGGGCCTGATGCCCGGCATTCTTAGTAATTGCTACCTCCAGTTCAGAAAGATCCCTGGTGCGTAGCCCATACTCAGCACCCAGCGACTCGAGGGTAGGGCGGGGGCCAACCCAGAACTCACCATAGCGGGGGTCGCGGTAGAACATCTCAGTATCACGGCCCGCCAAGGGGCGGAAATAGAGGGTAACCTCATGGTTAGAACCCTGATCCCCCTGACCCTCTTCAACCGGCTCAAAAACCAGTACCGCATCGGGCTCATGATCTAGCCCCAGGCCAGTCTGATGAGCAAAGGCTGAGTGCGGGCGGAAACGGTAGTCAGTATCGTTCGAACGCACCTTCAAAGGGCCAGCAGGTAGCACCAGGCGCTCGCCGGGGAAGGCCGCAGAGATTTTGGCGCGGCGCTGGGCTGCGAAGTCAGCTATGCGGGCCCGGGCAGGGAGCTGGTCGGACGCCGGCGCCCAGTTAGCTGCCATAAATTCAGTAAAAGCGCTGGAAGTAGGAGCAGCAGAGCGGTTGGTGACGCGCTCTTCAATAGGCTGGTCATCTCCTGGGGTGGGGGTCTTATCGCTAGTAGTCATGCCTACCAGTCTAGTGAGCCGGTTAACGGTGCGTCTAGCGCAAGGCGGGGCGGCGGTGCTAGCTAGTGCCTGTTATTGGGGGCCTGGCGAAGGTAACCTGGTGGTATGTACGACCTGCACACCCACTCCCGTATTTCTGATGGAACCCAGCCGGTAGCTGAACTGGTAGCTGATGTTGCTGCCGCAGGGCTGACCGGTTTTGCCCTCACCGACCATGACACCACCGCAGGCTGGGCTGAGGCCGCAGAAACAGCCGGTGGCCTGGGGCTAGATTTTCTGCCTGGCATGGAAATCTCCTGTTCGGCTCAGGGGGTGAGTATTCATCTTCTTTCTTACCTTCATGACCCGACCGATGAAGCTCTTTTAGCTGAGATTGGTCGTGCCCGTGACTCCCGGTTGGGCCGGGCCCAGCGCATGGTTGAGAGGCTGGCTGAGGACTACCCGGTGACCTGGGAGATAGTGCAGGAGCAGGTGCATGAGGGTGCTACCGTGGGGCGTCCGCACATTGCCGATGCCCTGGTGGTGTTGGGGGTTGTGAGTAACCGCTCTGAGGCTTTCGAGACTATTTTGACGACCCGCTCCAAGTATTATGTATCCCATTACGCTCTTGACCCGGTGCGAGCCGTGGAGCTGGTGCGGGCGGCAGGGGGCGTGCCGGTTATGGCCCACCCCAAGGCGTCCTCCCGCGGAAAAATAGCGAGCGACCAGACCATCTATGCCATGATTGATGCCGGCCTGGCAGGTTTTGAGGTCTACCACCGGGATAACCCCCCTGAAGGGCGCGCCTGGCTTTTGAAGACCGCGGCCGAACACCAGCTGCTGGTTACTGGCTCCTCTGACTATCACGGGGCAGGTAAGCCTAATCGTCTGGGTGAAAACACCACCCCCCAAGAGACGGTGGACCGTATCAGAGAACTCTCCCAGCAGCTGCGGCAGAAATCGGCCCAGTAACATGCTCAAAGCAAACAAACAGCTTGTGGGGGAGTGCACCACCTAGACTTGAGGGTATGAAGTTTCTCAACGGTATGACTCCGGCCACCGATCTGACCTACAACGACGTGTTTATGGTTCCCTCACGATCTGCGGTAGGTTCCCGCATGAGCGTAGACCTCTCCACCGCAGACGGAACCGGCACCACCATCCCCCTGGTCATTGCCAATATGACCGCCGTATCTGGCCGTCGCATGGCTGAAACCGTTGCCCGGCGCGGTGGCATCGCAATCATCCCCCAGGACGTCCCTGCTGAGATCGTCGCCCACACCATACAGGAGGTGAAGAACTCCCACCTGGTCTTTGACACCCCTATTACCGTCAAGCCCCACCACACCGCAGGCTATGTGCGCCACCTGCTACCTAAACGCGCCCACGGGGCCGCTATCGTCGTTGATGGCCAGAGCCCTATTGGCGTGATTACCCCCAAGGATCTGCGCGGGGCAGATAATTTTGACCAGGTTGAAGATTTGATGAGCACCGAGCTGCTCACCCTGCCTGATACAGTCACCCCGCGCCAAGCCTTCGATATTCTGCACGAAAAATCTCGCAAGGTCGCCCCCGTTGTAGATGCCGAGGGCAAGCTGGTGGGTGTGCTCACCCGAGCAGCTGCCCTGCGCGCCAGCCTCTACACACCGGCCACAGACGCCCAGGGCAGGCTCCGCATTGGTGTGGCTATCGGCATTAACGGTGATGTTGCTGGCCGCGCTGCTGCCCTGATAGAGGCCGGTGCCGATGTGCTGGTAGTTGATACCGCCCACGGCCACCAAGAAACCATGATTGAGGCCCTGAAAAAGGTCAAGGCCCTTAACCCGGCGGTCCCGGTTGCTGCCGGTAACGTGGTGACCGCAGCGGGCGTGCGCGATTTGGCAGAAGCTGGGGCAGATATCATCAAGGTTGGTGTGGGCCCCGGTGCCATGTGCACCACCCGCATGCAGACCGGTGTGGGGCGCCCCCAGTTCTCTGCCGTCCTAGAATGCGCTCTTGAAGCGAAGAAACTGGGCGTGCACGTGTGGGCGGACGGCGGCATCAAGGACCCCCGCGATGTTGCCCTAGCCCTGGCCGCAGGTGCCTCTAACGTCATGGTGGGCTCCTGGTTCGCTGGCACCTACGAATCACCTGGCGATGTCATACAGGACGTCGACGGTCGCCTTTATAAGGAGTCCTTCGGCATGGCCTCCCGCCGTGCCGTGATTAACCGCAACTCTAAGACCGAGGCCTTTGAGAAGGCCCGCCGGGAAATGTTTGAAGAGGGCATCTCTTCAGCCCGCATCTACCTGCCTGAGGGGCGCGGGGGCGTGGAAGATCAGATTGACTCGATGATCTCTGGTGTGCGCTCATCCTTCACCTATGCTGGTGCCGCTACTCTTGAAGAGTTTGCCCAGCGGGCCGTGGTGGGTATCCAGTCAGGTGCAGGTTACGCTGAGGGCCAGGCCCGCGCCACCCGCTAAGGGGAAGAAGAAGCCTGGGCCACCTGTTACGGTGGCCCAGGCCTGTGCCCCTTACTAGGGGGGAGGGAAAGAGTCTAGCTCTCGCCGCCTTCTACCCGGCGGGTACGGCGGCGGCGCGGCTGAGCCCCGCCCTCACCGGCTTCACCCTTATGGGCAGCAGGCTTCTCCTTACGGGCCTCGCCGCCTGAACGGGCACCATCACGGCGCGAAGAACGTGAGCCAGAACGTCCGCGGCGCTCATCGCGTTCGCCTCGCTCACCGCGCCCGCCACGGTCCTGCCGCTTCTGACGCGAAGGAGCACCACCAAAATCCTCAGTCTCTTCAGCCTGCAAACCGGCTGCGGTGCGCTCTTCCTTAGGCAGACGCCCCTTAGTTCCCTTAGCAATCCCCAAATCAGAATAGAGGTGGGGGGACGAAGAATAGGTCTCAACAGGCTCATCAACACCCAGCTCCAGGGCCTTGTTAATGAGCTTCCAGCGGGGGACGTCCTCCCAATCCACCAAGGTCACAGCGGTACCTTCTTTTTCGGCGCGGCCGGTGCGGCCCACACGGTGCAAGTAGGTCTTCTCATCCTCAGGGCACTGGTAGTTAATGACGTGGGTGACATCCTCAACGTCAATACCACGGGCAGCCACATCGGTCGCCACCAAAATATCGACCTTGCCGTTGCGGAAAGCCCGCAGAGCCTGCTCACGGGCACCCTGGTTCAAATCACCGTGGATAGCGCCAGCGGCAAAACCGCGAGCCATCAGCTCATCAGAAAGCTTAGCGGCTGAGCGCTTAGTCTTTGTGAAAATGACGGTGCGGCCCCGGCCCTCAGCACGCAGGATACGGCCAACGAGTTCGTCCTTATCCAGGGGGTGGGCCCGGTAAATAACCTGGCGAATCGAGGCCTTAGTCATGGTCTCTTCTTCACCAGATTCGGCGCGAATATGCATGGGGCGGCTCATATAACGGCGGGCCATGGTGAGCACCGGCCCGGGCATGGTTGCTGAGAAGAGCATGGTCTGGCGGACCTCAGGCACAGCAGAAAGAAGACGCTCCACATCGGGTAAGAAGCCTAAATCAAGCATCTCATCGGCCTCATCAAGAACCACAATCTTAATCTGGGCGAGGTTGAGGTACTTCTGACGGTGCAGGTCAATGAGTCGGCCCGGGGTGCCCACAATCAGCTCAACACCCTTTTCTAGTTCCTTAACCTGGCTGTCGTAGGGTCGGCCACCGTAGAGGGTGCTCACACGCACACCAGATTTTGAGGCGGCAACCGACAAATCATCGCCCACCTGGATCGCCAGTTCGCGGGTAGGAACAATAATCAGAGCCTGGGGCGCACCGGGGGTAGGGAGCTGCTCAAAAGCCTGCGTACCCGGGACCGCTACGCTCTGTAGGGCAGGTAGACCAAAGCCCAGGGTCTTACCGGTACCGGTCTTAGCCTGGCCGATAATGTCCTGGCCAGAAAGAGCCACCGGCAGGGTTAGCGCCTGGATGGGGAAGGGGGAGGTAATGCCCTTTTCTGCTAGGGCATCGGCAATGTCTTGGCGTACACCGTAGTCGGCGAAAGTTTTACTGGTAGTAGAGTCTGTCACGAAACATGTTCCTTCAAGTGAGGCCCCACCGCGGGGCAAAGGAGGAAGCCGATCGTGGGTTTTCATGCAACAAAGAAGCTCTATCAACCACCATCAGGACGCATACAGGGCGTTGGGCAGGAGAGCTAAAGGCAGGTGAGTCTATACGGATGGTACGACCGGGCAACCAAATAACTCCTCTATTCTACCGGCAAGAGCCGTAAAAGTAAGGCGGCCCTGGGAGTTTTGTGTCAAACTCCCAGGGCCTACCCTCTACATCAAACCTACATCTACTGGCCGATACCAAAGCCAATGCGGTGCTTGGTTTCAGCACCCAGCTCTACATAACCAATATTGGCTGCCGGCACGAGAGTAGTGGAACCCTTCGCATCGGTCAGTTCCAAGATGCCGCCCTGCTCAAGAGCTGCGGCAACCTTAGCGCGTACCTCTGAGGCGGTTTCATCGGTGTCGATGACGACCTGGCTGGGTACATTGAGCACGCCAATCTTAATTTCCATGAGGATTCCTTCCTATCAGTCCCTTACCCGGCGGCAGGGGGTCTCTGCCCACCAGTCTACGTGAGCGAGACCAGAAAGGGGGCAGGGTTTCGGTCTGAGCTGACAGAGACAGAAGGCTAAAGCCCAACCAGCAGCAGGGCCCCTAGCGCCAGTCTTGGTCAATCACTGATATACCGCCCCACGCTAGACGGAAGACCGAACGCTCAGCTGTTTTGAGCTGCTGAGCTGAGGCTCCGGTGCCAATGACCATACGGGCGGCAGACTGCGTCATTCCTGTGAGCATGCGGGCCGTCATTAGAGCCTCTTCTGTGGGCATACCCGCCTCAGGTGCCAGCACCTCAGCAATGCGCTGGGCCAGGGTATTGAGCATCTCATCAGTGCGTTCTTGTACCGCATAATCGTTACGAATATCGGATTCAAAGATGAGCCGGTAGCCAGCCACATTCTTGCGGGCAAAACTGAAGAAAGCACCGATGACCCCCTGCACCCGTTCACGGTTAACCTCAGTGGCATAGAGAGGGTGCAACAACTGGTTCATGAGGGTCTTGATTTGTTCATCAAGCACAGCCAGGTAGAGGTCGCGTTTGCCGGTGAAGTGCTGGTAGAGCACCGGTTTAGTCACCTGCGAGGCTGCGGCAATATGGTCCATGGTGGTGGCGTGATAGCCCTGGGCTGCGAAAACACGCACGGCGTTTCCGATGAGTTGTTGGCGGCGTAGCTCTTTGGGTAGACGGCTAGCACCTGAGGGGTCGATGGAGTCATCATTACTGGCGGGGTGGGGTGCACCTAGCGTAGTAGTCATTTACGGCCGGACCTTTGGGACGGTGAGCGGACGGGGGCACGGCAGTTTGGGTGCCGCTTACCTAGGAGGCGTCAGTTTGGGGTTCAGCCTCTTCGGAGGTCTCTTGCACCTCGATACCATAGAGGGCCTTGAGGGCCGCTACATAATCATCCACCCGCCCTTGACGCGCCATATCACGGGCGCGGACGGTCGGGGTGTGCAAGAGGGACTTGACCATGCGGCGCATTGCCAGTTCAAGCTGTTCAGTTGCTGCGGTGCACCCGTACTGGTTATGCACCTTAGCTAGCTCGGCATCGAGCACGCTCATGGTGTGTTGTCTCAGAGCAACAATAGCAGCGTCCACGCTCCGAGCTTTCTCCTTGATGGAGAACTCTGCGGCGGCCTCGTCCACAATTGTGCGGGCAGTGTGGACAGATTCCACAGTCTCTTGAGGGGCCGCAAGACGCACCGATTCGAGGGTGATCAGTTCTACCTCTGGTAAGTCTGCTACCTCAGGAGCGAAGTCACGGGAGAGTGCCAAATCAAGAATGACGCGCTTCCCCTCAGGGATTTCGATAGGCAACATGGGAGAGGCCCCGCCAGAACAGCCGATAATAATGTCCGCGGAGGCCATGTACTTATGAAGGTCCCCATGGGGGACGGCCTGCACCCCGCGTTTGTCGGCAAAAAAGGCTGCACGATTTGAACGAGAATAAATCCAAATATCGGTCGTACCGCGCCCATGCAAGGCAGCTACAGCCGCACCAGCATAGGCCCCAGTACCAAAGACAAGAACCCGGCGCTCCTCCCAGCTCTTCTCTGCAATATCATCAGCCATATCAAGGGCCACAGACACAATAGAACGACCCCGCGAACCAAGCATGGTCCGCTGACCAACTCTGCGAGCCGTTTGCGCCCCATACTCAAAAAGGCGCACCAGATTGCCAGTAGCCCGCCCCCGCTGCTGGGAGAGAGCTAGAGCCCGGCGCACCTGGCCGGTAATTTCGCGCTCGCCCACAACGGCTGACTCCAGGCCTGAAGCTACGGTAAAAAGATGGTGGGCGGCGTCGGTATTAACAAGCACATCGAAGCTGTTTTCTACCAGGTCGTAGGAGAGCCCGGAGCCAAGAGAAATAGAGTCAAAAATGTGTTCTGCGGCGGTGGCAACATCGTTGGCGATATTCTGGTCGGTAGCTCCGGGTCTGCTGGGAATTTCTGCGTAAAGTTCTAGCCGGTTGCAGGTAGACAAAATCACCTCACCACGGATACCGGTGCGCTCAAGGTCCCGGTGAATCTTCTCAACGCCTTCGCTGAGATGGGCCACAGTGGTGAGGTCGACAGAGCGATGCGATGCAACAAGGCTAAAAATAGTCACGACGACACTATTATAGACAGCTCCCTCACCGCAGCTAGTGACAAGGTGTCTCCAAAGTTGTGCCTTAAACTTGGCAGAATGGTGTATATGAGTCAGACCGTGCCATCAGCGCTACGTCAGCGCCCCTTGCTCACCGACGAGCAACTTGCCCATCTGCCCGCATCCCACCCCCTCAAAACAGCCGGAACCGGTGAATCAGCCATGATCCGCACCCTCACCGGGCGCCAGGCCGAGCACGCCCCGGTCTGGTTCATGCGTCAGGCAGGGCGCTCCCTGCCCGAATACCGCCAGGTGCGTGAAGGTATCCCCATGCTGGACTCCTGCCTGAACCCCCAACTGGCCGCAGAAATCACCCTCCAACCGGTACGCCGCCACAAGGTAGATGCCGCTATCTTCTTCTCAGACATCGTCATCCCCATGAAGCTAGCAGGGGTAGGGGTAGATATTGTGCCCGGTCGCGGCCCCGTGCTGGAGGCTCCAGTCCGCACCCTAGAAGACATCAAGAACCTGCCCGAACTTGAAGACTGCGCCCTTGACCCGATCCGAGAAGCCGTAGCTTTGACCGTCGAAAAGCTGGGCTCCACCCCGCTAATTGGTTTTGCCGGTGCCCCCTTCACCGTAGCGGCCTACATGGTAGAAGGCGGCCCCTCACGCGACCACCTGCGTCCGCGCACCATGATGCACGCAGACCCCCACGCCTGGGAAGCCCTAGGTGCCTGGGCAGCAAGAACCTCAGCCCAATTCCTTGCCGCCCAAATCGAGGCAGGGGCATCAGCCGTGCAACTTTTTGACTCCTGGGCCGGCTCCCTAGGGGAGGCCGACTACCGCCGCTTTGTCATGCCCCACTCGGCAGCCACCCTGGCAGCCGTTGAACACTACGGTGTGCCCCGCATCCACTTTGGTACCGGCACCGCCGAACTACTGCCTGCCATGCTAGAAGCCGGGGCCGACGTCATCGGTGTCGACTACCGCCTGCCTCTCTCCCAAGCCCAAGAACGCCTAGGCGGCGGCATCGTGCTCCAAGGCAATATCGACCCGGCCCTCCTGGCCTCTGGCTGGGAAGCCCTCACCGCCCACACCGACGCCGTCATCGACGAAGGACGCAGCGCCCCAGCTCACGTGGTAAACCTAGGGCACGGGGTGCCCCCCACCACCGACCCCACCGTCCTGACCCGCCTGGTCGACTACATCCACTCATCAACCCGCAAAGGCTAGGTAGAAAGAAGCCCATGGCACCAAACCAGCACCTACGAAACACCGCCCTGGTCATTGGCGGCGGTATCTCAGGCCTACTCGCAGCCCGCGAACTGGCCCGCGCCGGGAAAAAAGTTACCCTAGTTGAGCGAGAAGACCACCTAGGAGGTGCCGTAGGCGCCCACCAGCTAGCTGGGCTAGTTCTGGACTCCGGCGCTGAATCCTTCGCCACCCGCACCGATGCGGTGCGCAACCTCCTGACCGACCTAGGACTAGCAGAACGCATCGTCACCCCCCAACCGCTAGGCTCCTGGCTCTACCTACCCACCGGCCCCTTCCCCTCACCCTCCACCGGTGTGATGGGCATTCCCGGTAATCTTGAAGACCCAACCCTCAAACAAATCCTCGGCCGGGCAGGCTACCACCGGGCCAAGCTTGACGCCATGCTACCCCGCTCAGTAGGGGCCAACGCCACCACCCTCGGCGAACTGGTGCGGGTCCGACTAGGGCAGCAGGTCCTAGACCAGCTCGTTGCTCCCGTGGTCTCCGGGGTGCACTCTGTTCACCCCGACCAGCTAGAAGTAGCTACCATCGCCCCCGGCCTGCTCACCGGCCTACAAGAACTCGGCTCCCTCACCGCAGCGAGCGCCCGCATGCGGGCAGCCTCACCGGCCGGTTCCCAGGTCGCCGGAATCGAAGGCGGCATGAACCAGCTCTCCAAGGCCCTGGTCGATGACCTACTGCGCCAGCGGGTGCGCATCGTCAGCGGATTCGACACCATCGCCGTTGACCGGGACCCCGTCTCAGGCGGCTGGACCGCCATCCAACGCCAGCCCGAATACGGCGAAAAATCAGCCATTATCCGCGGCGAACTGCTGGTCATTGCCACCGACGCCCAGACCTCCATCCGCCTGCTAGGCCCCCACTTACCGGCCTCCGCCCTGCCCGCTGTCGCCCCCGGCCCCGAAGTTGCCCTCGTATCCCTGGTGCTTGACCAGCCGGCACTCGATGCCGCCCCGCGCGGCACCGGCCTGCTTGTGAGTGAAGCTGCCACCGGCGTCCGCGCCAAGGCCCTGACCCACGCCACCGCCAAATGGGCCTGGGTCGCCGACGAAGCAGGAGAAGGACGCCACGTGGTGCGCCTCTCCTACGGGCGCGGCAAGGAACACGACACCTCACCCCTGTCAGAGCTGGCCCTGCACGATGATCAACTAGTCACCCTGGCCCTGCATGATGCAGCCCACCTGCTGGGTGTACCCATTAGCGAAGAGCACCTGGTGGCAGCGGATGTAGTGCGCTGGCAAAGCGCCATGCCCTCCACCACCCCAGGGCACAAGAGCCGCGTCACCGCCTTCCGGGCAGCTCTTACCCAACTGCCTGCAGCCACTGCGGTTGGCGCCTGGATCGCCGGGACCGGCCTAGCCGCTGTCACCGTAGATACCCAGAAGCACATCGGCGACTTCCTGCAGAAAAACAGTGAGGCACAGGAAAACAGTGAGGCACAGGAAAACAGCGGGGAGCCCAGCTCCTCTCCAGCTCACTAAGCAGGCACACTCAGCAGATTCACTACCCGCCCCCACCCTCCACGAAAGGTATCCCCCATGTCACACCACGGTAACCCCGAAGAACAGGCCCACAACCTCAACACCCACGGCAGCGCAGGCCACGGCGCAGCTGACCACGCAGCGCCTGCCCCCGGCGCCTACCCCCACGGTGCAGCTAGCCACAGTGCACATGGTCATGGTGGCCGCCCCTCCATGCCCACTGCCAAAGATGCCACCGGCCGTATCCAAGGCCAGCGCCCCGGCGAAGTAGCCGAAGGCGACAGCCAGTTCCACTACGCCCTCTACACCGTCTTCGCCCGCCAAGGGGCAGCCGACCCCGCAGCCACCAGCGCCGAAGCCACCGCAGAACTTGAAACCCTGGTTGCTGACCTCAAGGCTAAGGGCGTCACCACCCGCGGCTTCTACGACGTCTCAGCCATGCGCAACGACGCAGACGTGATGGTCTGGGTCCACGGTGCCGTCCCCGAAGACCTCCAGTCCGCTATCCGCAGCTTCCGCCGCACCACAGCCCTCTCCGGCACCAAGATTGTCTGGTCTACCATGGGCGTACACCGCGACGCCGAATTCTCCGCCGGTCACACCCCCAGCTTCGCCAAGGGCATCGACCCTGAACAATGGGTCTGCGTCTACCCCTTCGTGCGCTCCTACGACTGGTACACCATCAACCCCGAAAAGCGCCGCGAAATCATGAAGAACCACGGCATCAAGGGCATTGACTTCCCCCAGGTGCTACCCAACACCATTGCCGCCTTCGGTCTCAACGACTATGAGTGGCTCATTGCCCTCGAAGCCCCCGAACTGGTGCTGATAGTAGATATCATGCGCTCCTTCCGCAACACCGAAGCCCGCCACTTCGTGCGCGAAGAAATTCCCTTCTACACCGGCCGCCGCATCCCCGCAGAACAGGTCGCCCAGGTGATTGCCTAATGCCAGAACCCCTGCCCCGGAACATCATCCCCAACCAAACCGACCCGGCCAACACCGCCACCAACGGCCCGGCCACCCTCGATGAGACCACCATCGGCACCTACACCAGCGAGCGCACCCTCACCCGCCCCCGGGCCTCCGCCCCGCAGGACTACGACCTGGTGATTCTCTCCTCCTTTGGTGGGCCCGAAGGGCAGGAGGACGTTATCCCCTTCTTACGCAACGTCACTGCCGGGCGCGGCATACCCGATGAGCGCCTGGAAGAAGTTGCCACCCACTACCGGGCCAATGGTGGTGTTTCACCCATCAACGCCCAAAACCGTGCCCTGCTTACTGCCTTGCGCCAGGCTATGGCCGAGAAAGGCCCGGCAGTTGATATAACCTGGGCTAATCGCAACTGGGCGCCCTACGTTAATGATGTAGTCAAGCAGGCCTACGATGAGGGCAAGCGGAAGATTCTGGTGCTGGCTACTAGCGCCTACCCCGGCTATTCGTCCTGCCGCCAGTACCGTGAAGATTATGGTCTGGCCCTGGCCGAGCTGGGGTTAGAGGGCAAACTGCAGATTGATAAGATCCGCCCCTACTGGGATACTCCTGGCTTTATCACTCCCTTTGTTGAGGGCCTGGTGCAGGGCCTGGCGGAGGTGCGCGCCCAGCTTGCCGCCTCTCAGCAGCAGGCTGCGGGGGAGGGAAAAATTCGCATCATGTTCTGCACCCACTCGATACCTACCAGTGCCGCCAATGAGGCAGGGCCCGGCGGTGTTGACTATGAGGGGGGCTCTGCCTATGTGGAAAAGCACCTGGAGGCAGCCCGTGCCGTCCTGGCCGGGGTAGAGGCTATAGACCCTACCGTGCTGGATGGGGTCGATTGGGAGCTGGTCTACCAGTCCCGCTCTGGCCCGCCGAGTATGCCCTGGCTGGAACCAGATGTTAACGATGCCCTGGAAGCACTTCAAGGCGCTGTTGATGGTGTGGTGCTTGTGCCCCTGGGTTTTGTCTCAGACCACATGGAAGTTGTGTGGGATTTAGATACCGAAGCCCTAAATACCTGCAAGCGCCTGGGCTTAGCCGCACGACGCACTCCCACCCCTGGTACGCACCCTGCCTATGTTGAGGGCTTGCGCCAGCTCATTGCTGAACGTGTGGTCTCCACTGCTCCTGCCCAGGATCTTGAGGGCGTGCAAGCAGCCCGCCAGTCTCTCTGCGGTGGGCCGGGGTGGTTCGATGCCTGCGACCCTGACTGTTGTAAGCCCCGCCGCCCTGGCACTGATAAGCCAGTGATTGCCGAATTCTAGGAAAGGACGCCCCTTGGCAGCTCGAACATTTACCGTAGGTACGCGCGGGTCGGCCCTTGCAACCACCCAGACGAACTGGGCTGTGCAGCGTATACGTGAGGCCACCGGGATTGGGTTAGAGATTCTTACCGTCAAAACTGAGGGGGATGTGCTCGCTGGCCCCCTGTCTCAGTTGGGCGGCACCGGTGTGTTTGCTGCGACCTTGCGGGCGCGCCTGCTAGATGGGGGAGTGGATGTGGCTGTGCACTCGCTCAAAGATTTACCCAGCGCACCCTGCCCTGGCCTGACGGTGGCTGCAACCCCGCAGCGGGAGGACCCGAGGGATGCCCTTTGCGCCCGTGACGGCCTGACCCTCGATACTCTGCCTACTGGGGCTAGGGTGGGGACGGGCTCTCCGCGCCGGGCAGCTCAGCTGTTGGCTCTGCGCCCAGATCTTACCCTGGTTGATATTCGCGGCAACGTGGGTACCCGCCTGGCCCGGGTTGCCGGCAACGAACACTACGGGGTGGGGGCACACGGTCTGCACGGGGAGAAGAAACTGGGTGCTATCACCGGCGACTGTGATGCTGTGGTGCTAGCTGCTGCCGGGTTACACCGCCTGGGGCTTGGCGAAACTATTACCGAGTATGTGAGTGTTGAGAGGGTTGTTCCGGCTCCTGGCCAGGGGGCTCTTGCTCTTGAAATCCGTTCGGAGGACGCCGCTGAAGACTCAGAGCTGGGGCAGGCTGTAGCTGCTATCAACCACACCGAAACCCTGCTTGCTGTGACCGCAGAACGGGCCTTGCTGCGTCGTCTTGAAGCAGGCTGCGCCGCCCCCATTGGTGCCTACGCCCAGGTGCAGGCCGGTCAGCTGGTTCTGACTGTTGCTGTGGCGCACCCTGATGGTACTGGGCTCTTGCGGCATACTGTGCAAACTGAAACCCTGTCGGTAGAGTCTGCCGCCTTCTTGGGCACCCAGGCTGCCGATGACCTACTGGCTATGGGTGCTGCTGCCTTGGCCGATGTGAAAGGCGGTGCCTAAACGTATGAGCACCTATCTGATAACTCGTACCCCGGCTAAGGCTGCTGCCCTCACCTGCGCCATCGCAGAGAAGGACGCCACCGCCCGCTTCCTTTATGCCCCCGTCCTTGAGGCTGTGGGTAGCGCACCAGATGACTGGGAGGAAGTGGCCTTCGCTCTGATCCGTGGAGAATTTTCTTGGGTTACGTTCACTTCGGTGAACGGGGTGTTAGGGCTTGAAGCCCTGGCTCAGGGGCTAGGGCAAAGCCTGGTGGAGTTGCTGGGGGCTGCCCAGATTGCTGCTGTCGGCCAGGCTACTGAAGCGGCTCTGATGGAAAGGGGCCTTATGGTCGATTTTGTGCCCAGTAACCAGTCGGCAGCCGGTATGGTCGAAGAGTGGCTCATTGATGAAGAATGGGATGACCCCATGAGCGAAACTATTCTGGCTGTTCAGGGAACTACTGCCTCATCTACCCTGGAAGAGGGGCTCACCGACTACGGTTATACCGTGGCTACCTTGCCGGTCTATGACATGGTGCCCTACCCGGCAGAAAATCCTCTCAGCGCCCACCTATCCGCTGATCCGAAAACCTCTACCGGCCCGAAAATCTCTACCGCCGCGAACACTTCTACCGCCTCTACCCTCACCCTGGGGGAGGCTGTGACCGCTCTGGCTAGCACTGACGTCCTGATTGCCACCTCGCCCCTGCTGCTCAGAACCCTGGCAGAAGACGCCGAACGGCCTTTGCCCCCAACGGTTGTCATTGGGGCCAGTACCGAAGCTGCCGCCCGTAGCCTCCCTGCGGCGCAGCGCCCTGCCACCATCAGCCTAGCTGCTAGCCCCGCCCCGGCAGACCTAGCCGCTGCCGCCTTAGCCCTCTAAGCTGTAAAGATCCCCTACCTGCCCAAGGAAGACCATGTTTGAACCTTCTGCCCTGCCTGTGCGGCCCCGCCGGCTGCGTACCACCGGCCCCATGCGCGCCCTGACCGCTGAAACCTCCCTGACTCCGGCTAACCTGGTGCAGGTGCTCTTCGTCCGTGATGGGATTGATGAGCCTGTGGCCATTGAATCCATGCCCGGCCAGTACCAGCACACCCTGGAGACCGTCCTTGAGCAAGTGCAGAAAGCCGTGGACGCTGGCGTGCGCTGTATCGACCTTTTCGGGGTGCCGTGCGATGAAGATAAGGACGCTACCGGCTCAGCAGCCTGGGACGATAAGGGCATTCTCAACCGGGCTATCCGGGCTGTGCGAGAGCGTTTTGGTAACTCGGTGGTTATCATGGCCGATACCTGCCTGGATGAATTTACCGACCACGGCCACTGCGGCCCCCTGACCGAGGACGCCTTCGGCACCACCATTGTCGATAATGACGCCGCCGTGGAGTCCTACTGCAAGATGGCTCTCTCCCAGGCTAGGGCCGGTGCCCACACTATTAGCCCCTCCGGTATGATGGATGGCCAAATCGGGGCCCTGCGTGCGGCCCTTGACCAGGCAGGTTTCACTGATGTTTCTATCATGGCCTACTCCGCTAAGTACGCCTCAGCCTTCTTTGGGCCCTTCCGTGATGCGGTTGGTTCCACCTTCACCGGCGACCGCAAAACCTACCAGCAGGACCCGGCCAACCGCCGTGAATCCCTCTACGAGGTGCAGCTCGATATTGAGCAGGGTGCCGATATGGTCATGGTCAAGCCTGCCACCGCCTACCTTGATATTGTGCGTGAAGTCGCCGATTTCTCGCCTGTCCCCGTGGCCGCCTACCATGTCTCAGGTGAGTACGCCATGATTGAGGCTGCTGCTGCCGCCGGTTGGATTGACCGCAAGGCGGTAGCCCTCGAAGCGCTCATGGGTATCCGCCGGGCAGGTGCCTCCATCATCTTGACCTACTACGCTACCGAAGCTGCCACCTGGCTGAACGAAAGGTAACCCTGTGACTGTCTCAGAAGACCTCTTTGCCCGCTCTACCCGCGTCATCCCTGGCGGTGTTAACTCGCCGGTGCGTGCCTTCAACTCCGTTGGCGGCACTCCTGCCTTCATGGTAGAAGCATCCGGCCCCTACCTGACGGACGCTGATGGCCACAACTACGTCGATCTAGTCTGCTCTTGGGGCCCTGCCCTGCTGGGGCACAAGCACACCGGCGTCATTGAAGCCGTACATGCGGCGGTGGAACACGGCCTGTCCTTTGGCGCTTCGACTGCCGCGGAAACTGAGCTAGCTGAACTTGTGGTTGACCGTATCAATGCCGTCTTCCCTGGAACCATTGACCAGATTCGTATGGTTTCTACGGGCACTGAGGCGACCATGACCGCCATCCGTCTAGCCCGCGGCTACACTGGCCGCGACAAAATCATTAAATTTGCTGGCTGCTACCACGGCCACGTTGATGCCCTGCTCTCAGAAGCTGGCTCCGGTGTTGCCACCCTGGCCTTACCCGGCTCTGCGGGCGTCACCGCAGCTACTGCCGCTGAAACTATCGTGCTGCCCTATAACGATGAGGACGCCGTCCGCGCAGCTTTTGCCGCCAACCCCGGCGACATTGCCGCCATCATCACCGAAGCCGCCCCCTGCAACATGGGTGTTGTGACCCCGGCAGAAGGCTTCAACGCCTTCTTACGCGAGATTACCCGGGCAGAAGGTGCCCTCATGATTTTTGATGAAGTGCTGACCGGCTTCCGCGTCTCACCGGCAGGCTACTGGGGCTACAGCGCCCCGGCAGAAGGCAACTGGGCCCCGGACATTTTCACCTTCGGCAAGGTCATTGGCGGGGGGATGCCCATGGCGGCCCTGGGCGGTAAGCGCGAGATTATGGAGTACCTTGCTCCGCTGGGCCCGGTCTACCAGGCAGGAACTCTCTCTGGTAACCCCATCGCTATGGCTGCTGGCCTAGCCACCCTCAAGGCCGCAGATGCCACCGTCTACCAGAGCATCGATGCCCGCTCAAACCAGCTACAGGCTGCCCTGACCGAAGCCCTGACCGCAGCCGGGGTCAACCACTCCATCCAAAGAGCAGGTAACCTCTTCTCCCTGGCCTTTGGCACCGCAGAGAAGGGCGTGCACAACTACGAGGATATTAAGGCATCAGAAACCTACCGCTACAATGCCTTCTTCCACTCCATGCTGAACTCCGGCATCTACCTGCCCCCTAGCGCCTTTGAGGCCTGGTTCCTCTCAGCAGCCCACGATGACGCAGCCATGGACCGCATCATCTCAGCCCTACCCGATGCCGCTAGCGCAGCAGCCCAGGCAGAAGCCTAAGGCCCACCTAGCCTATCCCGGTTGTCCACCAGCTAGCAGATAAGCCTAAGGCCCTAACAAAAAGGTGCCCCACCCTCCCGTGAAGGAGGGTGGGGCACCTAGCTTTTAGGCGGCGTCCTTACCTCAACCGGCCCTGAGAGAGGGAGGAAAGAACCTGAGTATCACGGTCATAGAGCCAATCTTTATCCATCAGCAAACGAGAAAGAGCCAAGCCCATGCCCAGGGCCGCAAAAATCAGCAGAACCTGAACAAAAATAGCCAAAGCCTCTGCAACATTCCCATTCGAAAAATGCGCCATGGACATATAAAACATGACACCGGGAATCATCGTCACCGTGGCAGGAACCGCCAAAGACACCCGAGAGATACGGTGCTTCAACGCCATGGCCACCAGCTCCGCACCCACCCCGGCACTCAAGGCAGCAAGAGCAATCGCCAGGTGCGGGGCCCAACCGTGCTCCACCAGCAGCAAACGCCCAGGGTTCACCACAGCCGCAATAGCACCAGCCCACATGCAAGAGGCAGGGGTAGCCGAAAAGAGCATGGCAAAACCAAAAGCGGCGGTAAAAGAGGACAGCACCCACAAACCCAGCAAAAGGCCAGAGGCTATCTGCGGCACCGGGGCCTGTTCCAGAGGAAGAGAAAAAACAAAAGACGTGAGCCAGACAGCAAAAGACGCACTAGCTAAGAGCACCGCCACATAGGCCAGCCGGGCAATACCCGACCCGAAATCCATACGGGAAATCTCTAACATACCCGTCACCAGCGGGAACCCCGGCACCAGGTACAAGACCGACGAAATGAAACCCACCAAGTGGTTATCAGCAACAAGCTCAGCCGCTACCAAAGAATTAATAACACCAACATAGATACCTGCTGATAAGAAGCCACACAGCATCCACACCACCATGTGGTTCAGGCCCCGGTGAGCCAGCGTAGAACGCAAGAACTGGCCCGCAAAAGCAGCCAACAAAACCACAGAACATTCAATAACGCCCCCACGATTCAAAAAGGCAAAGGCCGCACAAGCGCAGGCAGCAGCCAGAGCCAAAAGCCACGGAGCGTAGAGGGGCTTGGCTTTCTCAATCTGCGTCAAAGCGGCAGAAGCCTGGGCTGGGTCAATCCGCTCAGGCAAAGACGAGACAAAATCAGAGAGCAAATCAATCTTGTAGGCAGAAATACCCTTAATACGGGTCTCCGCGATCTCAGTACGAAAATTTCCCTGCGTATAAGCAGTAGTCGAAACTTCCGTAAAATGCACCTGAGCATGGTGCTCATCAAGGCCCACTGCCTTAGCCAACCGGGCCATAGAAACCTTCACACGGTAGGCGCTAGCACCAGATTTCATCAGAAGCAGCCCCAACTTCAGCACAACTGCTGACTGGTCCACCAGCTGTTGGTGCTGGGCACGAGTAGAGCCAAGATAGATGCTATTAGTGGGCGGGGCGGGCTCGTTCACGATCGTCCTTGTGCTTGAAATGTATCTGCCGTTCTCTAATCTAATAGAGGTGGGGCAGAAAAAGGAACTAGCAGCTACTCTAGCTGGTGCGAACCGGCCATTCCCCACTGATATCTGCCTGCTTGCCAATGCGATTGAAGTAGTCCTGCAACTCAGCGGCCTGCTCAGCCGCCCATCTTATCTGCTGCTGGTGCAAGGCAGTAGCAGGCTGCTCGATCTCTTCGTACTCCAAGCTCATAGCCGTCAGTAGACGCTCAGCGGCCAGAGCATCGTCCTTAGATGTGTGGGCGTTCTCTAGCTCCACACCGTATTCGCTAGAAAGCACCTCAAGGGTGCGCTTACCCTTCTTAAACTTATGCACATGCTTATTAATGACCAAGGGGTCAAGCACCGGGTAGCAGCTCAGAGGCGGGAAACCATGGCGAGCCAACTCAAAATGCAGCACCGAAAAATCGTAGGCAGCGTTAAAAGCAATCACCGGCACACCATCAGCAAAGAGCCCACCTAGAGCCATGGCAAGTTCGTAGGCTACCTGCTGGGCAGGCTTACCGTGCTCCCGGGCGTACTCGGTGGTGATACCGTGAATAGCGGAGGCCTGCTCCGGGATCTCAACCCCAGGGTCAGCTAACCACTCACCGGCACGCAAGACCTCACCGTCCGGAGAAACCAAGACCAAGGAGGCTGTGACGATGCGGGCAGTTTTAGGGTCTATGCCGGTGGTTTCGAGGTCGAAAGTAGCACGGGGAAGCTCGGTCCATGAAGTCATACCTTCGATAGTAGCCATAGAACCGGCGGCACAATAATATTTGAGACAAGTGGCGCTCAGGCTCTTAAAATGTCAGCCACCTATGATGGACTATGAAACACAGGCAGAACCTTGAACACACACGATGGGGAGTGCACCATGGCACAGGAGCAGACAGACACCCAGAGCCACACCTTGCTCTTAGGCGCACCCGGCAGCGGTAAAACCCAGGCCCTACTCACAGCAGCCACCCACTTTATCGAACAGGGTAGCGACCCCGCCCGGCTCCTGGTCCTGACCCCATCTCGCATCAGCGCAACCCGTTTCCGCCAAGCACTCTCAGCCCGCATCACCGCAACCGTCTCAACCGCCCCGGTGCGCGCCTGGCAAGCCTACGCCTTTGACCTGCTCAGACGAGCCCACCTAGAAGGCTACCTACCCCACCTAGATTTCACCCCCAAACTGCTCTCTGGCCCTGAGCAGGACGTCCTGATCAAAGAACTACTCGATGGGCACCACAAGGGCCACGGCTCTAGCATCCTCTGGCCCAACGACCTAGACCAAGCCATAGAAACCCGCGGCTTTCGCCATGAAGTGCGAGACTTCTTCGACCGCATAGCCGAATACGACCTCACCGCCTCAGCAGTTGCCGACCTAGCCCAAGCCCATAACCGCCCCGAATGGCAGGCCCTAGCTAGGCTCTACACCGAATACCGTCAAGTGCGAGCCCTACGCGCACCCCACGCCTTTGACCCCGCCGCCCTCATCCACGAGGCCACCAAAACCCTACTAGCCCACCCAGATTTACTCAGAGCCGAACGGGCCCGCTTCGATCTGGTACTCATCGACGACGTCCAAGAACTTACCCCCTCCATCTACCGGCTACTGGCCGTTCTCATCGGCAGGTCAGCAGAATACCTAAAAACCACAGCCAGCAACTCCCTCACCCTCCAGAGCGCAGAAGAAACCTCAAACCTAGAGGGCCTTCTCTCACAAGGCCCAGCCAGCATTATCACCTGCTGCACAGACACCGTCGTGCAGGGCTTCCGTGGCGCTAGCCCCCACCTTGCTACCAGCCTGCCCGATATCTTCCCCACTCTCATCACCAAGAACCTAACCACCAGTTGGCGCATGGCACCGGTTATCGCCGCCCGCTGGGCAGAACTAGCCTCCCGCCTGCCCGCTGTGCCCCGGGCAGCCCACCACCGCCTCCTGACCCCCGCCCCGCACGAACCCAGCGAAGAAGCCCTACTGCCCCTGGGAGACGACGGCGCCCTGCTCAACCCCCACAAAGCAGAAGGCGCAGAGGCAGAGGTGCTGGGCCTGCTCGTAGAAACCCCCCAACAGGAGAACCAGCTACTAGCTCAAATGATCCTGGAAGACCACCTCTACCGGGGCAGGGCCTACCGCCGCAACGCCATTATCGTGCGCAACGGCTCAGACGTCACCCGGCTCAAACGAGCCCTCATCAACCTGGGCCTACCCGTACAAACAGCAGCCTCTATCACCCCTGTCCGTGACGAGCCCGCCGTGCGCCCCTTCCTCGACGCCCTAGGGCTGATCCTGCACACCCGCCGCCTACGAGCCAGCGACCAGGAGACAAGCACCTGGGGGCTGGGCGCTGAGACCGCAGTTTCCCTACTCACCTCCCGCTTGGGCGGGGCCTCCACCATGGATGTACGCCGCCTACGCCAGCGCCTGCGCGCTGAAGAACTCCGAGCCGGAGGAACCCGAGACAGCGACGCCCTGCTCGTTGAAGCCCTCATCACCCCCCAACTACTGCCCACCGGAGAAAGCAGCGCCGCCGCCCGCCGCCTAGGCCGAGTACTCACCGCCGGAGACAAAGCACTCGACCAGCCCGGAGCCACCGCAGAAACCGTGCTCTGGGCCCTCTGGGAAGCCTCAGAACTAGCCCCCCTCTGGAAATCCCAATCCCTCTCAGGGGGTGCAGGAGCTGACCGCGCCGGGCGAGACATCGACGCCATGATCGGCCTATTTGAAGCAGCAGAGCGCTACACCGACCAAATGCCAGGAGCCACCGCCGAACAATTCTTGGCCTACATCGACGCCCAAGACCTACCCATGGACACCCTGGCAGAACGCACCAACTACCGGGACGCCGTAGAAATCATGACCCCCGCCCTAGCCGCAGGCAGAGAATGGGACACCGTCTACATCGCCGGCCTACAAGATGGCACCTGGCCTAACACCACCGTCCGCGGCTCCCTGCTCGGCACCCTAGACTTGGTGGACGCTATCACCGGGCGCCTACCAAGCAACAGCCAAAATACTCGCAGCGCCACCGGCTACTCTCTGCTAGAACGCCTACGCGCTAACCGCTTCGATGAGTTCCGCATGTTCGCCACCGCCACCTCCCGCGCCCGCACCCGAGTAGTCTGCACCGCTGTTTCATCTACCGACCAGGCCCCCAGCGAACTCCTTGACATCTTCGCCCCTGCCCCCGGCGGGGAGCGCCCCCTCACAGAAGTACGCCGCCCCATGACCCTGCGCTCGCTGATCGCTGAGCTGCGACAGTGGGCAGAAGCTCAACATCTTTCACCGCAGAAGGCGGACGCCGCCGCCCGCCTACTGGGGCGCCTTGCCGACCCGGGCCAAACCTCACATCTGAGCCTGCCTGGTGCTCACCCCAGCTCCTGGTGGGGTCTGTTGCCGCTCTCGTCTCAGGCTCCGGCCTTTGAGGGGCAAGGGCCTATCCCGGTCTCGCCCTCTCAGATCGAAAAGATTCACCGCTCACCCTTGGACTGGTTCGTTGCAGCTTCTCGCGCCGAAGCTGCAACTGATGCCTCCCGGTCACTGGGTACACTGATTCACGCTATTTGTGAAGATATGCCTGAAGGCAAGGGCACCGACCTGCGCGATGAACTGCACCGCCGCCTACCGCAACTTGGCCTACCCGATACCTGGGAGACCCAGAAGACTATCGAGCGGGCCGAGAAAATGATTCAAAAGTTTGCCGACTATGTGCGTGACCTCAAAGGTAAAGGGCGGTCCTTGGTCGGGGTTGAAGGGTCCTTTAGTGTGCTGGTGCCAGGCCCAGCCAAGGACGCCCTCCTCTCAGGTCGAGTAGACCGAATTGAGGTAGACCAGGTGGGGCGGTTCATCATCATTGACCTCAAAACCGGTAAGAGTAAGCCCACTCAAGCCGACCTTGAACAGCATCCCCAGCTCGCTGCCTACCAGGTTGCCCTGGAAGCTGGGGCCGGGGCCCTTATGAAACAAGCCCTAGACTATGAGGCCCTTCACCAAGAGGGCCAAGGGGAAGTGAAGAAGCCTCACCCGCCCCAGGTGCCGGTACTTGATGGGCTTCATGAACTCTCCGGTGGTGCCCTGCTCCTACAGGTGGGTGGATCCACCAAGAGCTATTCAGAGCAGGAACAGGCCCCCCTGAGTGCTGAGAGCACCTGGGCTGTTGAGCTGATTAACCGGGCTGCTGAACTCATTGCGGGGGAGCACCTGCAAGCTCGGCATACGGCAGGTGGTGCCTTTGGGGTCGGGTGTGCTCTGCCCGATATTTGCCCCATCTGCTCACGAGGCCGAGCTATCACCGTCCGCCCCGCCCAGTAAGGGAGAACCATGACTGAGAATACGCCACAAGATGCCCTGCTGAGCCCTGAAGATATTGCACGGGCTCTGGGCCGCCCCCTACCCACCCCAGAACAATCCGCTATTATTAGCTCCCCTCTGCTACCCCGCCTGGTTGTGGCAGGAGCCGGGTCCGGTAAGACAGCTACCATGGTCGATAGGGTGGTCTGGCTAGTTGCTAACGGGCTGGTACGGGCTGACCAGGTGCTCGGTGTGACCTTCACCCGCAAGGCTGCCGGGGAGTTACGCGAGCGCATGCGCTCCCGCCTCGAAGAGCTACGCCGCCAGGGGCTGGTGAAAGAAACCCCCGGCCAGGGGGCTGAGGAGGTCACCAGCGACCCTACTATCTCTACCTACCACTCTTACGCTAATACCCTGGTACAGCAGTACGGTTTGCGTATTGGTGTAGAAGATGACGCCCAGATGCTAGGCGGTGCCCAGACCTGGCAGCTGGTGGCCCAGATTGTGGAGCATTATGAGGGTAAGCTACCTGAAAAGGACGTTGCCAAGTCAACGATGGTGGAGTCCATCATCAAACTTTCTTCTGAATGTGCCGAACATCTGGTGAGCCCTGATGAGGTCATGACCTGGTGCGCCAAGACCTTACAGCAGGTGGAGCATCTGGGGAAGCCCACGGTTAAGGGGGCGACCACTGAGCAGCGGGCCCTAGTTCAGGGCCTACAGTTGCGGATTTTTTATGCTGAACTGGTCAAACGCTATTCAGCTATTAAAGAGCAGATGCAGGTGATGGACTACGGTGATTTGATTGCCAAGGCGGCTCAGATTGCCCGGTCAGTGCCGCAGGCTGCCCATACTGAGCGAGAACGCTTCAAGGTGGTGCTGCTAGATGAGTTCCAAGATACCTCTCATGCCCAGATGCAGCTTTTCTCTGACCTCTTCGGGGCAAGAGCTGAGGCCCCAGCCCACCCTGTTATGGCGGTGGGTGACCCTAAGCAGTCTATCTATGGTTTCCGTGGGGCTTCAGACGGTCAGCTTTTTAGTTTCTATGATTACTTCCCGGCAGAGGACCGCACCGCCAGCTACCTGACCGTGGCCTGGAGGAACGACACCGCTATTTTGGCTGCTGCTAACCGGGTAGCAGAGCCCCTGTCCACCACCCCTGACTGGGTGCAGCGCACCCATTCTATTGATGTCCCGCCGCTGGTGGCCCGCCCCCAGGCAGACAAGGGGCGTGTGCTGGTCGGGGAGTATCTAACAGACCTGCACGAGGCCCGTTCGCTAGGGCAAATAATTGCCCAGCAGCGCTCGGCCTTTACGGGCCGGCCCTTACACGAGATGCCCACTATGGCTGTGCTGTGTAAGAAACGGGCCATGATGGAACCGCTCCAAGAAGCCTTCGATGAGCTAGGTGTTCCCTACCAGGTGGTAGGGCTCGGTGGCCTACTTGATACCCCAGAAATTGTGGATCTGGTTGCGGTGCTCCGGGTGCTCAGTGACCCTGGCCGCTCCGATGCCCTCATGCGCATACTCTCCGGTGCCCGCTGGAGACTGGGCCTCTCTGACCTGCTGGCCTTTGGCGAATGGGCAGAAACCCTCAAACGCCAACGCGAACTTGAAATTAGGTTCGGTATCACAGCCCAGGCCGCTGCCCTTCGTGCCGAACAAGAAATCCTTGATGAAGCCCATGCCCTGGCAGATGCTGCTGAACGTGGCGCCACCAGCGCCCAAGAGCTTAAGGACGCAGACCAGCAGCTACCGGCGTCCGCTGAGGACTACCGGCGCCTGCTAGAGGCCGCTGCCCCT
The DNA here is from genome assembly GCF_053544675.1 of Rothia sp. 32237D007AR. NCBI lineage: Bacteria > Bacillati > Actinomycetota > Actinomycetes > Micrococcales > Micrococcaceae > Rothia > Rothia sp. 32237D007AR. The sequence goes on along the minus strand of NZ_JBPPUO010000004.1, from coordinate 119,628 downwards.
GATGTGACGGACGGGGCCTCCCTGGTAGAAGCACTTGAAAACCTGCCCCCGGAAGGCTGGGCCTCAGCGCGCAGCGGCCGGTCAATAACTGCCGAGGGTCTACGCCGTCTACAGGCTGTGTCAAGGGAGCTGACCTACCTGCGTCAGTTCACCGCCGATGATCTGACCACCCTTATCAGCGAAATTGAGCGGACCTTGCTGTTGGATATAGAGTTAGCGGCCCGCCCTGGTGCCCACTCTTCTTCAGCCCGTAGAAATCTTGATGCCTTTTACGATGTGGCTGCCAGCTACGAGTCCACCGCCCCGCGCGTGAACGCCCTCTTGCTGGCTGCTGCTAATGGTCAGCCTCTAGAAGAGGGGGAGAGCGGCGTCCGCTTTGCCCTGAGCGCCACTGGCGCATCGGCATCGGGCATTAGTGGGTTTCTGGCCTGGCTTGATGCTGCCGCCCAACAAGAAGCTGGGCTTGAAATGGCGGCAGAAGCCCCCCGCCATGATGCGGTGCAGATTCTGACCGTGCACGCCTCAAAGGGCCTGGAATGGGACCAAGTCTACATACCGGGCATGGCAGAGGGCGAATTCCCCGATTCTAAGGACGAACGCTGGAGCAAGAAGGCAGACACCCTGCCCTGGCCCTTACGCGGGGACGCCGCCTACCTCCCCGGCTGGCGGTCAGACTTCGAACACCTGCAAGACCTAGGCGACTTCATGGGCCAGCTCTCAGAACAGGCGGTAGAACACCGCACCCTGGAAGAGCGCCGCCTTGCCTATGTGGGCTACACGCGCGCCCGCTCCTTGCTGGTGCTAACCACCTCAGCCTGGAAGGGGACCACCGCTAAGCCCCGGCTGATGTCTACCTTTGTTGATGAGCTGCTTGACTCTGCTGCTGACCTTGCACAGATAATCAGTGAGCTTGACCCCGAGCAGGTCGGTGCGGTCAACCCCCAATCTGCTACTATCACTACCGCCCTGTGGCCCTTTGACCCCCTGGAGGGGCCCCACCAGATGACCTGGGCATCGCTAGAGGAACTTGAAGCGGCAGGGCCAACACCTCACCCGAACACTCCCAGGCAGGGAGAGCTCACCGGGCTTAGCCCTCGCCAGGTGGTTGAGCGTGCAGCCCATAATGTACTACGGGGCGGGCTTGCCCCTGATGAACTAGCCCAAGCCTATGAGGCTCTGCCTGAGCTAACCCCCGACCAGGCCCACGAAACCCAAGGCACCATTGAGGACTGGCAAGAAGAAACTGACCTCTTGTTGAGCCTGCTGGCAGCCCCAGCAGAAAACAGCACCTTTGAACTGCCAGGGCATATCTCAGCTTCACTGCTGGTCAACCTGGTCAAGGACCGGCAAGCTGTTATCGACAATATGCGCCGGCCCATGCCCCAAAAACCAGGGATTGCAGCCCGCCAGGGAACTATCTTCCACAGCTGGGTAGAAGAGCACTTTGGCACCACTGGCATGCTGGATATGGACGAAGACTTCGATGATGAGGGCACCGAAGAAGAGCTGAATATCCCGGCCCTGCGTGAGAACTTCTTAGAAAGCCCCTGGGCTCATCGCACCCCCTGGGCCCTAGAGTACCCCCTTGAAACACCGCTTGCGGGGGTAACGGTCCGTGGCCGAATTGACGCTATCTTTACCCGTACAGACGGGGACGGTGCGACTATCTGGGAGCTGGTGGATTGGAAGACCGGCCGCCCACCGCGCACCAAAAAGGAGCTCAAAGAGCGGTCAGTGCAGCTGTCTCTCTACCGGCTGGGTTTTGCCCGCCTGCACGGTGTAGCCGAAGAAAATATAGAAGCTCATTTCTTCTATGCTTCTACCGGCCAGAGCATCGAGGTGACTCACTTCTCCACGCGCGAGGAGTTAGAGAAAGCCCTGCAAGGAGCAGGCCAGTTAGGGCACCAGAAAAGCTAAAACACCACAGTAGCTACGGACACCAGAGCAGTGAGAGGCCCTAGCCCCCTAGCACTCTAGCCCCCCTAGCCCTAGTTCTAGCCCTTGGTTCTAGTCCAAAGGCTGGGGCTTCTCCTCATCAAAGGTCGGCTCAAGGGCACCAACAGCCCGCAGCTCTGCCTCCAGATGGTCAAGCATGGAGACAGCCTCTGAAATCATGACCCGATCTTCTAACTCAACTCCACGCACCAGCCACTGGGCCAGACCAAACTCTGCGTAGAGATTAGCCCGGGCCTCAAGATTACGGTCAGGCTCCTGAGGCATCTCTTGACGGTAGGTCGCAAAAACCCTCTCCCTAAAAAGAGGATCTTCACAGGCATAGAGCCAGGCGAAATCAGCAGCAGGGTCACCCACACACACCTCAGACCAGCCGGTAATCTCAACAATCTTCTTCTGCTCAAGCACAAGGTTATCTTCGTTCAAATCCCCATGAATGGTGCGGGGGCGGAAGTCCCACATAGCCGAATTGTTGAGCTGCTGCTCCCAGCGGGTCAGCAGCCCCGACGGTACCTTGCCGGTAGCTACAGCCAGGTCTAGTTCTGCAAGGCGGCGCTCGCGTACCTGCTGGCCGGTATAGACCGGCAGGTCAGCGTCCTCCACGATAGTGGTGGGAAAAACATGGATGGAGGCAATATTTTTGGCGATGTCATCGGCAATATTGGCCTGCCCGCTGCCGGTGGCGCACGAGATGGCGGCTAGGTCATCGATATCGTGGGGGGTACCGGGGATGTGGGTGTAGATGAAAGCCTGCCGCCCGTCTAAGGGGACGGTGCCAACGATGGTAGGCACCAGGAAGGGTAGGCGGGCGCGCAGGGCGGGAGTGAAGGATTGCAGGATGACGTGCTCTGCTTCTAGGCGCACGCTAGCTTCTGGGTGCTTGGGGGCGCGTACCCTCCAGCGTTTGTTGGTGGAGTCGATGATAATGGCCGAGTCGAAGTCTAGGGCGTCGTCGGCTGAGGGCAGGGCGGCTACCGGGTAGAGCCCGGGCACCCCCGCTGATACGATGGCGGCAAGTTGAAGAGGTGTTGAGGTCACATTTTAAGGGTACAAGAGAAGTTGGACTGAACCCGAAATGAAGGGGAGAAAAATTGATTCATTGGCCCCAAGAACGTCCGGCACAGGGTCAGGACGCAGCCCCCAGCTCCGCTACCCCCAGCAGGTGGGCGCTGGTGGGCGGTAGACTAGTAAGCTGGCGTGAGCGCGTATGGCCAGTGATAACTGCGAGGGTAGGGGAGATGCACCATGAATCACGATAAGCTCAGGGCCCAGCCTATTACTCTGTCAGCCCCCAATGCTGAGGCTATCCTTGAGGGTCTTGACCCTGAGCAGCGCCGTGTTGCTACTGAGCTTGCTGGGCCTATGTGTGTGATGGCTGGTGCTGGTACCGGTAAAACTCGTGCTATCACCCACCGTATCGCCTACGGTATTGCCATTGGCCGCTATAACCCGCGGGCTGTGCTGGCTCTTACTTTCACTAACCGGGCGGCTGAAGAGATGAAGGTGCGCCTGCGCCAGCTGGGGGCTGCTGGGGTAGTGGCTCGAACCTTTCACTCAGCTGCTCTGGCCCAGTTACGCTATTTTTGGCCTCAGGCTATTGGTGGTGCTCTGCCGGAGATTATTAAGAATAAGTCCCAGTTTATTATTGAGTCGGCTCGCCGCCTGGGGTTAGCTACTGACCGGGCTATTGTGCGTGATCTTGCCAGCGAAATTGAGTGGGCTAAGGTCTCTATGCTCACGGCTGATTCTCTCATGCCTCATCTGGCTGACCGGGAGCTACCGGCAGATATTAGCCCCATTGACATGGTGCGCCTGCTCCGCACCTACGAGGAGCTTAAGGATGAGCGCAACGTCATTGACTTTGAAGATATCTTGCTGCTGACTGTTGCAGTTATTGAAGAAAACCCCGATATTGCCGCCCAGATTCACCAGCAGTACCGCCACTTTGTGGTCGATGAATATCAGGACGTCTCGCCCCTGCAACAGCGCCTACTGGAGGCCTGGCTGGGGCGGCGCGATGATTTGTGCGTGGTGGGCGATGCCTCCCAGACCATCTACTCTTTTGCTGGGGCAACTAGCCGTCATCTCCTTGAGTTCCGCACCCGTTTTGAGGGCGCTACCGTGGTGAAGCTGGTGCGTGACTACCGTTCTACCCCGCAGGTAGTTGATGTGGCTAATCGCCTGCTAGCTGCCCGCCGTCAGATGCCAGATTCCACCCGCTATTCTTGGGCGCCGCCCCTAGAACTGGTCTCCCAGCGGGAGCCTGGGGCTAAGCCGGAATGGTTTGAATACGCAGATGATGAACAAGAAGCGATGGGTATCGCTGAAGATATCAAAGACCTCATCGATAAAGAAGGCATACCGGCAGCCGATATTGCTGTGCTCTACCGCACCAACTCCCAGTCTGCTGCCCTAGAACAAGCCCTGACTGATGCCGGAATTAACTATCAGCTACGCGGTGCAGAACAGTTCTTTGACCGCCCTGAGGTGCGCGCAGCCCTGAGCATGCTCCAGGGCGCAGCTAAGGGGGCTGAACCCACTGATAGCGTCACCCAGCTGGTGCGAGATAACCTTAAGAACTTGGGTTGGTCTGCTAAGGCTCCCCAACGCTCAGGCCAGGAGCGGGCCCGCTGGGAATCCCTAGAAACCCTCGTCTCCCTGGCTGATCGCCTTGCTGATGAACGCGCCCAGGCGCGGGAGCAGGCGTCCGCTAATGGTGCTACCGACCTGCCGCCGGAGTTCTCTCTCTACGAGCTGGTTGCTGTGCTCATCCAGCGCTCCCAGCATCGGGATGCGCCCTCTCTCAATGGGGTCACTCTCGCCTCCTTGCACGCAGCTAAGGGCCTTGAATGGGAGGCGGTTTTTCTCTGCGGCCTCAATGAGGGGCTCATGCCGATTTCTTTCGCCCAAACTAGTGATGAAGTAGATGAAGAACGCCGCCTCTTCTATGTGGGTATCACCCGCGCTCGTTCTTATTTGACCCTGAGCTGGTCGCGGTCGCGTACCCCTGGCGGGAGGGCTGGGCGTAAGCGGTCGCGTTTTATTAATGACATTGCTCCTCGGGGTCTCTAGTGGCTAGCTCCCGTGAAATTTTGCCGGCTCCCGCCTCCCGCCCGGAGGTTGAGGTGGTGCGCTCTACCTGCCGTACTCGCACTGTGCAGTTGGTGCCGCAGCGGGGCGGCTATCCCGGCTGAGCGGTCTTAGGGGTTTCTTCCTTTTTCTGGGAAGCGCTTATTCTTTGTCCTTGCTGTCAGTCTCTTCGGTGGGCTGGTCGTAGCCGCCTGCTAGGAGCTTTTCGAGGGCAGCGTCGAATTCGTCTTCGCTGGCGTTGAGCAGGGCGCGGCGGGAGGTGAAGCCTGTGGGGTCGTCCAGGTCTTCGCTGGTGGGTAGAGTTTCGGGGCCTTCCCAGAGCTGGTCGCGGGCTTCAAAGCCGTGGTTTTCTTCGTAGTGGCGCCAGAAGGCTAGGGCTTCGCGCATCTTGCGGGGGCGCAGTTCAAGGCCGACGAGCTGGGCAAAGGCGTGTTCTGCTGGTCCGCCGGTGGCGCGGCGGCGGGCCATGGTTTCAGCCAGTTGTGGGGCTGTGGGCAGGTTTTTGCTGGCTTGTTCGGTGATGAGGCTGACCCAGCCTTCGATCAGGGCAAGGAGGGTTTCGAGCCGGTCTAGGGCGAGTTGCTGGTCTTCGGTGAGTTGGGGTTTGAACATGTCCCCGGCGAAGGCTTCCATCATGGCTTCGGGGTTTGAGGGGTCGAAGTCGATGGTGTGGGCTGCTTCTTGCATGCGCTCAATATCAACGTGGATTCCGCGGGAGAAACGGGTGATGAGGGCGATGATGTCTTCGCGTAGCCAGGGGTTGGTCTTGTGCAGGCGCACTAGGGCAGCTTCTCGCACGGCTAGGTAGAGCATGACTTCCTGGGCAGGGATTTCTAGGCCTTGGCCGAAGGCAGCAACGCCTGAGGGGATCAGGGCTGAGCGGCCTTGGGCCAGGGGGATTCCGATGTCTGTGGAGGAGACGACTTCTTCGGCGAGTTTGCCGATAGCTTGGCCCATTTGCATGCCGAACATCATTCCGCCTAGGCCAGCGAAGATGTTGCCGCCGCCGAGCATGCCGGCCATGTCTTGGGGCATTTGTTGCTGGATGGAGGAGTTCATAGCTGATGAGACTTCTTCGGCAACGGGGCTAGCGATTTCTTTCCAGGTGTCAAAGGAGTTCTCCACCCATTCTGCTTTTGCCCAGGCTTCAACGGTGAAGGCAGGACGTTCGAAGATGGTGACGGGGTCTAGCCAGAGGTCTGCGAGGGCGGCGGCATCTCGTACTGCACCGGCTTGGGTGGAGGTGACGGAGGGGTCCTTGCCCAGGGCTAGTACTTGGCGGGCGTGCTGCTTGGCCATGTCCCAGTTGACGGGGCCGTTGCTGGGTTGGGCGCTCATCATGGAGTTTACTTGGGCGAAGATGCCTGAGAGCATGGCTGGGTCGATGACCAATCCCATATTTTTAAGGGCGTCGGCATCGAAGCCTGCGGCCCCGTTCATGGCTGTGGGGTCAAAGCCCTGTTCTTGTAGCTTTTTGAGGAATTCTTCAAGGGGGTCACGGCCAGCTGAGTCGTAGGGGTTGTTGGTCACGTTCTGCCTCGTTTCAATAGGGGGCTGCGGCGCCCGCCGCTACTATTTCTCCCTAGCCTACCTACCCTGGTGTGTGCCCTGGGGCTCTTTTAGCCCTGAGCCGAGTGAGAATTTGCTGAGGGGAGGGTCCTGAGGGGGTGGTTTTGCTAGTAGGCTAGTTCTATGGTTTTTTCTCAGAGGAAAGATGCAGGTGTCCGGCCTGGTAAGCGTAAGGCTGATTTGCGGACGGTGAGTGCCTTGGGTGCTTTGGGCCTGTCGACGTTTTCTTTGGTGGTTCCGGTTAATTTTGTGGCCGAATCGCCCGGCCCTACCTTCAATACCATTGGTGAGTTCAATAGTAAGCCGCTGATTGAGATTGAGGGTGCCCAGACTTACCCTGTGGGTGGCAATCTTGATATGACCACGGTGTCTGTTGCTGGTGGCCCTAATTCTTCTCTCTTTGCAGTTGAGGCTCTTGCTACTTGGTTAGAGGACTCTACGGCTGTCTTACCCAGTGATTTGATTTATGATCCTTCGGTTACGAGGGAGCAAGTGAGTGCGCAAAATAGCGCTGATATGACCAACTCTCAGGAGGTGGCGCAGGCTGCTGCTCTGACTCAGTTGGGTATTGATTACACCGAAATTTTGACGGTCTCGGGTACTAGTGAGGGCGGCCCTAGCCAAGGGATCCTGCGTGAGGGGGACGTTGTGACTGCCCTCGATGGTCAGGTGCTTGAGGGCTACGCTGAATTGACTCAGCGGGTGAATGCGTCCGCTGGGAACCCGGTTACTGTTACTGTGGTGCGTGATGGGCAGGAGCAGGAGGTCACTCTCACTCCTTCTTATAATGAGCAGCGGCAGCGTTATGTGCTGGGTTTGTATATTGCCCGCTCTTTTGAGTTCCCTATGACTGTCACTTATGGTCTGCAAGAGGTTGGCGGCCCTTCTGCTGGCATGATGTTTGCTTTGGGCATTATTGATGAGCTGACTGAGGGGCAGATGACCGGGGGCGTGCATTTTGCTGGCACCGGAACCATTGATTCGGACGGCACAGTCGGTAGTATCGGCGGCATTGAGCAGAAGATGCGGGGTGCTGCGGACGCTGGTGCCACAGTTTTCTTGGCCCCGGCAGATAACTGTGATGATGTGGTTGGCAGGGTGCCACGTGGTCTTAAGGTTGTTAAGGTCTCAACACTCGATGAGGCTGTGGATGCTGTGACCCGTATTGGTCAGGGGGAGGACCCTGCTGCCTTCCCCACCTGCTCCTAGTGCGGCGGGGAACTTACCCTAGAGCTGAAATACTAAGCCTGCTCTCGTAACTCGTGGTTTTCTTTGGCAAAATAGTGTCTTATATGTAGTGTCGCCCACTGTGCGGTGGCACCCCTTATACAGGCCGCATTCGTGCGGCAGACACAAAACACAACTGAAGGATACCCGTGAGTACCGGAAGCACTCCTCCCCGTTCACCATCACGCGCTCCTCAACGTAGAAACCGGCCGCTGACCGCCACCGTGGCAATTATTGCCGCCTTGGTCGTAGCTTTCGTTTTTGCAACCCAGGTGTACACCGACGTCCTCTGGTATGACCAGTTGGGCTACCTGAAGGTTTTCATTACCCAAAACCTGACCCGCGGTGCCGTCTTTTTGGTTGCAGCTCTCGTTGTAGGTATCGCTGTTTGGGCCAGCCTCTTCTACGCCTATAAGCATGGGAAATTACAGGCTCCCCGCCCCCGATCTGCTACAGGCCCTCGACGTGATGCCGATGGCAACCCTCTGCCTAACCCCTATGGCGATGTGCAGGACCTCTTTAACCAGAATATGGAGCGCTACCGTCAGGGTATTGAGCGCATGCGTAAGGTGCTGCTGATTGCTGTGCCAGCCTTGCTGGGTGCTTTTGTCGGCGCTGGGGCTATGACCCAGTGGGAGACCGTTCTGCTCTTCTTCCAGGGTGAGAGCTTTGGCAGCGTAGACCCCGAGTTCGGTCTTGATGTGAGTTACTTCATGTTTACCCTGCCCTTCCTGAATATGGTCACGGGCCTGCTGAGTACCGCCATTATTTTCTCTGCCATGGCAGCCCTGGTCATGCACTATTTCTACGGTGGCATTGTGGTGGGGGAGCGCGGTATTACAACGACCGTGCATTTCCGCCGTCATTTTGCTGTGCTCGGTGCCCTCTTTATTCTCTTGCGTGCCGTGAACCTGTGGCTTTCTCGCTACACTGCCACCCAGGACCAGTCAGGTTCTTGGGCTGGTGCCATGTACCGGGATGTCAATGCCATTATTCCGGTTAACGCTATCTTGGCGGTAGCCTCCTTGCTGGTGGCTGCGCTCTTTGTGCTTGCAGCTGTTCGCGGTAATTTCCGTTTACCTCTGATTGGTACTGCTGTGCTGGTCATTGCTTCGCTGGTCGCCGGGGGAATCTACCCTTGGGTTGTGCAGCGTTTCCAGGTAGTGCCTAACGAGCAGGCTGTTGAGGCCCCTTATATTCAGCGCAATATTGACGCTACCCGCACCGCTTACGGTCTTGATCAGCTTGATGTTCAGAACTATGACGCTACTACCTCTACCGCCGCAGGTGCCCTGCGCGGTGAGAGTGAGACTATCTCTAACATCCGCCTGCTGGACCCTAATGTAGTATCTGGCGCTTTTGCTCAGTTGCAGCAGTTCCGCCCCTACTACCAGTTTGGGCAGAACCTTTCTGTTGACCGCTATTCCATCAAGGGCACGGAGACTGATACTGTTATCGCCGCCCGCGAGCTTAACCCTGACCAGAATGCCGGTTCTTCCTGGGTTAACCAGCACGTAGTGTATACCCACGGCTATGGTGTTATCGCCGCCTATGGTAACCAGGTTGAGGCTGATGGTAAGCCTAAGTTCATTCAGTCAGGTATTCAGGCAACTGGCGCGATTAGTAGTGATTATGAGCCGCGTATCTACTTTGGCCAGAGTTCACCGGAATATTCTATTGTTGGTGGCACCTCAGATGATGAGCCGCTAGAGCTTGACCGCCCCCAGACTGCTGATGATGAAAGCGGTGCGGACGCTAAGTACACCTTTAGCGGTAATGGCGGCCCGGTCATTGGTCATGCCTTTAACCGTTTGGCGTACGCTATTAAGTTCCAGTCTTCAGATATTCTGCTCTCGGATGCTGTGCGCCCTGAATCGCAGATTTTGTATGATCGTGACCCTTCTGAGCGTGTGAAGAAGGTTGCCCCTTACTTGACTGTTGATGGTAACCCTTACCCGGCGATTATTGATGGCCAGGTGCTCTGGATTGTGGATGCCTACACCACCAGTAATCAGTACCCCTACGCGCAGGCTGCTCAGCTTGATAATGCGACTTCTGATTCTGAGACTGCTACCGGTATTTCACAGGCTCTGCCTAACCAGCAGGTCAACTATATTCGTAACTCGGTGAAGGCTACTGTCAACGCCTATGACGGTTCAGTGACTCTTTATGCCTGGGATGACCAGGACCCAGTTCTGAAGACCTGGCAGAAGGTCTACCCTGATACGGTACGCCCTTACAGTGAGATGAGCGCCTCGCTGATTGAGCATGTGCGCTACCCTCAGGATCTTTTCAAGGTGCAGCGTGAAATCTTGAACGCCTACCATGTGGATAACGCCCACAGCCTCTACACTGGTGATGACCTCTGGTCTATCCCTAACGATCCGACTAATAATAGTGGTCAGCCTTTGCCGCCTTATTACATGTCCTTGCAGATGCCTGGGGAATCAGAGGCTAACTTCTCTTTGACCACCAGCTTTATCCCTCAGCAGGCAGATAGCAACACCCGTAACGTCATGTACGGTTTCCTTTCAGCCAATGGTGATGCCGGTACTGGTAAGGACGGGCAGAAGGCTGAGGACTATGGCAAGCTAACCTTGCTTGAGTTGCCTCGCTCTTCGGTTGTTCCTGGACCCGGTCAGGCGCAGAATGTCTTTAACTCAGATACGGCTGTATCAACTGAGTTGAACCTGCTACGTCAGGGCGCTTCGGACGTTATCAACGGTAACTTGCTGACTCTGCCTGTGGGTGGCGGTATTCTCTACGTGCAGCCGGTCTACGTGCAGTCTTCGGGCGATGCTGCTTACCCCTCACTGCGCCGCGTGCTGGTGGGCTTTGGTGAGCAGGTAGGCTTTGCCCCCACCCTGGATGAGGCCCTGGATGAACTCTTTAGCGGTTCTTCTGGCGCTGAAACTGCTGCTGATGCCGGTGTGAGTGATGCTGAGGCCGCTCAGGCTGCCGATGGTACTGCTCCTGGTACTGATAGTGCCAGCTTGACCGGTGCCTTGCAGGAGGCTCGCAAGGCTATGCAGGATGCGGACGCCGCTATGAAGGCTGGTGACTGGGCCGCCTATGGTGAGGCTCAGACCCGCCTGAATGAGGCTTTGCAACGCGCTATCGAGGCCGAGGGGCTTGAAGGTACCGCAAGTACCCAGGCTAGCCCCACCCCTTCACCTTCCAACTAGGGGGTAGGGCTTTAGTGGCCTGGTGATGGTAAGGACGCCGCCTCCCGCACTGAGCGGGCAGACGGCGTCCTTTTGCCTAGGTAAATGTAGAGTGAATCACAAAAGCCTATATTGACTTGCGTGTAGCAATATAAGTGCGTATAGTTATATGAGTCGCCGCGGGGTGGAGCAGTTCGGTAGCTCGCCGGGCTCATAACCCGGAGGCCGCAGGTTCAAATCCTGCCCCCGCAACCATGTGATAAGTCGTCCCTGTTGGAATAAGTTCCACAGGGGCGATTTTCTTTTCCCCTTCATTGTGTCCTAGAAGCTCTTGAACAGCGCGAATATCCTTACAGCTGGCGTAGGTGGTGGTTGCGAACCAGTGGCGTAACTGGTGGGTGGTGTATGCTCGGGGTAGCTGCCGGCTAGAAGTTCAAGCCAACGACGACGGGTAATGATGGTTGAGGGTTGGCGCCCTGCTGCAAGGAGCCAATTATTAAAACTTGCAATGTAAGAAGTCCAGGTACTCACATGATGACCTTTCTACAGATTAGATTTTCTGTAGGTGCAACTGGTGCTGTGAGTACCTGGACTTATCGATAAATTTTAGAACGATGACCGGCGTTAAGAGCAATGATGATGAGCTCACCTTGGTCAAGGTCGAGGATGACCCTGTAGTTACCTATACGGTATCTCCAAAGGCCGGTAAATTCCCCGGTAAGCGCTTTGCAGTGGGCTTGTGGAGTTGGTGATGATGCAAGCCAATCGAGCGCGTCCATGATTCTACGCCGGGTTGGTTTATCTAGCTTTTTGAGTGCTTTGATGCAGTCCTTGTCATAGATAAGGCCCCAAGAGGAGGCTGACATAAATTAGAGTCCTAGTTCTTTCCGTGCTTCTTCAACTGTGTAAGCACGACGTTCCCCGCTTTTGATTGCTTTTACTTTTGCATGGAGCTCGGCAGCGTATTCTGCTTCTGCGATGTGTTCCTCAATGAGGGTGCGTGCACAGTAAGCAACAGAACGGTCAGATGCGGCTGCTAAGTTGGCTAGTCGCTCTTTAAGAGATGATGGGACTCGGATGGTAAGTACGCTGTCCGATATGGTTGTTGTAGTCATGTATTCATTGTATGACATCCATACTAGCCTGAACAGTAGTAGGTTGAATCACTAGAAGATACAACCCTTGAATATTTCCCTACTAGGTCGCATAGAAAGAAACGAATGATGGGGTTTCAATGGGATGACCCATTCGGGAGAGCCAAGTGTCGCGCCCGTAGACAGGCAGAGCTTGAACAGCACTTACGTTTTGTTCGCACTAACAACTTTGATGTTATTCGGCTTGATCGCGTGTACCAGAAGGTGCGCACTGGGGAATTTTCTGCAGGTATCCAAACCAGCCTAAAAAGTTAAGTACCGGTAGGCAAGATATTCCGTAGATTAAAAGGCTACAAGCTGAGACCCTGTCCCCATAACTATGAGCAGAAATCTGCCCGAATGAGCAGCTTTCTTCCTTTAAGATGAGGGAGCAATATTGAATAAATCCGCATATGAGGGGTAACTTATGGCTCAATACATACCGCGTCACGCTGCGCCCAGGAACAAAAATATCAGTAAGCACCGGGCAGCTGCCCTCTCGCTGACGGCCCTGCTGTCTCTTAGCATGGCCCCGGCCACAGCCAATGAAACCGCGCCCCTGACTGAAAACAGTCAGGCTGTACAAGAAGCAGAAGTGCTCATTCAGGAAGCCCTCACTGACAGAGGCAACAACCCCGCAGATATCTATAAGGCAGCACCTGAAACCCTGGTGAACGAGACGTTCTACGACGCTCCTGCGCACCTGCCCACAGCTAACGGCGCCCTCATTAAAAAGGAAACATTTAGCTTTAAGGTCGATGCCAATAACATCATCGCCCACCCTGTGGCTCAGGCCCAACGGATTATGTATAAATCCACTGACCACCAGGGGAACCCCGTGGCCGTCACTGGCACCGCACTCACCACCACCAAGCCGTGGGGCGGGCCCGGCGAGCGTCCTATTATTGCCCTAGCTCCCGGCACGCAAGGGATTGGGGACTCTTGTGCCCCCTCCAACCAGTTTGGTGCAGGTAGTGAATATGAAAGCCTGGTCATTACTGCCCTCTTGAATGCAGGCTACAACGTAGTAGTCACTGACTACATCGGCCTGGGTACTGAGGGCACCCACAGCTACCTCAACCGTGTTGACCAGGGAAATGCTGTGCTAGATGCTGCCCGGGCAGCTACCGCAACCGACCTTGGTCTGGGGAGTAGGACCTCGCCTATTGGTCTATGGGGCTACTCCCAAGGCGGCGGTGCGGTGGCGTCCGCTGGTGAACTCCAAGCCAGCTACGCCCCGGAGCTTAACCTCAAAGGCATCTATGCTGGTGCCGTCCCCGCCGATTTGCAGGCTGTGACCACCTTTATCGATGGTGGCCTCTACACCGGCTTCTCGCTCATGGGTGTGGCAGGTTTAGCTGATAGCTACGGTCTTGACCTGAGTGATAAGCTCTCAGCCGAGGGGCAGGCTGCCCTGGAGGCTGTACGTCACCAGTGCACGGGTGAGGCTATCACCACCTTCGGTTTTAAGAACACCCGCATCCTAACTGCCAGCGGCCAGACCTTAGCTCAAGAGATGATGACCGATCCACAAATCGCACACATCGTAGCTCAAAATAATCTGGGTCAGCAGGGGCGGCACCCTCAGGTACCTATTCTGATTGCTTCCTCCTGGGCAGATGATGTGATTCCTTACCAGACCAACCGCCAGCTGGCAGCAGACTACTGCCAGCAGGGGGCTGACGTTACCTTCTATACCCTGGCAGGTGTCGGTCATGCCCCCGGTATTTTTGAGGGAATTCCTGGCGGCTTGATTTTCATGGACCGTCAGTTTAAGGAGCTACCCAACATTAATTCTTGCTGGCAGTTCTAAAGAGATCTGCACGGAGCCGCACATAAAATCTGCACCTTGCCGCATTTAAAAACAGTGGGCCCGGTACCTCCTGGTTAAGGAGGGTGCCGGGCCCACTGCTCGTCTTTTTACATGTTTTTCTCATAGATGAGAAAATGACTCACTTTTATAGGCGGCTCCTTCGCATCGACTTAGGTGGGCAAGTTAGATAGCGTCTGACAGGTAGGTGACAACGCCCCAGGGTGAGGCGACAGTGACCTTGTACTGGGTCTTGATGACTTTAGGGTCGGTTTTTGCGGGGTCACCGAATGTTGCGGCGGGTAGGCGGGTCATGAAGGAGACCACGCTAGCACCTGCCTGGCCGTGAGCAATGTTGCTCATGACTTTAATGTCCCAGCTCCAGCCGTCGCGGCCTTCGGTGGTGGTGTAGTGGTTGCCGTAGCCCCAGGTCCACATGGTGTTCTTGGTGACCATGGGGGCCTCTGCAAAACGCAGGTAGTTGTAGAGCTTGTCATATTTGGTGTCAGCGCCCTTGAAGTCGTCGTTGAGGCGAATCACGGGGACGTTTGCACCAAGGCCGCGCGTACCGTTGGGGTTGTAGGCTTTATCGCCTTGAGCAGCGGTGAATAGGAAGCGGTCGTCCCCGGTGGGGGTGTCTTGATAGACTACGTCGCCTGCGACGTTTTCAACTTTGACAGAAATAATGGTTCCCTGGCCAACGCCGTTTACGCCGTTGACTGAATTGATATCAGCCATGCGGTCGCCACCTGCGGGGAAGGTAGGGGGCCAAGTATTGTTAGGAGCTGACGAAGGTGATAGCGGGTTGGCGGCCTGATCCTTGGGGAAGGAATTGTCGAAAGAGAAGGCCTGCACAGAACCGGTGCAATTGCTGGTGGGGTAAACAGCCCACTCAAGTTCTTTTCTGGCTCTACCATCGAAGTCACCCTGGCTAGGCCAGACATTAGACCAAGGAGCAGCAACAATGGTTCCGTAGGTGCAATCAGTGGTAGCTGGCACAGGCGAAGCAGCATAGGCGGGTATCGCTGCGCTAGCGAGAACGACGGGGGTAGCCCATGCCGCGCCACGAGCTAGAGTACGACGCTGGATTTGGGGTGAGTTCACAATAATTCCTTCAGTCTTGGTGCAAGGCTCGATTTGGTTTCCCAATTCAAGACAACCGTAACACTAAAATATTTTTATGACACACCTGTTTTTCCAAAAACTCGGGGGGGGGGGGGGGATTCCCAAGCTAATCTGTTATTGTCTACAAAATATAGGCATTTAAAAGTTTTTTTAATGTGACGCTAGTGTTCTTTCCCTGGCGCATGTATCTGCCTTGCTCTGCTAAGGTTCCACCGTGGTTCACAGAAAGAAAAGGGTTGGGCACACCTAGAAGGTGTACCCAACCCTTTTCTTTTATGAAGAGAATCGTGTTTCTTGGTCTAGTAAGCCTGTGCCCAGTGGCCTGCCAAATCTGCGGTGAGTAGGGTTCGCAGGGTGCGGGCATGAGCGGTGGGGATACGACTAAAACGGTATCCATCAATGGTCAAGGTATTGCCCAGCAGAGGCAGATAGGTCAGCTTTGCCTGGTCAAGGGAATGTAAATCAAGAGTGAGGCTGTTGCCCGCCTGAAAAGAATTTTTCAGAATCAGAATACGCTCATTGGTAATCACTAAGAGGGAATCGCCGAAGCTACCAAACCTGCCGGTGGCAAGATCTACAACCGTTTCACCGCGCACCATGGAGTCTGCCATGCGCAGAGCCTTATGGAACTTTTTGAGACCCCCATGGGCAGAGTGACGCTTAATAGCAGAATCCAGTGAGGTGCTGGTGTAGGTGTCGGTTGCCCAGTGCGCAAAGTTCATACTGCTCTTCCTCAAATGTTTCAGGGGGGTGATATGCGAGCTGTACCCAACTATACACATATTTTGTCCCCTAAAGTGCAGTGTATGAAGAAAAATTTTGTCCCCCGCTTGCTAAGTGGCTATATTAGCCCTTCATGCGGGCTGGTGGGGTGTTTCCCTGAATTCATGAGGGGATAAAGTTCAGCAAAAAATTTACGTGTAAAATATTTGCTGCCTATTATGGATGACTAGTGCCAATTTTTTTTAGGGGACAAGACTGTGGGGTCTTGTCCCCTGGGGTGCGTGTCACAATAGATAGCAGTAACACTTCGATTCGTAGGGCAGTCTAGACATGAAACCTCTCATTATTGGTATAGCCGGTGGCACCGGTTCTGGTAAGACCACTTTGACCAACTCTTTGCTGGAAAAATTTGACGGCCAAGTGGGCGTGATTTATCACGATAACTATTACAAATGCAACGATCACCTCACCTACGAACAGCGCTGCCTGCTGAACTACGATGCTCCCGATGCTTTTGATAACGATTTGCTCATCACCCATCTCAAAGCCCTGGTCGAAGGCCAGCGAATTGAAACGCCTGTCTACGATTTTGCTGACCATAACAGGTCAGATGAAACTCTTATTGTTGAGCCTCGACCCATCGTTATCCTCGAAGGTATTCTCATTTTTGCTGAACCTGAGATTCGTAACCTGTGCGATATCAAGCTCTTTGTTGATACGGATGCTGATGTGCGCATCCTGCGCCGCTTGCGCCGTGACGTCATTGAACGCGGCCGTACTATTGAGTCGGTGGAGACCCAATACCTCACTACCGTCAAACCTATGCATGAGCTCTACGTGGAACCTTCTAAACGTCATGCAGACATGATCATTCCTGAAGGGGTCAATGTGGTAGCTCTGGATATGCTCTTTCACCGTATGAGCGGTCAGATTGATGCTCAGGCTGAGCACCTATAGCTAGCCCCGACTAGCCCCGAGTGGCTCTGACCAGTAGTGAGTTTTTGAGACTCCTTGGGGCCTTACTTGTACATATAAGAGGTGCCCGCTTCTTCAGAAACGGGCACCTTAGTCTGTGCTAGCTGGTTTTACTTCTTGCCGGCCTTAAGGGCTGCCAAGCGGGCTTCAAGGTCTGACTGGCGGCCAAGTTCTTCAAGGTCGTTGAACTGGGCATCAAGGGAGGACGCTGCCAGTTCCTGCTGGCCGCGTACGCGGGCTTCTTCGCGGCGTACCTTGTCTTCAAAGCGGGAGATTTCGCTGGTGGGGTCCATGACATCGAAGGCTTTGAGAGCATCGTTGACCTGGGTCTGAGCGGCTGCTGACTTCTGGCGGGCTACCAGTTCATCGCGCTTACGCGTGATTTCGTTCAGCTTTTCCTTCATCTGGGTAAGACCAATTTTGAGCTGTTCAACCACAGCGGTCTGGGACTCAATCTGAGGCTTGATAGCTGAGGCTTCGTTCTCTGCCTGCATCTGACGGCCCAGGGCAATCTTGGCCAGGTTGTCGAACTTATCGGCGTTGGCGGTGTCGCCAGCGGAACGGAACTCATCTGCCTTGTTAGAAGCTGCAAGGGCCTTAGCGCCCCACTCATCGCCCTCACGGAGGTCTTCGGCATGGTCTTCTTCGAGCATGCGCAGGTTCCCAATGGTCTGGGCAACAGCCTGTTCTGCATCAACAATGTTGTTGGTGTAGTCACGCACCATCTGGTCGAGCATTTTCTGAGGGTCCTCAGCGGCGTCAATCAGGGCGTTGATGTTTGCCTTGGCGAGCTGAGCGATACGACTGAAAATAGTTTGCTTAGCCATGGTTATACCTTTCGGTGGGTAAGGGAAAGCATGAGCAGGCTTGCTGTGCCTTCTTTGATTCTGTCAAGGTCTGGGGCGGGCTGCACGGTGCCACGCCCGCTGGCTGCTACGTTGGTAGCGAAAACTGGGTGTGAGGTAGCTACCTCAGATGAGGCGAGAGATAGCGGGGCGGACGCCAGTGGGTTAGAAGTTGCCACCAGCCCCGCCGCCGTCACCCCAGCTGCCTCCTCCGCCGAAGCCACCGCCAAAGGTACCACCACCCATGCCGCCACCGAAACCACCTGACCCAAAACCGCCTGACTCGAAGCCACCGCCGGAGCTGTGGCTGTTCCCCCCAAAGAGGGTGCCCAGCAGGATGCCCCCGAGCATGGCGGACCCGAAGTTCCCGCCACCGCCGGGGTAGCCCTTGTGCTGGTTGAAGTGCTCAACATCGGAGCGGGCCATGCGCTGGGCCTCGCTAGCTAGGCGGATAGCATCATTAGCGTGTGACAGGGCCGTGATGGGGTCGCTGTGCTGGAGCTGCTGGGCCTCGGCCAGGTGGCGTTCTGCTTCGCGCAGGCGGGTGCGGGCGTCCGCTTTTACCCCGCCTCGTCGGGCCCAGACATACTCGCTGGCAGACGATACCTGAGCCTGAGCAGAGACAAGGGCGTGGCCTAGTGACTCACGGGCGCTGCGCTCTTGCTCATGAGTCTGACGCACAGCATCTAGGGCAGTGTCTAAATCTGAACGTACTTCTTGCAAGCGCTGGTTGAGTATATAGGGGTCAATAAGACCTGCTGCACGTTCAGCCCTAATCTGACCCAACACCGCCTGGACGCCAGCAGCAGCACCAGAGAGCTGACTTCTACTGCCTGCCCCGGTGTGGGCTAACTCTTGGGCCTGGGCGACGTCCCTGTCAGCTAAAATCAGGGCGTTATCGAGGGAGGCCGCCATCTTACCCAGATCAGTTTCTGCATGGTGAACTGACTCTAAAAGACCCTGGGCCTGGCCTAGGGCTTCTTCACTGGCACGTAGGGCAAGAATAGCTTGGCTTCGCTGGGTGCCCAGTAAGTCTTCAGCTTCTTTGGCTTCCTGGCGGGCAAAGTCGAGACGCCCCTGAGCCTGGCTGATGTTATCTGCTACTGCCGCAAAAGCACTGGGGGAGTAGCGGGTGCCCAGGCGGTCCAGGGCCGCTTGAGCTGCTGGGAAGAGGGACGCGACTGATTCGATACCCTGATTCAGGTTAGCTAGGGCCTGCGGCGCGGTTTCTTCCAGCTTGCGCAAATTCGTGAAGTTTGCGACCTGTTCGTTGAGGGCCTTTTGGGCGTCCTGGGTGCGGGCAAGAATTTCTGTGAGCCAGGCTCTCTGGTCTGCTTCGGTATCGGGTATCTCATCATCTAGCTGTTTTTGGAGCTGGAAGGAGTGCTGCATGTGCTGCTTGGCTGCTTCGATAGCTGCAAGGAAGGGTTTAACCTCGCTTTCACCGTATTGCAGGCGGGCGAACTCTACTTCCTGCTGGGAGTGGGCGATAGCGTCATCGGTAGCTACCAGCTGGGCACCGGCACGAGCCCGTAACTCTTCTATGGAGGGCAAAGGCTGGGTGGGGGCAGGGCGGCCGGTACGGCTGCCAGGGGTATTCTTGCGCGAGGACGCCCGCGAGCGGCTAAAAGCCCAGGCCCCGCCACCTGCTACAGCAGCTACACCCAGCAGGGCCGCACCGCCCAGGATCGCACCTGATGCGCCAGCATTCACAGCCCCTGATCCCTTGTTTTCAGAGCTCACTGCCCCTGAGCCTAGCTCAGCTTCGATACCGGTCACGGCAGCCTGGGCTGCTGCCGCATAGTTGGAGTTCGCTAACTCAGGGTAGATGTAGTTTTGGTAAATCTTTTCTTGCTGGCTGGTGGAAAGTACCGAGGTTGACCCTGCCATGAAATAGGCCTGGCGGGCTTCGGTAGCAATGACAAGAACCACATCATTGGTTCCCATGTTGTTCAGGGCAGCAAAATCACTGGTCCACTGGGAAGATGAGCGGGGGGACTCAAACTGATCAATGGTCACAACAAAGAGATTGACCTGTTCCTGGCGGGCAAGCTGGCTGATGGAGTTCTCGAGCGAACTGGTGTTGCCTAGTGCTGAGGTGGTGTCGCTGACTCGAACCCCGGCGTCCAAATCATAGGGAGCTGCTGCTAGGGCAGCGGGAGTGAGCCCAAACGCTAGAGCGGCAGCAAGAAGGGCAGAAGCGGCAGGTTTGCGTGACATGGGTTCTCTCTTCTGGAGGTCAGCGGTACTTGAGCACTATTGTAGCCCTGCTCACCTTAAGCGTGTCTGGCGATTCAAGGGACGTTCACCCTCAGCTCAGGGCACTGCACCCACTTGGGGGAGCGTACAGCAAACACCCAGCTTTACTTCATCTTCAACACAGACCTATAGCGCATAGTGGGAGCTAAGAAATAATGTGGCAGGGGCACCCGAAGCCATGTGCCGTGCCCCTTACCGAGCCACCTACCGGGGCACCTGCCCGGCGAAAAAATGATGAAAGAGAACCAGTAGAGATGTCACAGAACCCATGGGGCCAGGCCCCCGGCACCCCTTATACAGGAGACTACACCTCCCACCAGCCCCAGCATCAGTCTCAACCTCAGGCCCAGTTCCAGCCCCACCCTCACCCTGCGTCCTCTCGCGGCAAACACACCACAGGCACCCTACTGGCAGCAGCAGCTATCGCCGCCCTGGTGGGCGGCAGCATCGGCGGCGGGGTAGTAGCACTGAACCCCACCGGCTCCACATCGAACCTTAATAGCACCAACTCCGGCACCACAATCGTCAATAACACCGACTCCGTCAACGCCGTCACCGCAGCAGCAGCCAAGGCTGCCCCCTCCACCGTCACCATTGCAGCAAGCTCATCGAATGCCTCCGGCTCAGGATCAGGCGTGATTCTCGACCACCAAGGGCATATCCTCACCAACACCCACGTCGTCACCCTCGACGGGGCCACCGCTAAGGCCTCCATCGAAGTGCAGCTAGCTGACGGTAACGTCCGCACCGCCACCGTAGTGGGCACGGACCCCACCAGTGACCTAGCCGTCATTAAGCTCGATAAGGTCGAAGGCCTGGACCTTACCCCCGCCAGCCTCGGCGACTCAGATGCCCTCAACGTAGGCGATACCACCGTAGCTATCGGTGCCCCCTTAGGGCTTTCTAATACCGTCACCACCGGTATCGTCTCAAACCTGGTGCGCACCATCGAGGTAGCCTCATCGGCAGCTGACCAGTCCCCCGCCGACGCCGGTAGTAGCACCACCGACCCCTTCGGCAGCTCACCCTTCCAATTCGAAATCCCCGGGCAAGAAAACCAGAGCACAACCGCAAGCTCCACCATCGCCCTGAACGTCATCCAAACCGATGCCGCCGTGAACCCCGGAAACTCAGGTGGAGCCCTCATCAACTCTGAAGGTGAAGTCATCGGCATCAACGTAGCCATCGCCTCAACCGACTCCTCCAGTACCTCTGCCAGCGGTAACATCGGCGTTGGGTTCGCCATCCCCATCAACTACGCCAAACGGGTATCCCAAGAAATTATCAATCAGGGCTCAGCCACCCACGGCATGCTAGGTGCCATGGTCTCCACCTCACCAGCCAACAAGGACTCCTCCCGAGCCTTCGGCGACGGCGCCCACATCCAAGAGGTCATCCGCGGCGGAGCAGCCGAAACAGCCGGCCTGAAATCTGGCGATATTGTCACCGCCGTCAACGGGCGGAACATCAGCGAAGCAATCGAACTAACTGCCGCCGTCCGCCAAGCAGCAGCAGGTGACACCGTCACCCTCACCGTTGACCGCAACGGCTCGCTCCAACAGATCCCCGTCACTCTAGGCGGTGCCACCGATAGCTAAAGGTAGGCCATAAAATGCACGGGGCCCGGTTACTCTCGCAACCGGGCCCCGCAAAGGCACAACAGAACCTACAGTCAGCCATCGGGTCTAGAGCACCCCACCAGCAAAACCGTGCTGACGCCAAGCCTCAAAAACCGCAATAGAGGCGCTATTAGCCAGGTTGAGAGAACGCCGACCAGGCACCATAGGAATCTTCACCTGCTGAGTAACATGCGGGTCGTTCTGCACATCCTGAGGCAAACCCACCGACTCAGGGCCGAACATGAGCACGTCCCCTTCTTGATACTCAATATCTGCAAAATTAGTGCTGGCTGTAGTCGTGAAAGCAAACACACGGGCCGGGGCTAAAGCCGCCCAGGCATCCTCTAGAGTCTCATGCACGGTCATTACCGCCAGGTCATGGTAGTCAAGACCAGCTCGGCGCAGGTGAGCATCTTCAAAGGTGAAGCCTAAGGGCTTAACCAGGTGCAGCTCAGCGCCAGTAATAGCAGCTAACCGAATAGCATTACCGGTGTTGCCAGGAATTTCAGGGGTATAAAAAAGAATCTTGAACACCCCAACAGTTTACGCGCCCACCGTGAAATAAAAGCACGGTGGGAGCTGTTGAGAGGGTGAAGCAGTCCATAGCTCGCCCCGAAGGCGGGGAGTATGATGGAAGGCTGAATTGTTTTGACCGCCCGCCACGGAAAGGCCAGCGCCCATGCCCCGGGTCTACCTGGACCACGCCGCCACCACCCCCATGCTCCCACAGGCCATAGAAGCCATGGTTGAGCAGATGAAAACCGGCGGCAACCCCTCATCCCTGCACTCAGCGGGCCGTGCCGCTCGCTCCACCGTCGAATACGCCCGTGAGCGCATCGCCCAGGTCGCTGGTTGTGACGCCGCCGAAATCATCTTTACCTCCGGCGGCACCGAGGCCGATAACCTGGCCATCAAAGGGCTCTACTGGAAACGCCGGGAGGCTAACCCCACCGCAACCCGCATCATTGTCTCAGGAATTGAGCACCATGCGGTGGGCGATGCTGCGGAGTGGCTAGAAGCCCATGAGGGGGCCCAGATTACCTGGCTAGCTCCGGACGCCACCGGGCGAGTAAGCGCTCAAGCCGTCAGAGAGGCGGTAGGGCAGAACCCCGACACTGTAGCCCTCATTACCGTCATGTGGGCTAATAATGAGGTAGGTACCGTCCAACCCATTGCCGATATCGCCGCAGTAGCCCACGAGCACGGTATCCCCTTCCACACGGACGCGGTCCAGGCCTTCGGCACCCTGCCGGTTAACTTCAAAGAATCCGGTGCCACCACCATGGCAATCTCTGCCCACAAGATCGGTGGGCCCATGGGGGTTGGGGCCCTTATTGCCACCCGTAGCTCCCAGCTCATGCCGGTACTTCACGGCGGCGGGCAAGAACGCTCGGTGCGCTCCGGCACCATTGATGCCGCCTCCATCGCCGGCTTTGGGGCGGCAGCAGCCCATGCCGGGCAGAACCTCTTGGCTGAAGCCTCTCGCCAAGCCGCACTGCGGGATCAGCTCATCGACGGCGTCCTAGCTGCCGTACCCCAGGCACAACTACGCGGCGCTATCCCCGAGATACCCCAAGAGCGGGCTGCTGGAACCTACCAGCGGCTACCGGGCAACGCCCACTTCACCTTCCCCGGCTGTGAAGGCGACTCCCTGCTCTTCCTCCTGGATATGGCCGGGGTCGAGTCCTCTACTGGATCAGCCTGCAACGCCGGGGTACCCCGCCCCTCCCATGTCCTACTGGCTATGGGTCTCAGTGAGGGCCAAGCCCGCGGCGCCCAGCGTTTCACCCTGGGGCACACCAGCACCGAAGAAGACATCACTGCCCTGCTCCAGGCCCTACCCGGCGCCTGGGCCCAAGCTAAGAAGGCAGGCATGGCCGGGCATGAGCCGGACGCAACCCGCTGGAAATAAACGTAGCCGGGTAAGGCAGAATAGGACGCAGCAACCCGACCGCTGGCTCTAGAGGCTTGGTGAGAGCGGGCAGGTAGCTGACCGCGACCCTCTCGGGACTCGCGCGGGGCGCTCGCCCGATTCACGCCAGCCCCGAGCCAGCGGTCAAAGCTACCTGCCCGCCCCCACCCAAAAATTTCAACTATGACTAGACTGAGGACAACCCAATGAAAATTCTTGCTGCTATGAGCGGTGGTGTAGATTCCGCTGTTGCCGCCGCTCGCGCTGTTGAAGCTGGCCATGAGGTGGTCGGTGTGCACCTGGCGCTCTCCCGCATGCCCGGCACCTTGCGTACCGGCTCTCGCGGTTGCTGCACCATCGAAGATTCCATGGACGCCCGCCGAGTCTGCGACCAGCTAGGTATTCCCTTCTATGTGTGGGATTTTTCTGAGCGTTTCAAGGAAGATGTCGTCGATGATTTCATCTCTGAGTATGAGCATGGGCGCACCCCTAACCCCTGCATGCGCTGTAATGAGAAAATCAAGTTTGCTGCTTTGCTAGAGAAGGCTGTTGCCCTGGGTTTCGATGCGGTGGTGACCGGCCACTACGCCAAGGTTATTACTGATGAGGACGGTAACCGGGAGCTGCACCGGGCGGCCACCTGGGCTAAGGATCAGTCCTATGTGCTGGGTGTGCTCACCCATGAGCAGCTCAAGCACGCCTGGTTCCCCTTGGCTGATACTCCTTCTAAGGATCAGGTGCGCGCTGAGGCTGCTGAGCGCGGTTTCTCGGTGGCTAAGAAGCCTGACTCCTATGACATTTGCTTTATTCCTGAGGGTGATACCCGCGAGTGGCTAGAAGAGCATATTGAGATGGCCGAAGGCGATATTAAAGATACGGACGGGCGTGTGCTGGGTACCCACCGTGGCTCTCAGGCTTTTACTGTGGGCCAGCGTAAGGGCCTGGCGATTGGTCACCCGGCACCTGATGGGAAGCCTCGCTTTGTGTTAGAAATTCGCCCTAAGACCAATGAGGTGATTGTGGGCGGTAAAGATCTGTTAGAGATTGACGAGATCCGTGGGATTCGTGAAACCTGGGCTGGCTTACCAGTAGAAGAGGCTACTACCTTTATAGCCCAGGAGCCTGTGGCAGGTGCCCGTTCGGCGTCCTTTGAGGTGGCTGCCCAGGTGCGCGCCCACGCTGACCCGGTTCCCTCCACCGCTTACCTGGAGTGGGTGGCAGATGATGAGGCGGCTGAGTCTGGTGCCTTGCGTCTAGAAACTGTGGTGCGTCTTCACGAGAAACTAAGGGGTGTTGCCCCTGGCCAGACCATGGTGCTCTATCAGGGCACCCGTGTACTGGGCCAATCCACTATTGCCCGCGCCTACAGTCTGGACCGGGCAGATATTTCAGCTACCGCATAGGGGCGCGGCCTTGGTGCGCTGATGCGATTCCACTCACTGAGAATCAGGGTACTTGAGGCTAGTACCGGCCCCGGAAGGTTTTTAGACTAAAGATATGAGCACTACCCAACCAGACCATAACATGCAGGCCCACGCTACTTTTGATGCCCGTGCCACCTCCATGGCCGGGGTCGATCCCGCTGTCATGGAAGAACTGTTCACTATGCGCCAGGTGATTGACAATATGGATGCAGCCCTGGTGCATATCCTGGCTGAGCGTTTCCGTGCAACCCAGCGGGTGGGCCACCTCAAGGCCGAGTATTCCCTACCGGCAGGGGACCCTGGTCGTGAAGAGGCGCAGATTAAGCGTTTGCGCTCGCTGGCTGAGGCTGCTCATCTTGACCCGGAGTTTGCCGAGAAGTTTTTGAATTTTATTATTTCTGAGGTGATTCGGCACCACGAGAAGATTGCTGCTGAGGCTGAGCAGAAGGCTTAGCTCCCTGGCTTTTCCTTTGCTCTTATGGGTGGCCACCGGCCGGTGGCAGAAAGAGGTGATGTATGCCTGCATCTAGGCGCGCTCGTGCTGCCCTGTATCTGCCTACTGACGCAGAGATGCTAGCTGCCCGTAAAGATATGGAGACTCCTCTGACCTTTGAGGAGCATTTGACAGTTCGGGCTACCGGTATCGGCCCCTGGGCTGGGCATCATGTGGTTGATGCGGTGAGTCGTATTCGTGGTGAGCTGGGGGAACCTCATGTGAGTTACCTGCCTGAGCTGGCTGATAGGGGCTACCGGGCAACGCTGCTGGCTCGTTCTCTTGCGGCTTTGGAGGGGCTAAGTGCGGACGGCACCGCTGCGGGCTGGCGGCTGACGGCTGGTTATGCTGCTGAGGGGGATGCTGCTAGGTCCTTATTGGAATCGGATATCAATACCCTGGCCGATGTGGTAGGCAAAGAAAGCGGGCTGGCACCTGGCAGTATTAAGGTGCGCCTGCTGGGCCCTTTGAGCCTGGCCGCTAGTGCCTACCTCACGAATGGGGAGCGGGTACTTTCAGACTATGGTGCCCGGCGTGATCTGGCTGAGAGCCAGCGGGCAGGTTTTCATTCTTTGGTGAGGCTCTTAGAGCAGGCAGTTCCTGGCGCGCAGGTGCTGGTGCAGATTGATGAGCCGCTCCTTGGCGAGGTGGCAGCTGGGCAACTACCTACCTCTAGCGGGTACCGTACCTTGCGGGCTGTGCCACGCCATGAACTGGTTGCTCTGCTAGGTGCTGTGCACAGCGAATTGGAAGGCCTGGGGGTAAAGGTTGTAACCCGCGCCGATTACCTGAGGCTGCACCCGGAAGTGGGGGCAACCTTGGCTACCCCGATGCTGTCGATGGCAGGTCAGCCTACCTCCGCCTGGGAGGCTTTGGCACCCCGCCTGGAAGCTAAGGGTGGGCTTTACCTAGAGACTGCTGACCCTCTTCAGCGTGTTCCTGCCGGGGAGCTTGCCCACAGCCTGTGGCGTACCTGGTCTGATCTTGGGCTGGGGAAGACCTTGCTCAACCAGCTAGTTCTTGCAGAAACCGGTAACCTTGCAGTAACTGATCCGCAGCGAGCTACAAGCGTGCTGGGGCACCTGACAGAAACAGCCCGTGCCTTATCTGAAATCGCTCAAGAAGCCTAAATCAGCCAAGGGAGCTAAGCCCGGTAGACTAGGGTAAAGCCCACCTCGAACCTCACCAGGAGACCAACTGTGAAAGAAACCATTCTTGTCGTTGATGACGATGATGCCCTGTCAGAGATGGTGGGCATTGTGCTGGCACAAGAGGGCTACGAGACGGTCTTCTGTGAGGCTGGCGACCGGGCTTTTGAGTCTTTTACCACCTACCACCCCGACCTTATTCTGCTGGATTTTATGCTGCCAGGTATGGACGGTATCGAGGTTTGCACCCAGATTCGCAGAGAGTCTGACGTACCTATCATCATGCTAACTGCCAAGGGGGACACCGAAGATGTGGTCAAGGGCCTAGAAGCTGGCGCTGATGATTACATGACCAAGCCCTTTAAGCCTGCGGAGCTGCTGGCCCGCGTCCGCGCCCGTTTGCGCCCGCGCGAAGACCGCCACAATGAGCCCTTGCGTATTGGTAGCCTCACGATTGACCTGGCCGGGCATACGGTCAGCCGTGAAGGCCACACTATTCAGCTCACCCCTCTAGAGTTTGAGCTTTTAGCTAATCTGGCCCGCCAGCCTGGCCAGGTGATGACCCGCGAGGCCCTGCTAGGAAGCGTCTGGGGTTATGAGAAGACGGTGGATTCGCGTCTTGTGAACGTGCATATTCAGCGTCTGCGCGCCAAGATTGAGCGTGACCCTGAGAACCCTGAAATTGTGCTGACTGTGCGCGGGGTGGGTTATAAGGCCGCGGCAGGCCACCGCTAACCCGTGACTGGTTCTTCATCTCGCGTATCCGCCCAGACTAGCACCAGCTCAGGGGCCTCCTACACCTATGGGCCTCTAGCTAATGCCCGTAGGCTCTGGCGCCAGTCCTTGCAGTTCCGTGCCGTGGCAGCCGCTGCTGGCCTGCTCCTGGTGGCTTTCATCTTTGTGGGGTCTTTTATTTCCCACCAGATTGCTAGCTCTCTTTTCCGCGGCAACCTTGAACAGGCCCTTGAGGAGTCCTCGGCTGGTTTTAGTAACGTACAGACCTTGATTAACGGTTCTGATGCGACTGGCCGCACTGAGATTCAACGTGATGTGTCACGTTTTCTTACTGTGCTTGAGAGTAGTAGTGCCGATAGCAACCGTCACTGGGTGCTGCTGAAAGGCGTGAACGCCACCACCGATGGTTTTATTGCAGAGCAGGCCCAGAGCACTGAGTTCTCTGCTAGTGATGTTCCTGAGGACTTGGCTCAGAGTGTGAGTGAGGGGAACGGTATCTACTGGCAGTCCTCGAGCATGATCTCAGCGGACGGACGCCGCGCCCCGGCCCTGGTGGTGGGCACCAGTATCTCGATACCGCAGAACCCTGACTATTCTCTCTACCTGATTTATGATTTATCGACCTCACAGGCCACTGTGCAGTACGTCAATTTGGTGGTCTGGGTAGGGTTCGGTGTGCTTCTGGTGGTGGTTTTGACTATTGTGTGGGTGACAGCTCGCCTGGTGATCCGCCCGATTAGGTCTACTGCTATCACCGCTGAGAAGCTAGCTGCAGGTGATCTTGACCAGCGTGTTTTGGTGCGTGGGCAGAATGAAACGGCGCGTCTGGGCCTGTCCTTTAACCGGATGGCTGATTCCTTACAAGATCAGATTTCTCGTCTTGAGAAGCTCTCGACTATGCAGCAGCGCTTTGTCTCTGATGTGTCGCATGAGTTGCGCACCCCGCTCACTACGGTGCGTATGGCTGCCGATATGTTGCATGATCATCGTGAGAACATGGAGCCCCTCTATAAACGATCAACTGAGCTGCTCTATAACCAGGTAGACCGCTTCGATTCCCTTCTAGCTGATCTACTGGAAATTTCTCGTTTTGATGCTGGCTCCCAGACTCTCGATACGGTGTCAGTAGATTTTATGGCTGTGCTTGATGAAGTGCTTAAAGCGGTAGAGCCCCACCTGATTCGTACGAACACACGCTTGACTGTGCACACGGATCAGAGCGAGATTATGGTCGATATGGACCACCGCCGTATTGAGCGAGTGCTCCGTAACCTCATCTTCAACGCTGTAGAACACTCTGAGGGCCAGCCCATTGATATTTACGTCGATGCTACTGAAAGTACCTTGGGTGTGGCGGTGCGTGATCACGGTATCGGTTTGAGCCCTGAAGAAACTGAGCAAGTTTTCAACCGTTTCTGGCGTGCAGATACTTCCCGGAAACGTACTTTGGGGGGCACCGGTCTGGGGCTTTCTATTGCTGCTGAGGACGTCCGCCTGCACCAGGGCACCCTCGAAGCCTGGGGCATCAAGGGGGAAGGTGCTTGCTTCCGCATGACTATCCCGATTGATCAGGATGTGCCTATGGGCCCTTCCCCTGTCTTGCTGAGCGGCGAGCCCTTAGCTGCGCCGTCCGCACCTGTGGATTCTGCCCCTGCAACTGGTGCTACCGCGACTGCCAACGCCATTATCTCAACCTCATCGGAGCCCACCGTTGAACCCTAATCTTTCCCGCCGGTCAGCTCTTAGCCTCACTGTGAGTTCTTTGCTGACCTTCACCGCCTGCGCCACTATCCCTACGAACGGGGAGGTGAACCACTATGCTGACCCTCAAGCTAGAGGGAAGGCCTCTACTAGCGGCAGCTCACCTGAAGGCCCTGCCCCTGGTGCCCGCCCTACCGAAATCATTGCGGGCTTCTTGCACGCGGGCGTTGGTGTAGCTGATGACTACAGTGTTGCCAGACTCTACTTAACGGAAGATCTTGCCCAGTCCTGGCGGCCAGATGGGCGCACCCTGGTCTACGATTCGGCTTTCACTACAGCCTCTATCACTGACTCGACCTACCAGGTGGCCGTACCTGCGAGCACCTTGGTCGATAACAGGGGGCTAGCTACCTCGTACACTACGGTAGCTGATACCGACATAGAATTTACTCTACGCCAGGTTGATGGTGAATGGCGTATCTCATCAGCCCCCGATGGGACGGTGCTGAACAGGGCTGAGTTCACTGAGGTTTTCAGCCCCTTCACCCTCTATTTTTATGACCCCACCTACACCTATGCGGTGCCTGATATTCGCTGGTTTGCTGAGCGAAGCACAGTAGCTACATCTTTGGTGAGGGTACTTTTGGAGGGGCCTGCGCCTTATCTGGTGGGTGCTGTTGCTAGCGCAGTTCCAGCTGATACCAGGCTGACGCGCAACTCGGTACCTATTGATGGTGGGGTGGCTGATGTTAGGCTCTCAGGGGGCAATGCTCTTTCTACAGCTAGTGCTCTTGAGGTTGAGCGTCTGCGTACTCAGCTCACCCAGACTCTCACCGCTCTTGCTTCAGTGACTACGGTGCAGCTGACCATTGATGATCAGATTGTGGGGGCTTCTACCCTGGAGAATTATCGGGAGCCTGCTGTTAATTCTGAGGTTGCCCGCAATATTGTGGGTATTGAAGAAAACCGTCTGATTACTCGTGCAACTCTTGATGATGCGGCGAGCCAGCAGACTATTGTGGAGACTTCAGCCCCGGCTCTTATTACCTTGCCTGCTATGAATTACACCCGTAACTACTATGCCTTCACCAATACGGGGCAGGATGAGATTTGGTTGGCCAGTTCTAATGGGGCACGGTCTGTTTACCGGGGCACCCATGTGTTGGCGCCGTGTTTTGACCACCAGAATTGGTTGTGGGTGGGGGAGCAGGACGGTTCGGTGCGGGTTATTGCTGCGGGGCAGGAAGACCGCACCCCCCATACTATTGCTAGCTGGCTCAGTGGGGAGCTCTTGCACAGTATTTCTATTGCCCGAGATGGTACTCGTGCTGTGCTTGTGACCTCCTCTGCTCATGGGAATAGTTATGGGGCTTGGGTGTGCGCTATTCGTAGGGCTGCAGATGGTACCCCTGAGCAGCTTCTTGCCCCGGTGCGGTTAGGTGCAGAGATGAGCCCTCGGGGGGCGGAGTGGGTCAGTGATGTTGAGGTCTTCCTATGGAATGGGGAGACCGCTCAGACGGAGCTGGTATCTTTGACGGGTGAAAATACTCAGTACGATTCTTTGCAGGGTGTTACTCGGATTGTGACTGGTAGGGGCCTTGACCAGGTGGTGGCGATGACCGGTGATGGGGGGCTCTATACGGTGGCTGGGCTGAGTTGGACTCGTAGTGAAAGTAGTTTGAGCCAGATTAACTATTCTGGCTAGTTAACTATTTTGGCTAGATTGGTCCGGATCAGTTATCCCTGCTTCTTGTGCTGACCTGGCTGATGAGTAGATGCTGTGGGTATGAGATTTACCCGCCCCTTTGTTCCGCCTTTACCCGATATGCGAACCAGTTGGAGACAGGCCACAGAGCTTTTCTTCCCGCGAGTGTGTGCTAGCTGCCAGGTTTTTGGCCCTACTATGCTGGCTTCTTATGCTCTTTGCCCGGTGTGTGACCGGCTGGTTCGCCTAGCTACCCTTAATGTGCATTCTGCTGTCTTGCCGGGCACTCAGTTGCCGGTGGTTTCTTCTGGGCGTTACGAGCATGAACTGGGGCGGTGTGTTTTGGCTTATAAGGACGCCGGGCGCACCGACCTTAGCCCCTATCTGGCTGCTGCTGTGGCGCGGGCTGTGCGCTCTCTTGTCGATTCTTGTCAGGGGGCCTTGGGGCAGGGTGGGCCACTTTATCTGGTTCCTTTGCCCTCTAGTAGGGCTTCTGTTCGTAGGCGTGGTTATGCTCCTGCCCCCTTATTGTGCCGTTCTGCTGTGCCCTTGCTGGGTTCTTTAATGGATGTGAGGGTGGTGGATGCGCTTGCCCAGGTTCCTGCCTGGGTGAGGCTGGTGCGGGGGCGAGAGGGAGCTAGGGCTCAGAAAACCTTGGGGGTTGAGGAGCGCCATCGGCAGATGCGGGGGAAGCTTACTCTTGGTAGGCCTGCCTTGCACTGGGTGGGGCGTCATTATTCTTTAGAGGGTGTTACCTGTGTGCTGGTTGATGATGTGTTAACTACTGGTGCTTCTTTGCGGGAGGGGTATCGGGTGCTGAGTGAGCGGGGTGCTATGGTCTTGGGTGGGGCGACTATTGCTTATGTTCCCAAGCGGCAGCCATATATCATAGGGTGACCTATCGCAGCAAAATTGAGGTTTTTCCTGCGCAAAGAACTGTAAAAGATGTAAGAAAAAATGACTTGGGCCACAAGAGGGCGTAGACTTGTAGACAAGGAATCCACAAGATAGATTCCCCGATGTTCGGCAGTCACAAGGCCGGGCATTCACCCCCTGAGAATGGAGGGAATTGTGGAACTCAACATCACCGGACGCAACGTCAAAGTAAGCGAACGTCTACAGGAGCATGTCGAAAGTAAAATCACCAAGTTTGAAGCCTTGGGTGAAAATGTAACTGACATCGAAGTTAAATTCACCAAGGAAGGCCAGAGTGGCCCCGCATCTATCCGGGTGGAAATCACTGTTATTGGCCGTGGCCCTGTGCTCCGCGCAGAAGCAACAGGCCAAGACAAGTTCGCAGTATTCGACGAAACCTACGGCAAGCTTCTAGAACGCCTGCGCCGCGCCCGTGATCGTCGCAAGACCCGTCGCTCAGGCGGCAAGCGCCCCGTTTCAGTCTCTGAGGCCACTGGCGCAATCCCCGTCATCACCGACCAGGTTGCCCTCACCGAGATTCAGGCTGATGACCTGCCCGTTGAAGAAGCAGCTTTCGCTGGGGACTACGACCTGCACGAAGAAGCAGATTCACCCATCGAAATTCGTCAGAAGACCTTCCCTGCCGATCACATGACTCCCGAAGAGGCTGTTGATCGCATGGAGCTGGTTGGCCACGATTTCTTCCTCTACGTTGATAAGGCCACCGGGGCACCGGCAGCGGTCTACCGCCGCAAGGGTTGGTCCTACGGTGTCATCACCCTTGAGGAAGACGCCAGCTAGAACTAGCGCTAAAACTAACTAGTTTTATTGCAGGGCCCTCTGCCTTCTTTTACCCTTAGTTACTTTGACCAGGGTAAGAGCAAGGTAGGGGGCCCTGCTCTGCCTTAACCTTCTTTGAGAGAATAAAAGGTGGGTCTATCAAGCCCACAGGTGAACCTCTCCCTCCTTCGGGGGGTCTAAACTAGAATAGTGTGAGCATGGTGGGCTGATCCTGCCCGCCCCTATCCAACCAATCAAGGAGCAAACTTCAGTGGCATCTCTCTTGGAAAAGCTACTCCGCAGTGGAGACCAAAAAGTCCTCAAACAGCTGCGAGCTTATACCGATGCGGTGAACTCACTCGAAGACAGCTTTGTCGCGATGAGCGACGCCGAGCTACGCGCTGAGACAGAAGCCTTCCGCAAACGTATTAAGGACGGCGAGTCACTAGATCTGCTGCTCCCTGAAGCTTTCGCGGTGGTCCGTGAAGCCTCACAGCGAACCCTGGGCAAGCGTCATTATGACGTGCAGCTCATGGGTGGTGCCGCCTTGCACCTGGGCAATATTGCCGAAATGAAAACCGGTGAAGGTAAAACCCTGGTCGCTACAGCCCCGGCCTACCTGAACGCTCTTTCTGGCAAGGGTGTGCACGTGGTGACTGTCAACGACTACCTGGCCGAGTACCAGGCTAACCTCATGGGGCGCGTCTTCCGTTTCCTGGGGCTAGAGTCAGGCGTCATTTTGGCGAACCAGACCCCCGAAGTGCGCCGCAAACAGTACCAAGCGGATATCACTTACGGCACGAATAACGAGTTCGGTTTTGATTACCTGCGCGATAACATGGCCTGGACTAAAGAAGACCAGGTGCAGCGCGGGCATAACTTCGCCATCGTCGATGAGGTTGACTCGATTCTGATTGATGAGGCCCGCACCCCGCTCATCATTTCTGGCCCTGCTATGGGTGAAGCTAACCGCTGGTACGGTGAGTTCGCCCGCCTTGCCCGCACCCTGGTTGCCGGTGAAGACTACGAGGTCGATGAGAAGAAGCGCACCGTGGGCGTGCTAGAAGCTGGCATCGACAAGGTGGAAGACCACCTGGGTATCGATAACCTCTACGAACCTCAGAACACCCCCCTGATTGGCTTCCTCAACAATGCCATTAAGGCTAAAGAGCTCTTCAAGGGCAATAAAGACTATGTGGTCATGAACGGTGAAGTCATGATCGTTGATGAGCACACCGGCCGTATTCTGGCTGGCCGCCGCTACAATGACGGTATTCACCAGGCCATTGAGGCTAAGGAAGAAGTTGAGGTTAAGCCTGAGAACCAGACCATGGCTACCGTCACCTTGCAGAACTACTTCCGCATGTACGACAAGCTCTCGGGCATGACCGGTACCGCAGAAACTGAGGCAGCCGAATTTATGAACACCTATGAGCTAGGTGTTGTGCCCATTCCTACCAATAAGGAAAAGCAGCGTAAAGACCGGCCCGATAAGGTCTACAAGAACGAAATCGCTAAGTTCAACGCGGTCGTCAAAGACATCCAAGAACGCTACACTACCGGTCAGCCGGTGCTGGTGGGTACCACCAGCGTGGAGAAATCTGAGTACCTTTCTAAGCTGCTGTCTAAGGCAGGGGTACGCCACGAGGTTTTGAACGCTAAGAACAATGCCCGTGAAGCTGCCATTGTGGCCCAGGCTGGCCGCAAGGGGGCCGTGACTGTGGCAACCAACATGGCAGGCCGTGGTACCGACATTATGCTCGGCGGTAACCCTGAGTTTGAGGCCGTTGAGACCATGAAGACTCTGGGCCTTGACCCCAACAAGAAGCCTGAAGAGTATGAGGCTAAGTGGCCTGAGGTGCTTGAGGCTGCGGAGAAGGCTTCTGCTGCTGAACACGATGAGGTCACAGCCCTGGGCGGCCTCTATGTGCTGGGCACTGAGCGTCACGAGTCACGCCGTATCGATAACCAGCTGCGCGGACGTTCTGGCCGCCAGGGGGATCCCGGCGAATCCCGCTTCTACCTGTCTCTCTCTGACGATTTGATGCGTCTCTTTAACGGGCAGGCCGCGGCCCGCCTCATGGCAGGTGCCCCTGACGATACTGCCCTGGAAGCAAAGCTTGTTTCCCGTATCATCGCTAATGCCCAGGGCCAGGTTGAGGCCCGTAACGCTGAGCAACGTAAGAACGTGCTCAAATATGATGATGTGCTCAACCGCCAGCGCGAGGCCATGTATAAGGACCGTGCTCAGATTCTTGCCGGTGATGACCTTAAAGAGCAGATTGCTAAGTTCCGTACCGAGGTGATTACTTCAGCTATTGATGCTCAGGTGGGCGAGGGGCACGCGGAGGACTGGGACTTTGACAAGCTCTGGGAGAACCTGCGCACTATCTTCCCTGTCTCCATTACTCCTGAGGATTTGGCTGAAGAAGCGGGCGATAAGACCAAGATTACCCGTGAGCAGATTCGTAAAGAGGTGCTGGATGACGCTGAGATGCAGTACCGGGAGCGTGAAGAGTACGTTGGTGAGGACGCCATGCGCGAGGTTGAACGTCGCGTTGTCCTGTCTGTTATCGGTAAGCGTTGGCCTGAGCACCTCTACGAGATGGATTATCTCAAGGAAGGTATCGGTCTGCGCGCTATGGCCCAGCGTGATCCTCTGGTGGAGTACCAGCGTGAAGGCTATGCCCTCTATCAGAGCATGATGGGTGCTATCCGTGAAGAGACTGTTGTCATGCTTTATAGTGTTGATTTGTCTAAGCAGCGTACTCAGCAGTCTAAGGTTGAGCTGAAAATTCCTGCTCAGCCTAAGTTCTTGCAGTACTCTGCTCCTTCTGAGTCCGGTAAGGCTGAGGTGCACACTGAGGCTGTCAATGACCGGAGCAATGAGCAGATTTCTATTCTGAACCAGCGTAAGAAGTAGCGCTATAAAAAAGTAGCGCTATAGAAAAGTAGCGCAGCACAGCAGCAAGGCCCCCAACCCTGAAAGAAGGGTTGGGGGCCTTTACTGTAGGCGGGGGTTACGGGCCTTTTCTTCCTAGCGCCCTGCCCTGAAAGTTCTTAGAGGGTCTGGTCTGTGCCCAGGTAGCCCAGGACGTCCTCGTGCAGGTGGCCGTTGGTAGCTAGGGCATTGCCGCCGTGGGGGCCGTCCGCTCCTGCCAGGGAGGTGAAGCGTCCGCCTGCTTCGGTCACGATGGGGACTAGGGCAGCCATGTCGTAGAGGCCTAGTTCTGGTTCGGCTGCGGCATCGACTACGCCTTCTGCCACCATCATGTAGGACCAGAAGTCCCCGTAGGCGCGGGTGCGCCAGACGGTGTCGGTCAGGTCGATGAACTTATCTCTTAGGCCCAAATCTCGCCAGCCAGTGAGGGAGGAGTAGGAGAGGGAGGCGTCTTCTAGCTTGTTAACGGAGGAAACGGAGATGCGGGTGGCTCTAGCCAGGGAGCGGCCGGTGTAGGCGCCAGTGCCTTGAGCGGCCCACCAGCGGCGCTGGAGGGCGGGGGCTGAGACCACACCGACCACCGGCTTGCCCTGATCCATGAGAGCAATGAGGGTGGCCCAGACCGGTACCCCGCGCACAAAGTTTTTGGTTCCGTCGATGGGGTCGATGACCCATTGGCGGGGGGATGAGCCGGTTTCACCGAATTCTTCACCTAGCACTGAGTCGCGGGTGCGTACTCGGGAGAGCTGGGAGCGGATGAGCTGTTCTGCTTCGCGGTCGGCGTCGGTGACGGGGGTTAGGTCGGGTTTGGTGTCAACGGCGAAGTCGTGGGAGGTGAACTTGGCCAGGGTTAGGCGGTCTACCGCATCAGCCATGATGTGGGCTAGGCGCAGGTCGTCGGTGTAGTTAGTCATGATCTCGTTTGTTGTGGGGTTAGAGGTCTAGGGCGCCGAGTTCTTTTTCGGCGTCGCCGGTTTCTTCATCGACGCGTAGGAGCTTGCGCAGAGAGTCGAGGCGTTCAGGCCCGGCGGGCCCGGCGTGGCCTGCCTGGACGTAGGCGCTCAGGCCGCAGTCGGGGGCTGAGGCTGAGTGGATGCAGCCCTTGGGGCAGTTGGCTGAACCGGGGGCCAGGTCGGTGAAGGAGGCAACGAGGGTCTCTGGTTCGACGTGGGCTAGGCCGAAGGAGCGGATACCGGGGGTGTCGATAATCCAGGTGCCCGGCGCTGCCTTCTGGGGCTGTAGGGCCAGTGCGGAGGAAGAAGTGTGGCGGCCTCGCCCGGTAACGGCGTTAACATGCCCGGTGGCTCGTTCGGCCCCGGTGAGGGCATTGACCAGGGTTGATTTGCCCACCCCAGAGTGCCCTAGCAGCACAGAGACGGTGCCGTCTAGGTAGGTGGAGAGTTGTTCTACCAGGGAGAGATCTAGGCCTTGGGAGCCTTCTTCGCTGGGGGCGCGCCCGTCCTTGGCTTTGGAGAGCACGATGGTGAGCTCAACGTCCTGGTAGTAGTCCAGTAGCCAGGCTGGGTGTTTGAGGTCGGTTTTGGTGATGCAGAGAATGGGGGTGAGCCCGGCGTCAAAGGCGGCAGCTAGTGACCGGTCGATGAATCCGGTGCGCGGTTCGGGGTTTTCTGCGGCAACCACGATGACCAGGTTGTCGGCATTGGCTACGACTACGCGTTCGACGGGGTCAGTGTCGTCGGCGCTGCGGCGTAGCAGGTTGGTGCGTTCTTCAATGCGTACCAGGCGGGCGAGGGTATCGGGTTTGCCGCTGGTGTCTCCTACCAGGGCGACCTTATCTCCTACGACGATGGGGGAGCGGCGCAGTTCGCGGGCGCGCACGGCGGTCACGGTTCGCTCGCTTGGTTGCCCTTCATCGAGTATGGCGGTGTAGCGGCCGCGGTCTACGGTGATGATGCGGCCGATCTGGGCGTCCTTGTGGGCAGGGCGGTCTTTGGTGCGGGGGCGGGAGCCCTTCTTGTTGGGGCGTACGCGCACGTCGCTTTCATCCCAGGAGCGGCGCATTAGGCAGCACCTTCCTTCCACTGGTTGAGCATGTTCTGCCATAGCCCGGTGAAGTTGGGTAGGGTTTTGGCGGTGGTTTCAACATTTTCAACGACCACCCCGGGCACGAGGAGGCCTATGACGGCTGCGGCGGTGGCCATGCGGTGATCGGAGTAGGTGCGCATAAGGGCGCCTTGGGTGGCCGGGGCGGTGATGCGAATACCGTCTGGGGTTTCTTGGGCGCTGCCGCCTAGGCGGTTGATTTCGGTGGTGAGGGCGGCAAGGCGGTCAGTTTCGTGCCCGCGCAGATGAGCGATACCGGATAGGACGCTGGTAGCTGGTGAGAGCGCCATGAGGGCAGCAAGGGTGGGGGCTAATTCCCCGGCTTCTGCCAAATCTAGTTCGAGCCCGGGCAGTCCGGACGCCGCACCCCCGGCGGGGCCGGTGACGGTCAGGTTCCCGTCGGTCAGCTCCACATCTGCCCCGAAGAAGGGCAGAATGGTGCGCCAGTAGTCCCCGCCCTGGGTGGTGGAGTGGGGCCAGCGTGGAACTGTCACTGAGGCACCGGTGGCCACAGCAGCTACCAGGAAGGGGCCAGCGTTGGAGAGGTCTGGTTCAACGGTCACTTCAAAACCGGGGAAACCACCGGGGGTAACGGTCCAGGTGTCGGTGCCGTTGAATTCAACACTGATGCCCAGTTCCCGCATGGTTTCAAGGGTCATCTCAATGTGGGGCATGGAGGGCACCGGGCCGCCTTGGTGGCGCAGAACCAGACCCTGTTTAAACCGGCAGGCAGCCAGGAGCAGGGCAGAGACAAACTGGGAGGAGCCAGAGGCATCTATGGTCAGCTCGGGTACTTCTACCGCACCGGCCGATTTGACCGTAAAGGGCAGGGCGCCGCGGCCTGCGTCCTCAACAGTGACCCCTAAGCCCCGTAGGGCTTCAATGACGGGCAGCATGGGGCGTAGCCTCGCGTGCTCATCGCCATCGAAGGAGAAGGTGCCCGGTAGCAGGGCCGCCACCGGGGGCACAAAACGCATGACGGTGCCTGCCAGCCCTACATCAATGGACACCTCACGGGCAGAAGGTGCAGAAAAATCTAGGGGAGTTACCCGTAGATCTGGGCCAAAGGCGCTGCCGGTCTCAATCTCTTCAAAGTGGGCGCCCAGGGCGGTGAGGGCCGCTACCATGAGCTGGGAGTCACGCGAATGCAGGGGGGCGTGAATGATGGAGGGGCTATCTGCTAGGGCAGCTAGAAGCAGGTAGCGGTTGGTCAGCGACTTGGAACCGGGAATCTCTACACGGGCACGTGCACCAGACGGTACTGTGACGCTGGGCGCGAGCCAGTCTCCAGGGGCAAGGAGGGCTTGCTTGGTCGCATCAACCACAAATAAAACCTACTTCGGTATCAGTTACTAGGGCGTATTCCCTCCCTATTTTAGGTGGCTTAGCCTGCAAATAAGAAAACCCCGCACCGTTTTAGGGAGCGGGGTTTGTAAAAGTTTACGGCACCTTAGGGTGCTGCGTTTTATGGTTTAGGCGAAGATGTCCTCAACCTTTTTCTGGGTCTCAGAAGCAACGTCCTGAACATCGGAAGCCAGCTGGTGAGACTTCTTAGCTACCTGGTCACCGAGCTTTGAGGCACGCCAAGCCAAGGAGGGGCTACCATCGGTGTCGACCGCAGAAATTGCGATAGCACCGAGCAGGGAGCCGTTGATCACGGCGGTGTTACGGCGGGCGGTCTTCTGTTCCTTGGTGTCAGCTTCCTGAGAGCGGTATTCAAGGTAGGAGTTGATAGCACCGGTAGCGAGCAGGACGCTGGCTGAGAGGCGCGGTAGCTTACCGAGTGCGAAGAGGGTACCGGCAGCTACTTGGGAGCCAGCTAGTGCCTGACCGACCAGCTTTTCCTGGCCGCGCAGGATGGAGAGCTGAGGGGCGGTGGTTGCAGCTAGGTCGATGACCTTGGTGAGGTGTTTGGAAGATTCGGGGTCACGCAGACGGTCAACACCCGAGATAATGAAGCTTGAAGCTAGCAGGGGGCGAGCAAAACGGCGAACTAATGACATGAGTTCCTCCTTTACGGGGTGTGTGGCCCCATTTGCGGTGTATCACAGATACCTATCACTACTAAGCATACATATAGACCGGTGGGTTCACCTACTTCACACCACCACAAACACAAAAAACACCTCAAAACAAGGAATAAGAAACCATCTCACCGGTTGAACCTAAGGCACTTACTAGACCAGCCCACCTACCAGGCAGGTACAGTAAGACAAAAGACCACCGCAAACCTGGAGGGACATGACACCCACGCCCCCGGACCCCACCACTGAACCTGACCTGCGCGCCCAAGAAACAGACGCAGACCGCAAAGCCCGTTTCGAACGAGAAGCCCTGGGCTACGTTGACCAGCTTTACGCCGCAGCCCTACGCATGGCTCGCAACCCACAAGACGCTGAAGACCTAGTGCAAGAGGCCTACATGAAAGCCTTCTCAGCCTTTCACCAATACACACCAGGAACCAACCTCAAAGCCTGGCTCTACCGCATCCTGACCAACACCTACATCAATGTCTACCGCAAACGACAACGTGAGCCCTACCAGGCTCACACCGACACTGTCCAAGACTGGCAGCTTGCCCAAGCCGGAGCCCACGACTCAAAAGGGCTACCCTCAGCAGAAAATGAGGCCCTAGCCCACCTACCCGATAACGACGTTAAAGAAGCCCTGCAATCCATCCCTGAAGACTTCCGTATGGCCGTCTACTACTCCGATGTTGAAGGGTTCTCCTACAAAGAAATCTCCGAGATCATGGATACCCCCATCGGCACCGTCATGTCTCGCCTGCACCGGGGGCGCAAACTGCTCAGAGACAAACTGACCGACTACGCTACTGAACGCGGCATCACCACCACCGGCACGGCCAAGGCCAGCACCGCTAGGGCCTCAGAAAGGAGCCACCTATGACCCCCATACAGCATCACAGCCCCTCCACGCCCTGCGAAGAACGCCTGGCCAGAATCTACACCTACATTGACGACCCGCTCAGCTGCCAAGACCTAGAAGAACTGCAAGCCCACCTAGCTGAATGTGATACCTGCGCTCAGGAGTATGACATTGAGTGCATTATCCGCCAAGCAGTGCGCCGCACCTGCAAGGAAACCGCCCCCCTTGATCTCAAGAGCCGTATTAGGGCCTGCATCGACGATATCCACGCAGAGGGGCACCCGGCAGGTAGATAGGCACTGCGATGAGCTCATAGCAAAGGGCCCCTGCTCGCTTCTGCGAGTAGGGGCCCTTGTTGATTGCCTTATGAGTTGGGGCGCTTACCGTGGTTAGCGCTACCCTTACGGCGATCCTTACGCTTGCGACCGCGCTTGCTCATGAGAGCCTCCTTGATCAAGGTGGAGTGCCCGTCAGGATAAC
The DNA here is from genome assembly GCF_053544675.1 of Rothia sp. 32237D007AR. Taxonomy (NCBI): domain Bacteria; kingdom Bacillati; phylum Actinomycetota; class Actinomycetes; order Micrococcales; family Micrococcaceae; genus Rothia; species Rothia sp. 32237D007AR. The sequence goes on along the minus strand of NZ_JBPPUO010000004.1, from coordinate 78,952 downwards.
GGGGCACAGATGGTCGATAGCACCTTAGAATAGGCACTTCTGACTATTTTCGCATACCTTAGCTAGCTTTGCACACCCTGGGCTTGCTCACAGGGGTGGACGCCTGGGGGAGCAACCTTAAAGGGGCTCAGAAATCTGAAGCCAGTTATACCAGCCGCGGTGCAGAACCAGCCAGGCAATCAGACCGTAGCCGGACTGGCCGGGGTGGCCGTCATTTGCGGCGAGGTCGTTGCGCCACTGCTCATGGTGGAGCAGGGGGTTAAAAGTATCAACGTAGACATGGTTACGGCGGGTTACCACATCAGCGTAGGCTGCTGACAGGTCGGCAATCTTCCGGTTACGCTCAGCATCGAGCGTGGGAGGGGGGCCAACAACCAGAACCTTAACATTGTTCTGAGAGGCCATATCAACCATATTTGCCAGGTTCAGGCGGGAACGGGCACTGGTGATACCCAAGTCGATATCGAAGGTTGAGGGGGCAATGACCAGGCGGTTCTCGTGCCCCTGGGCAAAGCGGCGGCTGGCTTCTTCAAACCAGCGAGCGTTGAGCTGTTCGCTGCCTTCGCCCGGCGCTGCCAGGTTATAGGCTGAGATGGAGGCAGAAGTCTGAGGGGTGCGTGCCATAACGCGCCCGAACCACCCGAGGGTGCGGGGATCCCCGACGCCTGCGAGCAGATCATCGCCAACGGCTACAAGTCGAATTTTTCGCTGATCCACGTGTTTCTTTCTACAAGGTTGCCGGCTAAAGAGCCCACAACGTTGGTGTCTTTCTTTTCTACCAGTCTAAACCCTGGAGCCAGCCAGCGCACCATGGGCGCACCGCACAGCGGCAGTGCCCAGACCCTCAAAAGACAAGACCCAGGCACTAGCTGCTTACTGCAAGAGTTCTACTTTAGCGCTCGAACACCTCAGAAATGAGGTTATCAAGTTCCCGCTTGTGACGCTTACCGGTACCGGCAGCAGGGGAGGCCGCCGCCGGACGAGAAATAAGCTTCATGCGGTAGTCAATCTGGGGGAGTAGATTGACTGCCATAAAGGGCCACTGCCCCTGGTTAGCAGGTTCGTCCTGAGCCCAGATCACCTCAGCGTTGGGGTAGGCTGCAATCTGTTCCTTAATCTCAGCCAAAGGTAGGGGGTAGAGCTGTTCTACACGCACAATAGCGGTGCTCTGATTTTCTTGCTCAGCACGCTCTGTAGCCAGGTCGTAGTAGAGGCGACCCGAGACAAAGACAAGGCGGGTGACCTCTGCCGGGTTTAGATCCCCCTGGTCCTCAATCACCGGCTTGAAGCTACCGGTGGTGAAATCCTCCACCGATGAGGTGGCACCCTTCAAACGCAGTAGCTGCTTGGGAGTCATCACAATCATGGGCTTGTGGGGGCGGGAGTGAGCGTGCCGGCGCAGCAGATGGAAGTAGGACGCCGGGGTCGAGGGAACCGCAACAGTCATGTTGTTCTCGGCGCACAGTTGCAGGTAGCGCTCCATGCGGGCTGATGAATGATCTGGCCCCTGGCCTTCAAACCCGTGGGGGAGTAAGAGCACCAGGGAAGAACGCTGAGCCCACTTCTGCTCTGCTGATGAAATGAACTCATCCACAATGGTCTGGGCCCCATTGGCGAAGTCACCAAACTGGGCCTCCCAGAGCACCAAGGAGTCGGGGCGTTCAACAGAGTAACCGTATTCGAAGCCCATCACACCGTACTCAGAGAGCAAGGAGTTATAGATGGAGTACTTGCCCTGGTTTTCTGAGAGGTGAGAGAGGGGGTTCCACTCTTCATTGGTCAGGGAATCATGGAGCACTGAGTGGCGCTGTACGAAGGTGCCGCGTTGGACGTCCTGACCGGTCAAACGCACATTGCGACCCTCTAGGAGCAGGGAAGCAAAGGCGGCAAGCTCACCAAAACCCCAGTTAATAGAGCCCTCAGTGGACATCTTCACACGCTGCTCTAGTAGCTTCTTGAGTTTCTTATGAACAGTGAAGCCCTCAGGGACTTTCTCGAAGGCCTGGCCAATGGTAGCTAGCATCTCGGGGGAGATAGCAGTCTCGCCAGCAACTTGGACGGAGTCCTCATTCTGCTGGGCGGCAGGGCGCTCAATATTAGAGACAGCAGCCGCGTCGGCAGTGACCAGGGGCGCAGAGGACGACTGGGCCTCATGGGTCTCCGTGAAAATCTGTTCCAGGCGGGACTGGTAGTCCTTCAGGGCCCGCTCTGCCTCATCCTGTGAAATATCACCACGGCCGACCAAGGACTCGGTGTAAATCTTGCGGGTTGAGGGGAGCTTTTCAATCTGCTGGTACATCTTAGGCTGCGTCATTGAAGGGTCATCTGCCTCATTGTGGCCACGGCGGCGGTAGCAGACCAGGTCGATGACGACGTCCTTATTAAAGGCCTGGCGGTAGGCAAAAGCGATAGAGCCAGCGCGCACGACCGCCTCAGGGTCATCAGCATTCACATGCAAGATGGGGGCCTGAATCATGCGGGCGATATCGGTGGAGTAGGTGGCGGTGCGGCCATCGCGCGGGGTGGTGGTAAAACCAACCTGGTTATTGACCACAATGTGGACGGTGCCGCCGGTGGTGTAACCCTCAATCTTAGACATCTGCAGGGTCTCCATGACGATACCCTGGCCAGCGAAAGCCGCATCCCCATGAATCAAAATGGGCAGCACAGGGTAGCCCTCGGTTCCCTGCTCAGCCAAGGTATCTTGCTTAGCTCGCACAATACCCTCTAGCACCGTGTTGACAGCCTCAAGATGAGAGGGGTTAGCAGCCAGGTAGACCTGGGTCTGATTACCGTTGTGGGAAGTGAAGATGCCCTCAGTGCCCAGATGGTACTTAACATCGCCAGAACCGCCGGTGAGGCGGGGGTCCATCTCACCCTCAAACTCACGGAAAATCTGGGCGTAAGACTTACCGGCAATATTGGTCAGGACGTTGAGGCGGCCACGGTGGGCCATGCCGATACCGACGCCCGAAAGCCCGGCGTCCGCAGCCTCAGAAATAACGGAGTCCAGGAGGGGAATCAGGGACTCGCCACCTTCCAGGGAGAAACGCTTCTGGCCCAGGTACTTAGTCTGCAAGAAAGTCTCAAAAGCTTCTGCGGCATTCAGAGTTCCCAGCACCCGGAACTGCTCATCACGGGAAGGCTTGGTGTAGCCGTGTTCTAGGCGGTCCTGGAACCATTGGCGCTCATCGGGGTTCTCAATGTGCATGTATTCCACACCCAAGGTACGGGTGTAAGCCTCACGCAGCAGTTCAAGAATGGTGCGCAAGGACAGGGTTTCCTTCTCGCCGAAGCCACCGGTGGGCCAGGAGCGGTCAAGATCCCAGAGCGTCAGGCCGTAGTTCTCTAGACGCAAATCGGGGTGGGAGAGCATCTGGTAGCCGATGGGGTTAGTCTGGGCGACCAGGTGGCCTCGCACACGGTAGGCGTGAATGAGCTGCTGAATGCGGGCAACCTTAGACACCTCAGCGTCGGGGTTAACCTGGTTATCGCGGGCCCAGCGTACAGGCTCGAAAGGGATACGGAAGTCCTCAAAAATCTGGTCGTAGAAGCCATCACCACCGAGCAGGTAGTGCTCTACAACTCTAAGGAACTCACCGGAACCAGCACCCTGAATCACGCGGTGGTCGTAGGTTGAGGTGAGGGTCAGAATCTTGGAAATACCGTTGCGGGCGATGACCTTCTCAGAGGTTCCCCTGTATTCGGCGGGGTAGTCAAGGGCACCTGCACCGATGATGGCGGCCTGGCCTTTAGACAGGCGGGGCACAGACTGGAGGGTGCCAATACCGCCGGGGTTAGTCAGTGAAACGGTGGTTCCAGCGAAGTCCTCAAGGCCTAGTTCACCGTCGCGGCCTCGTTTGACAATGTCATTGTAGGCCTCCCAGAACTCAGTGAAAGAGAGCTTCTCAGCGCCCTTGATATTGGGCACCACCAGGTGGCGAGTGCCGTCGGGGCGAGGCACGTCAATAGCCAGACCGAAGTTGATGTGGGCGTGCTGGATAGCGGCAGGCTTGCCCTTGGCGTCCTCACCGTAGCTGACGTTCATGGAAGGGAAAGCATCCAGGGCGCGGACGATAGCGTAGCCAATGATGTGGGTGAAAGAGACCTTGCCACCACGGGTCCGGGCCAGGTAGCTATTAATCTGGGTGCGGTTATCAAGCAGCAACTTAGCGGGGATAGCACGGACTGTCGTTGCAGTAGGGACGCTGAGTGACTCATCCATGTTAGTGGCTACCGCCTTGGCTGGGCCTCGCAGAGGAACGACCTGGTCCTCTTCCTGCTGGCCTTCTTGGCGGGGAGCCTCACCCACGAGTTCTTCTTCCTTGCTAGCTGATGTGCTTGCTGAAGGGCTCTCTTCCTTGGGAGCCTCCTTGGGGGTTGCCTTGCCAGTTTCATCTGCCCACTGCTCGAACAGAGGCCACCACTTTTGATCGACTGAGGTGCGGTCTTGCTCGAACTTTTCAAAGAGCTCTTCAACGAGCCACTCGTTACCCATGAATTCTTCGGGAACTGTATGTTCTGGCTGGTTTGGCATTTCTCTTACGCCTCTTCCATCTTTGATGATTACGGGGTACCAAAACCGCTTTTGGCACCAGGTGGGCGGGTATCGAACCCTGCAAGGGGTGCGTGATGTACCGCATATCTTTGTCTAGTTTAGAAGTGTTTTGGGGCTTCGTCCACCACACTACATTTCCATGACATCTGGGCCCCTACTAGCTGGTCATAATAGGCTGATATTTCGCAGGGGGTGAAAGGACGCTCACTGAGGGAAAGAGCAGATGTTCGCTAGAATTGACCACTATGGAAGACCCTTCTAGTTGCTGCACTTCTTTGCGGCCCTCACCCGCGCCTAGGCGCACATCATTCTTTACCCCCACAAGAGGCGTCCTCTCACTAGGTGGACTACCCCTCATCTGGCAGGCGGTGAAAGCCTAAACAATGGAATGGCTCTTACTCCTGATCGGCCTGGCTCTCATCCTAGGAACTGGCTTTTTCGTGGCCGTAGAATTTTCGCTCGTAGCCCTGGACCAGTCTAAAGTCCAACAAGAAATTGATAGGGGAGATACCGCAGGGGAGCGCGTGCTCTCCTGCCTGAAATCACTCTCAACCCAACTATCAAGCTGCCAGCTGGGCATCACCATCACCACCTTGCTCACCGGTTACACACTCGATAGCGGCATCAACGCCCTAGCTGGTGACACCATAGCTTCCTGGGGTCTAGCTCCCTCCATCGCCTCGGCCCTGACCCTCATTTTCTCTATGGGTATCGCCACCTTGCTCTCCATGATTATCGGTGAGCTAGTGCCCAAAAACCTGGCTATCGCAGAACCCTACCGGGTGGCCCGGGCTCTTGCCCCAGCTCAGCTACTCTTTACCCGCGTCATGGGCCCTGTTGTCCGTACCGCTAATGGCTCTGCTAACTGGGTGCTGCACCGTTTTGGTATGGAAGCCAAAGAAGAACTTTCGGCAGCTCGTTCACCTGAAGAGCTCTCATCTATGGTGCGCCGCTCAGCCGACTTGGGCACCCTGGACTCCGATACCGCCCGCTTTGTCGATAAGACTCTCTCCTTTGCTGAACTTACTGCAGCGGATGTGATGACCCCGCGCCGCAAGGTCATCATGCTTGAAGACACCGCCCCCGTCAGTGACGTGATTGAACTAGCCCGCACCACCGGCCATTCGCGTTTTCCCCTCTACCGGGAAGACCAAGACAACATCGTCGGGGTTATCCACGTAAAAAAGGCCGTTGGTCTGCCCCAAGATAAACGCGATCTCTTAGAAGCTGGCACCCTCATGGAAGAGGTGCTACAGGTACCTGAAACCGTGCACCTTGACTCCCTGCTCATGCAGTTACGAGAAGGTGCCCTACAGTTAGCTGTAGTACTAGATGAATACGGCGGCACCGCCGGTATCACCACCCTAGAAGATTTGGTGGAAGAAATCGTGGGAGAAGTCTCCGATGAGCACGACGCCAACGCCTTCGATGAGCGGCCCCTGCGCGTAGGCAATGGCGACTACATTTTCTCGGGCCTGCTGCGCCCCGATGAAGTGAAGGACTACATCGGCACCCTAGATGTGGACGATGACCCCGCCTACGAAACCATGGGTGGGTTCATGATGGATCACCTGGGTCGCGTACCCGAAACCGGCGATGTGGTGCCGGTCGAGGGAGGACGTTTGCGTGTTGAAAAAATGGAACAGCGCCGCGTAGATCGCATCCGATTTATCCCTGAAGCCCTCACCACCGATGAGGTTACAGCTCGAAAGGAGGGGGCACGATGAACGACTGGGTAGCTATCGCCCTGCTCTTTGTGCTGCTTGCCGGTAACGCCTTTTTTGTGGCCGGCGAATTCGCTATCATGTCTACTCGCCGCTCCCAGATTGAGCCCCTGGCGGAGACAGGTAATAAGCGGGCGGTGACAGTACTCTATGCCCTAGAGAATGTCTCGCTCATGTTGGCTACCTGCCAGCTAGGTATTACCGTCTGCTCCTTGCTGATTCTGAATGTGTCAGAGCCTGCCCTGCACCACCTGGTAGCAGGCCCCCTGGAAGGCTGGGGTATTCCCTATGAGGTAGCGAGTGCCCTGGGTTTTGCTTTTGCTCTGATTCTGGTGACCTACCTGCACGTTATTTTTGGTGAGATGGTCCCTAAGAATATGGCGGTATCTCTGGCGGCCCAGGGCGTTGCCCTCTGGATTGCCCCGCCTCTGGTGACGGTATCGCGTATTCTCAAGCCTCTGGTGGGTTTCCTTAACTGGATTGCCGACCACACTCTGCGCCTGATGAAAATTGAGCCTAAGGCTGAGGTTGCCTCGACCTTCACTCTTGATGAGTTGCAAAATATTGTTGCCCAGTCAACGGCAGAGGGCACGGTTGAGGATGACTCAGGGGTGCTCTCAGGTGCTCTGGAGTTTAGCACTAAGGCTGTTGCTGAAATTATGGTGCCCAGTGATGATTTGGTGACCATGACTTTCCCCTGTACCCCGGCTGAACTGGAGCGGGCTGTGGCTCACACCGGCTATTCCCGTTTTGTGATGAAGGATGAGCAGGATGGTACTTATATGGGCTATCTGCATATTAAGGATGCTCTGGTCTATGAGGCTGACCGTATGGATCAGCCTATTGCCTGGAGTAAGTTGCGCCAGATGTCGATTGTTAAACCTGATACCGATATTGACGATGCTCTAGCTACTATGCAGCGTAACCGGGCGCATGTGTCTCATGTGGTTGATGCTCAGGGGCAGAGTGTTGGTGTGCTCTTTTTGGAGGATATTCTCGAAGAGCTGGTGGGTGAAATTAAGGACACCACTCAGGAGCATGTGCGCCGCCGTAAGGAGGCTGCCTCCAGGTACGGCACTGACTGATGGGTGCAGTTAACTCGTTAGCCTCTTCTTGAGGTTCCTGCTCTGTGCGGACGCCTGCCCCCACCTTCTTTGCCTGTGGCAGGGGAGAGGGGTGGGCGTCCTTTTCGGTGCTGGGGGCGGGTGTGATGCGGTGTACGCCCCTTATATTTGCGAACCGTTCGCAGAAAAGAGTAGGCTGGCAGAAGCGTTTTCCCTTATTCCTCACCAAAGGACAGTGCCATGCGAAAGATTCTTCCCACCTTTTCACTTCTTGCCGTATCGGCACTTGCTCTCTCTGCCTGCGGGGCCAACAACGCCAGCCCCTCATCCTCCTCTGATGATGGCACCTTGCAGGTTGTCACCACCACTGACGTCTATGCAGATGTGGTAGTTGCTATCGGCGGTGACAAGGTAGAGGTCACTCCGCTCATTGCTTCAACCGCTGTGGACCCCCACTCCTACGAAGCGACCAGCCAGGACCGTCTGACCGTTAAAGACGCTGACCTGGTGGTAGTCAACGGTGGTGGCTACGACACCTTCCTGACCGAAATGGCAGGCTCTGATAACCCCGATCAAATCGTGGTCAACGCGGTAGAAATCTCAGGGCTCTTTAGTGCCGACGAACTAGCTCACATGGCAGAAGAGCACAGCTCCACCGGCGAAGAGCACGCCGATCACGTGCACTCCTACAATGAGCACGTCTGGTACGACCTAGACACCATGAAGAAGGTTGCCGACCAGGTCGCAGCCGACCTGGCTGAACTTGACCCTGCTAACGCCCAGGCCTACACCAGCGCAGCCGCTGATTTCTCAGCAGAATCTGACCAGCTCCTAGGGCGCCTCAAGGCCATCGACACCAAAGAGCGCGCCTACCTGGCAACCGAACCCGTATCTGGCTACATGCTAGAGGACGCTGGCTTTACCGACGCCACCCCCACCGACCTTACCGCGGCAGTCGATAGCGAAAATGACATCGCCCCCCTGACCATGCAGGAAACCAAGGACGCTCTGACCAGCGGTAAGATTGACCTGCTAGCCTTCAATGAGCAGACCCAGACCGCCCAGACCAAAGAAATCTACACCTTTGCTCAGGAAGCTGGAGTTGCTAGCGTCCCCTTCACTGAGACCCTACCTGAGAACACCGGCTACATGGCCTGGATGTCCCAGAACATTGACAACCTAGAAAAGGCAGTAGCATAGCCAATGGCTCACTCTTCTACCCAGCTCGCCCCTGCCCTTGAGGTAACCGGGGGCGGGCTTTCCTTTGGCCACCGCACCCTCTGGCAGGGCCTTGACCTTAGCATCGAGCAGGGTGAATATTTTGCCGTGCTGGGCCCTAACGGCTCGGGCAAATCAACCTTCATCAAGGTCATTCTGGGCCTGACCCAGCTGAGCGCCGGTAAAATCTCGGTTCTTGGCACCCCCGCCCGCCTGGGCAACCCCGGTGTGGGTTATATTCCCCAGCAGAAGGCTATCGGCACCGAGATGCCCCTGCGAGCCCGCGATTTTGTGGGGCTGGGGGTGGACGGCCACCGCTGGGGCTTTCGCCTGAAGAGCCGGGCCTACCGTGAGAAAGTTGATTCCCTCCTCGATGCAGTGGGGGCTAGTGACTATGCCAATGTGCCGGTGGGGCTACTTTCTGGTGGTGAGCAGCAGCGTCTGCGTATTGCCCAGGCCCTAGCGAATGATCCCAAGATTATCTTGGCTGATGAGGCCCTGCTCTCTTTGGATTTGAACCATCAGTACGCGGTTTCAGATTTAATTCACCGCTATAACAGGGATCACGGTGCCACCGTCGTTTTTGTGACCCACGAAATTAACCCCATTATCGACCATGTAGACCGCCTACTCTATCTGGCTGGCGGACGCTTCACCGTAGGGTCGGTAGAAGAGGTCATGCGGACCGAGGTGCTCACCGGCCTCTACCAGACCCCGGTATCGGTTATTAAGACCAATGGCCGCTATGTGGTGGTCGGTGGCGAACAGCGAGAAGATCACTGCGCTTTCGAAACTGATTACCCCCAGCCGCTTGTACCTGTGAAAGGGGCCGATGCCCGATGACTTTTGCCGACTTTATGAGCAAGGTGTTCGTCTTTGACCGCTACGGCGAGTTGGTGTCCTTACTGAGCCAGTCCATTATTGCTGGCGCTGTCTTGGGTGTGATCGGCGGGTGCGTGGGGCTCTTTGTGATGCTACGCCGCCACGCTTTTGCGGTTCACGCTATTGCTGAGATGTCTTTTGCCGGTGCCGCTCTCTTCTTGCTGCTGGGCTATAACGTGGTGACAGGTTCCCTGGTGGGTTCTATCATCTCGGCCCTGCTCATTGCCCTGATGGGTGCCCGCGCCCATGAAAACGACTCGGTCATTGGTGCCCTTATGCCTTTTGGTTTGGGGCTGGGAATTCTCTTCCTTTCCCTCTATTCAGGCAGGGCCGCTAATAAGTTCTCCCTGCTCACTGGTCAGATTGTTTCTGTTGATTCTGCCCAGCTCACCTCAATGGTGGTCGGTGGCCTTGTCATTCTCGGGGCTTTAGCGCTCATGTGGCGCCCGCTCATGTTCGCTTCCCTTGACCCGGTAGTTGCCTCAGCTAAGGGGGTGCCCCTGCGGGTGCTTTCCATCGCTTTTATGATTGTGCTGGGTATCGCAACTGCCCTGTCGGTGCAGGTGGTGGGTTCCTTATTGGTATTGGCCCTGCTGATTACTCCGGCGGCGGCAGCCCTGCAAATAACAGCCTCGCCCCTGCGTGCTCTGCTTCTTTCAGTGCTTTTCGCTGAGGTAGCTATGGTGGGCGGTATTCTGCTGGCCCTGGCTGGCTCTCTACCTATTAGCCCCTATGTGACTACCTTATCGTTCCTCATTTTTGTGGTCTGCCGTCTGGTGCGCGCTGTCCGTCAGCGCTATTCAGCATCGGGGCGCGTCCGCACTGGGGAAGGGGCTAGCGCAGAACCTAAGCCTGTTCGGTCGCTGAACAGTTAGAGCAGAGACCGGTAATTTCAATGACGTGGTCTACCTGGCTATAGCCGTTCTTTGCTGCAATCGCTAGAGCTTTTTCTTCGAACTCAGGAATCTCAAATTCTTGGGCGGCCCCGCACCGGCGGCAGAGCAAATGGTGGTGGTGGTGCTCAGAGTCGCAGCGGCGGTAGATGGCCTCGCCGTCCTCGGTCTTGAGGGCTTCTACCTCACCTGCTGCCACCATAGATTGCAGAATACGGTAGGTCGTTGCTAGAGATACTTTATCGCCACGTGAGAGCATGAGCTGGTGTAGGCCTTGGGCAGAGATGAAGTCTTCAAGGGTTTCCAGGGTCGCGGTGACGATTCTGCGCTGCTTGGTGTTGCGCATTTCGGTGGGCTTGCTGCCAGGGGTTGTGGAGTTCGTGTTCATGGGGTGTTCCCTCCTGGTGTGTGTGGTCTCTATCTGTGCCTACTGTACACCAGGTTCTTCTGGGCGGCAGTGGGCTCTTCTCCCGGGGCGAAAGCCCACCAAAGACCTGAGAGGCTTGCACAGAAAGTCTAGAGAGCAACTGGTCTGACTGTGGTGTGAGCTACTAGGGTAGTAGATATGAAACTTACCAAATATACCCACTCCTGCGTGAGGCTTGAAAAGGACGGCACCGTGGTCGTACTCGATCCGGGAAACTTCTCTGAGCTTGAGCAGGCCTTAGCTGGGGCCAATCATATTTTGGTCACCCACGCGCACCCTGATCACTTCGATGAGGGTAAGGTGATTGATTTTCTGCGTGAGAACCCTAACGTCACCCTTCATGCTCCTGCTGCGGTCGTTGATGCTGTAGTGGCGACCCTGCCTGAGGCTCAGGCTCACCCTGTAGAAGCTGATGGGGAACTGGCCCTCTCAGGCTTGAGTGTGAAGACCTTCGGCGGTAGCCATGCTGTGATTCACCCTCTGCTGCCGGTCATTGATAATGTGGGCTACCTGATTGACGATAACCTCTTCCACCCCGGTGACTCTTTTGTGGTTCCTCACGGTATTGAGGTGCAAACCCTGCTGGTGCCGATTCATGCTCCCTGGAATAAGATTCAGGAAGTTATCGACTTCATCATTGCTGTGCGCGCCCCGCGTGCCTTCCAGATTCATGACTCACTGTTAGCTGAAAACGGCCGGGCCATGATTGTGGGGCATGCAACCACCTTCGGTAAGAAGTACGGAACTACTTTTGACTACCTGGCTCCCGGTGAGTCTGTAGAAATTTAGGAGAGAAACGATGAGCACTATTTTTACTAAGGTCATTAACCGTGAACTGCCCGGCCGCTTCATTTGGGAGGATGACCAGGTAGTAGCTTTTCTGACTATTGAACCCTTCCAGTATGGTCACACCCTGGTGGTGCCTAAGGCTGAGGTTGACCACTGGGTTGACCTGCCCGAGGATCTGTCTGCCCACCTTTTTGAGGTTGCCCAGAAGGTGTCGAAGGGCCTGATGAAGGCTTTTGAGCCCACCCGGGTTGGCATGATTATTGCCGGTTTTGATGTGCCCCATACCCATCTTCATGTCTGGCCGGCGGTGGATCAGAGCGAGTTCACCTTCGAGCAGGCTAACCGTAACCCCGATGCGGCTGCCATGGATGAGGCTGCTGAAAAGCTGCGGGCAGCCCTGACCGAGCTGGGCTACGGCGACTCGGTGCCTGCCTAGCCCACCAGTAGGTACCATCTAAATCAGAAAAACCCACGAACTAGGTGGGTTTTTCTGGTTTTAATGGTCTTTTCCGTCAGGGTCTTTTAGTAAAGTGTGCTTGACATGTCTAGAAACCTAGATGTAAAGTTTATTTCACATTATCTGTAAAGCAACCTTTACATAAGGAGTTGACATGACCACTCATAAGCCTCAAAGTACCTGGGGTCGTTCTCGTTTTGGCGGAAGCCAGATAACGCTGCTGCTCGTCAGCATTCTGGGCGGAGCATTGCTGGCTCAACTTCTGGCCTGGGGTATCATTACCCTTCGCACTGACCACATCACCTGGTGGTGGGTGCCAGTGGCCTCATTAGCCTTGATTCCGGCATTAGCGGCCACCCTTTGGGCAGTTCTAGTTGATCGAAACACCATCAAAGGAGCTACCCGCAACCCAGAAGCCAGCATCGAAAACCACTGGTACGGAAAGGCTGCCGAAACTACCTTCCACCTGATGCTTGCAACGATGGGCTTAGGTGCTGGAGCCTTCGCTATCTTCGGTTGGGATGTATCGCCCTCTCTGCTGCTGACAGCCACCACCCTCCTGGCTATGCTGGTTTTCCTGGTCAGCTACAAGGTCTATCAGCGTAAAGGCATCTAAGCCGTGCAGAACCAGCTTAAAGAACTACGCGCTGAGCAAGGCTATTCCCAGCAGCAGCTAGCTGATCTGCTCGGGGTGTCGCGTCAGACCGTTATCTCAATTGAAAAAGGACGCTTTGATCCCTCCCTGCCCCTAGCCTTCCAGTTGGCTGAAGTCTTCAGCTGCCGGATTGAGGATATTTTCTTCCCCCATGCACCCGAGAAGAGATAGATCGTAGGGAAAAGACCATCTAAATGAGAAAAACCCACCTAGTTCGTGGGTTTTTCTCATTTAGATGGTACCTAGGGTAGAGATGGGTGGGGCCTAGGAGTTCTTGATAGCCTCCAGAGCCTCGCGCAGGGCCTTAGCCACCCGCTTCTCACTGACCGTGTAAGCGGTGCCAAGTTCCTGGGCGAAGAAGCTCACCCGAAGCTCTTCAATCATCCAGCTCACCTGCTCCAGCTCAGAAGTCGGGGCAGTGCCCCCAGGTAGGGACTGTACGGCCTTATCGTAGGCGTCCTCAAGCTCCTGCACCGTCAGCATGAGCTGGTTATCCCTGTTGACGTTGGGCCCAAGCTTCTCAATACGCTTGGAAATCGCCTTGAGATACCGCGGCAGATGGTGCAACTGGGTGGCACCAGTGGCAGTCACAAAGCCCGGGTAGACCAGGTTCTCTAGTTGGCTCTTCATATCACTCATGGCGTGAATGACCGTAAGGGAGGTGGACTTCTTAATGAGCTTTTGAACCTTAGCGGTCTCTGAGAGAATATCGGAAACGAGCTTGGTCATCACAAAGACCGTATCAATCAGCTCAGCCCTCACACTGTTGAACAGGGCCGTGTACTCTGCCTTGGTGAAGGGCGGGGTAGCGGGCACCAACTGGTCAATAGCAGCTACGGTGCAGTCACTAATCAAAGCATCAATAGAACCGTGCGGGTTCTGGGTAAAAATCAGCTTTTCACGGTTATTCAGGTGCTCTGAAACGTAGCGTTCAGGCGAAGGGGTGTTGAGCTTGAGCAGGCGGATAACACCCCCGCGCTGGGCCTGGGCGGCTTCAGCTTCAGTGGGGAAGATGCGCACAGCAACGGATGCCCCCTCATCGACCAGGGCCGGGTAACCGGCTACAGTCTGGGTGGCAATAAGACGCTCAACCTTACGGGGTAGATCCTGTTCTGGCCAGTCGGTCAGGCCAGAGACCTCCCGTACAGCCTTCTTACCTGCCCCCTCCGGGGCGGACGCCTGCACCCCGTCGGTAGCAGAACCCCGGCTGCCAGCGCCGCCACGAACCTGCCCACGGCCAGAGCCACTACGGGCGTCCGGAGCCTTCTTGCCACCAGCTGCCAGAGCCGCCATCTTGCCCATAGTCTCAGGGGTAGCACCCAAGGAAGCTGCCAGGGCAGAACGAATCTCAGCATGCAAAAGGCCCTGTAACTCCACTAGATCCTTACCTTCACCCAGAATCTTGTTCTGATGGTTACGCACCTGGAAGGTAAAACGCAGGTGCTCAGGCACAGCCTCCCAATTGAACTCAGCCGGGTCAACCACATGGCCGCGCAGACGACGCAGCACCAGGGCCAAAGACTCCGTGAGCGAATCCGTAGCAGGGGAATAGTCGGCCGTGAGCTTCTCAACAGCCTGACGGGCAACATCCGGCGCTGGCACAAAGTTCTTCCTGATCTGCTTAGGCAAGGACTTAATCAGGGCCGTCACCAGTTCTTCGCGCAGACCCGGAATCAGCCACTGGAAAGGAGCCGGTTCAAGCTGACCCAAAAAAAGCACCGGAACCTGCACCGCAATACCGTCCGTCTGAGCCTGAGAAGAACGCACCCCGCCAATCTGCACGGTCGGGGCGTACTCGTAGCGCAGGTCCAGGGCAAGTTCCCCGCCAGAGGTGCGGGCTATCCAGGTGCGGGGGAAGAGGGATTCGTCGTAATCGGCGGCCTCTTCGTCGATCAGGTTCTCGGGGGTGAAATCGAGCAGGTGCTCGTTGACCCGGCGCTCATCCTTCCACCAGCGGTCAAAATGACGCTCAGAAACAACATGCTCCGGAATACGGGCATTATAGAAATCAAAGAGCGCCGCATCATCCACCCGCAAATCGCGGCGGCGCAGACGGGCCTCAAGCTCCTCAACCTCAGCCAGGGCCTTCTGATTGCGGGCAAAGAAGCGGTGACGGGTCTGCCAGTCACCCTCTACCAGGGCAGACTGAATAAAAATCTGGCGGGCAGCAACCGGGTCAACCCGCCAGTACTGGATACGGCGGTCAGCGATGACGGGTAGACCGAAGAGGGTTACCTTCTCGTGGGCAAGCACAGAGCCCTGGCGGGACGACCAGTGCGGATCAGAATAAGAACGCTTCAGCAAGGGGCCGGCTAGCTCCTCAACCCACTCGGGCTCAATCTGGGCATTCACCCGCGCCCACAGGCGAGAAGTCTCCACCAGCTCAGCAGAGACCAGCCAGACCGGATTCTTCTTAAAGAGAGCAGAACCGGGGAAAATCGCAAAACGGGTTCCGCGGGCGCCCCGGTACTCGCGGCGATTCTGCTCATCTTGCATACCAATATGCGACAGCAAACCAGAGAGCAGCGACTTATGCACCTCAACCTCACTGGCCGCCGGGTCAATCTCACGCCCACCCTCAACCGTGATACCGGCTGACCGGCCAATCTCCCGCAACTGGGCAAAAAGATCCTGCCACTCACGAATACGCAAAAAGTTCAGATACTGCCGGTGGCACAACTTGCGGAACTGACTAGAAGAGAGCTCGGCCTGCTTCTCATTAATGAACTGCCACAGCAAAAGAAAGGACGTAAAATCTGAGGTCTCATCCTTATAGCGGGCATGCAAAGAATCAGCCTCACCCCGGTGCTCGGCAGGGCGCTCGCGAGGGTCCTGAATAGTCAGAGCCGCAGCCAGCACCATAATTTCCTTAGCCACACCCCGCTTAGAGCCCTCTACAATCATGCGCGCCAAACGAGGATCAACAGGTAGAGCAGCCATAGCCTGCCCGGCGGCAGTGAGCGGTGAGGACGGACGCGGCCCCCCTCTACCTCGTGCCCCGCGCCTATCGCGGGGCAGGGCGTCCGCCCCATCACGGCCGGGGGTAGCAAGTGCCCCCAGCTCACGCAACAGATTAACACCATCGTTAATAGCACGCGTTTCTGGAGGCTGAACAAAAGGGAACTTCTCAATATCAGCAGGGGACTTAACCACCCCAATAGCGGTCATCTGCAAGATTACCGCCGCCAGATTAGTGCGCAGAATTTCGGGGTCGGTGAACTCTGGGCGCGCTAAAAAATCCTCTTCTGAATAGAGACGGATAGCGATACCGTCAGAGACACGACCACAGCGGCCCGAACGCTGGTTAGCCGATGCCTGAGAGATACGCTCAATAGGCAGGCGCTGCACCTTAGTGCGGGCCGAATAGCGGGAGATACGGGCGGTGCCGGTATCAATCACGTACTTAATACCGGGCACAGTCAGCGAGGTCTCTGCAACGTTGGTGGCCAACACGATGCGCGGACGCCCACCGGGCTTGAACACCTTATGCTGCTCAGCCATAGAGAGCCGAGCATAAAGAGGGAGCACCTCGTAATCGGCCAGGCGGCGGGTAGAGCGCACCATCTCTTCAATGGCGTCAGCGGCGTCTCGAATTTCGCGCTCGCCAGAGAAGAAAATGAGGATGTCGCCGGGGGCCTCTTCAGATAGCTCACGCACAGCATCGAGTACACCCTCGATGGGGTCACGGTCTTCATCTTCTAGGCCGTCACCGGCGTCTGCCTCATCTTCCCCGCCATCGCCGGTGCGTGGCTCACTCAGGGGTCTGTAGCGGATCTCAACCGGGTAGGTGCGCCCAGATACTTCGATAATGGGCGGGGCATCATCGGGCAGGGCGGCTTCGGCAATTTCTTTTTCTTCGGCGCTCAGACTCTCATCGACGATGCCGACCCCGGGCATGAAACTGGGGGAGAAATGGCGGGCGAAACGCTCCGGGTCGATGGTCGCTGAGGTAATGACGATTTTTAGGTCGGGGCGCTGGCTCATGATGCGCTTGAGGTAGCCCAGAATAAAGTCAATGTTGAGGGAACGCTCGTGGGCCTCGTCAATGATGATGGCTGAGTACTGGCGCAGCAGCCGGTCGTTTTGAATTTCGGCTAGGAGAATACCGTCAGTCATGAGCTTGATAGCGGAGCCTTCGCCCACCTCTGAGGTGAAGCGCACCTGGTAACCCACCGTTTCACCGATGTTCTGGCCTAGTTCTTCGGCAATACGTTCAGCCACGGAGCGGGCAGCTAGACGGCGGGGCTGGGTGTGCCCAATCATGCCCTTTTCTGCCAGGCCCAGTTCCAGGAGCATCTTGGGGAGCTGAGTGGTCTTACCTGAGCCGGTTTCACCGGCGACAATGACGACCTGGTTATCCCGAATGGCTGCCATAATATCGTCCCGGCGGGCAGATACAGGCAGGGCCTGGGGGTAAGTAATTTTTTCAGGAATCAGCGGGGTGTAGGGGCGGCGCTGGTTCGGTTTCTTCCCACCCTGCCTGCCCCGGGACCCCGAGCTGCGGCCGCGACGCTGGGAGCGGGTGGGCGCGTCCGCCCCCTCACGATTACTGGATACCTTCCGCCTGCCGCCTCGCTTTTCGGCAGGCTGGGGTTCGGTAGGCTGGGCGGTGCGGACGCCGGCCCCGTGCATGGCGGCGGCAATAGAAGAAAGTGGTTGGGCAGGTGTGCGAGAAGAATCTGAACTAGACATACTGCCCTCTATTTTAGGGCAGGGCGGGTGTGAAAAGAACTGTGCCCTCTACCCCTTTTGGTGGTGGGGTAGAGGGCACAGTCTGTGGGGACCCTTAGATATGTATGTTTCTATACTTTTGTTTCTGTACTGTGTGCTGCTTATGCGGTGCGGCGTACCAGCACAGTGACGATACCTCCTAGGCTAAGGAGGGCACCGAGAACCAGGAGAATTGTCAGGTTGCTACCGGTGTGAGCAAGAGCAGAGGCGGCGGGGCTGGCTGCTGCCTTGCCCTGAGCCTGTTCATTCTTCTGGCCCTGCTGGATGTTCTGACCCTGCTGGTTGTCCTGGGCTGCTGACTCAGCTGCCGAGGGTGCACTTGCAACAGTAGTTGCATCGGTGGCAACCGGTTCAGCAGCTGAGGGGCTTGCCTCTGCTGAAGGAGAAGCTAGGGGAGCCTTAGCTTCTTCCTGCTCGGGCTGGGGCTCCTGGGATTCCGGGGCGGAGGCAGTCTCACCTACGGTAAAGGTGTAGGTGCTGATGTTTGAGGTTACCGGTGAGTCACCATCATGAGGGGTGCCGCTTGCCTGGATTTTCAGGGTGTAGGTTCCAGCTTCAGTGAAGAGCCAGTTGGTGTGGGCGTGGCCGGGGTTGGCCTGGTGGAGAACCGAACCTTCTGCTACGCGGTAGTCACCGTTGGTGAAGGGGGAGGTCATACCCTGGAAGGGGGATACCTTGAACATGAAGATGCTACCGGGGCCGGTTACTTCCAGTACCTTCAGGTCGATGGCTTCAAAGTCGGGTGCTACTGCTGAGGTGTCCCAGCCCATGAAGGGTAGGGTTTCTTGTTCAGTACCGTTTTCGCTAATCAGGTAGCCAGTAGGTGCTAGTTTCTGGGCGCGTGAAGCAGGCAGGCTGGTCAGGGCTGAGGGGCCAATAACCATGGTGACGCTTTCGGGGGCGCGGAGTACGTGGTGCCCGCTGGTGCCATCGTTGAGAGCTAGCTGCAGGGTGCCATCTTCAGCAGATACGTTGAAGAGGTCAACGTGGCCTGCGCTGATGGTGGTGGGGTCAGTAAGGGGCTGGCCGTGCCCGTGGTCGTGTTCATGACCGTGGTCGTGGCCGTCCTCGTGCTCGTGCTCGTGACCAGGAGTGCTCTCGTGCTCGTGGTCGTGCTCGTGACCGGGATTGCTCTCGTGCTCGTGGTCATGCTCGTGACCGGGATTGCTCTCGTGCTCGTGCTCGTGCTCGTGACCGGGAATGCTCTCGTGATCGTGGTCATGCTCGTGACCGTGGTCGTGCTCTTCTGCGGGAGTGCCCAGGGTAATGACGGGCAGGTCGGCGCGGGTGTCGTCCTCATGTTTCTCCACCTGGAATACTTCGGTGAAGGGAGCAGACTCCACTTCGCGGCCATCTGCTGTGACTGCTACTGCATGGCCGGTGAGGGTGTAGGTGCCTGAATGTTCAAAGAACCAGTGGGCGTGAGTGTGGCCCAGAATGGGCAGGGAGGTGCCTGCCTCAAGGTAGTACTTGCCGTCGCTGAGGAAGGGGACGGTAGCGAACTCATCTTCTTCGTCCATGGGGTCGTTACCCAGCACTGCAAAGGGGGCAGGGCCGGTAACTTCGGTGAAGTCGATACGCACGGAGCTAAAGCCATTGTCCCGGTAGCCAGGGGCGCTCCAGCCGGGTTCGAAGTAGTGGGAGGCCTCCCAGCTGGCGGTGTAATAACCTTCTGAGCTGCTGCGGTCTAGGCTACTGAATTCGTAGTTGGTGCCGTAGGTTGAGCTGTTAATGGCAAAGTAGACCGAATTGGGGTCATAGAGGGTGTTGCCCAGGCCGTTGGCGACTTTGACAACGGGGGTTCCGGTGTCAGTCGATACGTAGAAGCCGTCGGTGTGGCCGCTGGAGATCTCAAAGCGTGAGTCTTCTGCGTGAGCGAAGGGGAGGTAGAGGGCTGCTAGCAGGATTGCTAGTAGTGCTGTTACCCCTCTGCGGATGGTTTGCATGGGGAAGGGGGCCTTTCATCAAGTGGATGGGGAAGGTTGATGCGTGGGTCTACGAAGAGACGCCCCTCCTATTGTAAATGAGAATCGTTCTCAAAAACAGTGATGTGTGACCACCCAGTCACTGCTCGCCCGCACACAGACACAGAAAAAGGACGCCTACACCCACCTACCAGCCAGAAGGCAGGAAAGGGGGTACAAGCGTCCTAAAAAGAAAAGCTCAGAGCTTCTCTAGATTAGTTAATAACCTTAGTGAGAAGAGTGCTCAGCCTTATTGAGCTGTTCCATGAGGTCATCAGGAACCAGATCAGCTTCCATGAATTCCTGAGTCAAAGGTAGGCGCAGCTGCATATCGGTACCGATGCACATCTCAACAAGAACATTCTTAATGTCATAATCAACAACGTGCCCGCCCTGAGTGTGTTCATCATCTAGGAAGTGAACGTGGCAGCCAGGGACTGCAACTGTTGACTGGAACTTGGGGCTACGGAAGCCAGCCAAAGTGCCCTTGACATTTTCAAAGCGTAGGATTTCTTCACCATCGGTTGCTTCAACCAAGGGCGGGTAGGGGCGGGTCTGTCGAGCAACGGTGCGAGTAGTGACCCAGTTGAACTCGCCGGTAATACGCACGGCGTATACATAGTTGGGGCTAGGCTCTAGCTCGCCAACAATGCGATCAACATCCTTGCGAGATAGGTTGCCAGTCAGCTCTTTACGAATCGAGGGCACAAAGTTGGTAACCACAGCATAAGGGGTCTTCTCAGAAAGATCCGGTTCTGAGATGGTCCCGTCAGAACGCATCTGGTAGCAGTGCCCATCGATGACAATCATTTCACCATCGAGCGCGTTGAAGGTGCCGATACCGAAAGAACCGTGCCCCAGTAGCTCCTGCAGGGTGAGGTCATCATCGTAGACACCGGCAATCAGCGAAGAAATAAGGCTGTGCTGAAAAATGGTATGACGCTTGATAGTCATTAGGGGAAACCTTTCAAAAGTGGGTTGTGGTAGGTGTGACCTACCTGGTTTATCTAATGTGCAGAGCTCTCGCTGAACTCTGCACATTAGATAAACGATTCAATCTAGGGCGTGAGGGCTAGCTTTCGCAGTCGAAACAGTTGAATGAGCTGGCCCTGCACACCCTGATGGGGTGACTAAACCTTAGTTGAGGACGTCGCTACGTAGCTGGTGGGCCAGGTAGGTGGCGTTGTTGGTGTAGTCAACGGGTACGTTGATGACTGAGGGGCCTTCTTCAGCCAGTGCAGCCTTGATGGTGTCAGCCAGGTCATCGGGGTTGGTGACGGTGTGGCCGTGAGCGCCGAAGGATTCAGCGTAAGCGGCAACATCGTATTCACCCAGCTGTACACCGCTGGTGCGGCCGTACTTCATGTGCTCCTGGAAGGCGACCATGTCGTAGGTGTTGTCGTTGAAGACAATGTGAACCAGGTTGCTCTTCAGGCGGACAGCGGTCTCTAGCTCCATGGCGGAGAAGAGGAAGCCACCGTCACCGGAGACAGAGACAACAGGCTTTGAGGGGTCTACGATGCTTGCAGCGATACCCCAGGGAAGGCCGACGCCCAGGGTCTGCTGACCGTTGGAGAAGAGCAGGGTGCGGGGCTTGTAGGTGCGGAAGTAACGTGCCATGTAGATCTGGTGTGAACCAATGTCACAGGTGACGACGGTGTCGTCGCTCAGGCATGAACGCAGGGTCTGAACAACGAAGAGGGGGTCAATGCGGTCGCTGTCGGTACCAACGGGCAGTTCAACCTTGCTGAGCTGGTCGCGCAGGTCATCGGCCTTGGCGCGTGCCTCTTCAGGCATCTTGTAGCCTTCAAGCAGGGGAACCAGGGCGCGGACGGTTGCGGGGATGTCACCGCGCAGTTCCAGCTCAGGCTGGAAAGCGTCGTCCATGTCGTCGCTGATCTCGTCAATGGAGATGATGCGGCGCTGGTCATCGGTGTTCCACAGGCGTGCATCGTATTCAATCTGGTTGTAACCAATGGTGACAACCAGGTCAGCCTGGTGCAGAGCAATATCGCCAGGCTGGTTGCGGAAGAGACCAACACGGCCCAGGAAGTGGTCTTCCAGGTTGCGACCGATCATACCGGCAGCCTGGAAGGTTTCTACAACGCGCAGGTCAGTTGCTGCCAGCAGTTCCTGCAGGGCGTCGGTGCCTTCGCTGCATGATGCGCGCATACCAACGAGCAGTACGGGGAAGCGGGCAGCCTTAATAGCAGCAGCAGCTTCTTCAATGGAGGCCTGAGGTGCCTGGCCCAGCTGGGGGTCGGTCAGCTTGGTGGTGATGGAACGAGTGGTCTCTTCGGTCAGCACATCGCTGGGGAAAACAACGGCAGTTGCACCGCGGGGCATCATTTCAGCGCGGCGGAAAGCGTTAACCATGGTGGAGGCAACGTTGTCAGCAGCGTTAACTTCACCGGCGAACTTGGTGACGGTGGAAAGGAAGGACGCTGCATCCAGGGACTGGTGGGTGAGCTTCAGGCGGTCTGCACGCTGCACAGCACCACAGATGGCGACCATGGGGTCACCCTCAGCAGTTGCGGTCAGCAGACCGGTGGCCAGGTTGGTGACGCCGGGGCCGGAAGTTACGATGGCAACACCGGGGGTGCCGGTCAGACGGCCAACAGCAGCAGCCATGAAAGCTGCGTTCTGCTCGTGGCGGCAGACAACCATGTCCATATCGCTATCTACAAGCGCGTCAAAAACGGGGTCAATCTTAGCGCCGGGAACACCGAAGATGGTCTTGACACCCTGGGCTTCGAGAACTTCTACAACGCGCTCGGCGCTACGACGAGAATCTGACTGAGTTGACAAGGTAAACATATCCTTCTGTTAGGGGAAAGGGCTCTGGAAACGAAAAGACTATACGAGACGATGAGTCATTTTCTTTACCAGAAATAACTGGACATGCAACGAAATGCTTTGAAGCTATGGCAGTCCGTGGTGGATAGTGCTCTTGCCGTGATGCCACTGTGAGTATGTAACCGAAAAAGGTTTACTCGCAATGACCCAGCTTGCTGCACTATCGGCCTCTCTGTCATGGGCGGTGCAGTTCTGCAATGTTCATGTTTCTAACTCTATTCGGTCAATCCTCAAGCGCATACACCATCCCCTGTGATTACACTAACCAAGGCATGTGACGCGGGACGGAAGAGGGTAGGGGCAGAGTCACAAAACCCTAGAAAAAGCACTGCACAAGAAGGACAAAGACAAAAAGAAGAGGAGACAAAGGCTTCCCTTGCCTTCCGCATTTATTCTGTTTTAGCCGCAACTAGTTGCGGGACTTTCAGAATAAATGCGGCGAGGACGGCGATGCGGGTGTGGCTTAGAATTTCTTTACTACGGACGTCCGCGGCCTCCACTAAGGCATTTCCTGACGCCGGGCACACAAAAAAGAAGGTAGGCCAGCGCTTTACGCATGCTGGCCTACCTTCTTTGTGTGTGCCCTCGAAAGGATTCGAACCTTCGACACCCAGCTCCGGAAACTGGTGCTCTATCCACTGAGCTACGAGGGCAACTCTGAAACGCTCACTTCACGGAGCGAAACTCAGACCTGATTACTCTACCAGAAACTCAGCCCCAGACCACAAACCCGTTACAGTAGAACAAACACCAGCGCACCGAAGGGCTGAATCAATGACCACACTCACCGGCAACTATGCGGGAAGCAGTCACCCCTCCCACACCTTTGACTTCTACCCGCCCAACGCCCCTACCGGTGAGAACCACCCCGCACCCCTTCTCATCTACGTCCACGGCGGAGCCTGGCGCTACGGCGACAAATCCTCCTTCCTGCTGGCCAATAACGGCCTACACCGTGTGCGCGAGCGATTCTCCCGCGCAGGTTTCGCCACAGCTTCCATCAACTACCGGCTCAGCCACGAAGCTCTCTTTCCTGCCCAAATCAACGACCTCAAAACAGCGATCCGCTACTTCAAAACCAAGGCCCAAGAATTTGGTATCGACCCGCAGCGCATCGTCCTTGCTGGCGGGTCAGCAGGCGGGCACCTGGTTCAACTCGCTGCGGCAACCGGTCATTTGAACGAGCCCTACCTTGAAGGGCTGACTGCCACCACGCTCGCTACCCGCGCTATGGCAGGGCAAGCAGACTCCTCCGTTTGCTGCGCTGTTTCTATCTACGGAGTGAGCGACCTGCGAACTATTTTTGAAGATCGCCTCACCTGGGGGTTCCCCTATGACCACCCCGAAGACGACGGGGCAGAATGGCGGTTGCTCGGCTCCACCTACCCGCCAGAGGCTGGTACCCCCGCAGAAATCAACTGGGCCAAGGCTCACCCCGTCGACTATGCCCGTGCCGCCCAGCGCACCGGGGAAAGAACCCACGCCCCGGTCTACTACCTTCACGGCACCGGTGATACCTGTGTGCCACCTAGCCAATCAATTGAGGTTCACCGCAGACTTTCAGCAGCCGGTGTAGCCACCGAACTGGCCCTCATCGGGGGAGCGGAGCACTCTGACCCAGCTATCTACGCCAGCGAGAGCACCTGGGAACACATCATCCGCTGGGTAGGTCTACAGCTGACCCTGTAGACTTGACCCTATGACTCCCGAAGAACTCTCAAGTGCAATTGACGGCGCGCTGACTGAAGCGTTTGAAGCCGGTGAACTGACCCTCAACGACGGCGAAACCGCCCCCGCTGTGCGCGTAGAGCGCCCCAAGAATCGCGACCACGGCGACTGGGCCACCAACATCGCCCTGCAGATTTCTAAAAAGGTGGGCAAGAACCCCCGCGAGGTAGCCCAAATCCTAGCTACCCGAATCAGCGACATTGCCGGTGTGGCAAGCATTGATATTGCAGGCCCCGGCTTCCTTAACATCACTCTAGATGCCGCAGCGGCAGGCGAACTTGCTAAGACCATCGTGGAGCAGGGTGCAGCTTTCGGTACCAGCCAGACCCTGGCTGGTCAGACCATCAATCTTGAGTTCGTCTCAGCTAACCCCACCGGCCCTATTCACCTGGGTGGCACCCGCTGGGCAGCTGTCGGTGACTCTCTGGCCCGTATCTTTATCTCCCAGGGCGCTCAGGTTGTGCGCGAGTACTACTTCAATGACCACGGCAACCAGATTGACCGTTTTGCCCGCTCCTTGCTGGCCCGTGCCAAGGGTGAAGAAGCCCCTGAGGATGGCTACGGTGGCGAGTACATCACCGATATTGCCAACCGTGTGCTAGAGGTTCGCCCTGATGCCCTGGAATCCGAAGACCCCCAGGAAGTCTTCCGCGCCACCGGTGTTGAGTTCATGTTCGAAGACATCAAGGCCTCCTTGCATGACTTCAAGGTAGATTTTGATGTCTACTTCCATGAGAATTCTCTCTTTGAAAACGGCAAGGTAGATGAACTTCTTGAGAAGCTCAAGGAGTCTGAGAACCTCTACTTTAAGGACGGCGCCTGGTGGCTTAAATCCACCGATTTTGGTGATGATAAGGACCGCGTTGTTATCAAGTCTGATGGCAATGCAGCCTACATCGCTGGGGACATCGCCTACTTCCAGGACAAGACCAAGCGTGCTGAGAACCCCGCTGACCTAGCTATCTACATGCTGGGTGCTGACCACCACGGCTATGTTGCCCGCCTCAAGGCTGCTGCTGCTGCCCTGGGTGATGACCCTGAGATGGTTGAGGTCATGATCGGCCAGATGGTCAACCTGGTTAAGGACGGCAAGCCTGTGCGTATGTCAAAGCGTGCCGGTACCGTCGTCACCCTTGAGGACCTGGTCGAGATTGTGGGTGTGGACGCAGCCCGCTACTCCCTGACCCGCTACTCGGTAGACTCCAACATCGATATTGACCTGGATCTGCTCACCAAGCAGTCCAACGAGAACCCGGTTTTCTACGTGCAGTACGCCCACGCCCGCACCTGCGCTATTGCCCGCAATGCTGAGGCTGCTGGCGTCACCACTGACTCTGTTGATACCTCCTTGCTGAACTCTGAGGCAGACTCAGCCCTACTAGCTTCCCTGGGCCAGTTCGTGGGAGCTGTCAAGGAGGCCGCTGACTTCCGTGAACCTCACCGCGTGGCCCGCTACCTCGAAACCCTAGCCGGTGCCTACCACCGCTGGTACGGTGTCTCCCATGTTGCCCCCAAGGGTGATGAGGAGGTTACCGATTTGCACCGCACCCGCCTGCTGTTGAACCAGGCAACCCGTCAGGTGTTGGCCAATGGCCTGGGCCTGCTGGGTGTTACCGCACCGGAGAAGATGTAAATGGGAGCAGAAGCCGCACTCTTTAAGCCTGACTGGCTGACCTACCCCTCCGCCCCGGCTGACCTTGACCCCACCATCTGGGCCCCTTCTTTCACCCGGGCACAATCTGGGGAACTAGAGGTCGATGGTATTCCCGTCAGCCGTTTGGTGGCTGATTTTGGTACTCCTGAGTACGTCTTTTCTGAGACGACTTTCCGCGCTCGTGCTGCTGAGTTCCGCTCAGCTTTTGAGACTGCTTTTGAGAAGCATGGGGCGCAGGTTTCGGTTTACTATGCAGGTAAGTCCTTTTTGGCGACTGCTGTAGCCAAGTGGGCTGAGGAAGAGGGCCTGTGCCTGGATACCGCTAGTGGCGGTGAGCTGGCGATTGCTATGCGCGCTGGTGTGCCCGGGGCCAAAATTGCCCTGCATGGAAATAACAAGTCGGCAGAGGAGATCGCCCGGGCTCTTTCTTACGGGGTAGGACGCCTGGTGGCTGACTCCGTGCCTGAGGTGCAGCTTATCGGGCAGGTAGCAGCTAAGCTGGGCGTGACTGCCCCGGTGATGCTACGTGTGACCCCCGGTGTGCACGCCTCTACCCACGACTATATTGCTACGGCCCATGAGGATCAGAAGTTTGGTCAGTCTCTGGCACCGGGGACCGCACCGCTAGCTGGCCTGCCTTTAGATGAGTTGGCTGAGCTGGGGATTACCGCTGATGATGCTTACGCTACTGTGGCAGCAGCCCTGGCTCTGGCTAGTGAGCACATTGATTTACGCGGTTTGCACTGCCATATTGGTTCTCAGATTTTTGAGGCTGATGGGTTTGGTAAGGCTGCGGAGAAGGTGCTGACCTACATGCAGCAGCTTAACGAGCGTTTTGGCGTGGTACTGCCCGAGATTGATTTGGGTGGCGGTTACGGTATTGGCTATACCGAGCAGGATGCCCCGCGTAGCTCAGCTGATATCGCAACTGAACTCGCTGATATGGTCTCTAAGACCTGCGCTAATGTTGGTATGGCTATTCCTCATCTTTCCTTTGAGCCGGGCCGTTCTATTTCTGGGCCCTCAGGTATCACCCTCTACACGGTGGGTACCATTAAGGATGTCGCTATTGAAGATGAACATGGTGATACCCGTGTACGCCGTTATGTCTCGGTAGATGGGGGTATGAGCGATAACCCCCGCCCGGTGCTCTATGAGTCAGACTATGCGGTCACCTTAGCTAACCGTGCCCCGGAAGGGGAGCAGGTACTTTCTCGTGTGGTGGGTAAGCACTGCGAATCTGGTGATATTGTGATTCGCTACTGCTACCTGCCTGCTGACCTAACAGCGGGGGATATTCTTGCTGTTCCGGCTACCGGTGCCTATAACCATGTGATGGCTTCCAACTATAATTACCTGACCCGCCCGCCGGTGATTGCTACGGCTCAGGGGCAGGTTGCGCGCGCTATTATTCGCCGCGAAACTGAAGAAGATATGCTGGCCCGCGACCTGGGTCTGGTGTAGGTTTCTTCGCGAGGACGCCGCCGCTCACTTTTCTTGCCGTCGGGCAGGGAGCGTGGTGGGTGGCGTCCTGTAATCAATCACTCCGTGAGAAAATAGAGTTCATACTCCGGGGTGTGCCGTTTTACCGGTTAGTATGGTGAGCGGAACGCTGAACAACATTCCTCATCTACGTCAGGAGACGCTCTTGGGCAAGACCACCATCAAAGTAGCACTATTGGGTGCCGGCAATGTCGGCTCACAGGTAGCTCGTATGCTCACCGAGGATGCCCAGTCCCTGCAGGATCGTATTGGCGCGCCGGTTGAGCTGATTGGTATTGCTGTTCGCAATACCTCAGCCAAGCGTCATTATGAGGCTGCACCCGAGCTGTACACCACCGATGCTCAGGCGCTGATTGAGCGCGCCGATGTGGTGATTGAGCTTACCGGTGGTATTGAGCCTGCCCGTACCCGTATCTTAGATGCCTTGAGCGCAGGTAAGTCGGTGGTGTCAGGTAATAAGGCTTTGTTGGCTAAGCATGGTGCTGAGTTGGCTGCTGCTGCTGCTAAGAGCGGTGCCCAGCTCTCTTATGAGGCCGCTGTGGCTGGTGCTATCCCTATTCTGCGCCCCTTGCGCGATTCCTTGGCTGGTGACCAGATTACCCGTGTGCTGGGTATTATGAACGGCACTACCAACTACATTCTGGATCAGATGGATACCACCGGTGCCCAGTTCGCTGATGCCCTGGCTGAGGCCCAGCGCCTGGGCTATGCTGAGGCTGACCCTACCGCTGATATTGAGGGCCATGATGCTGCCTCTAAGGCCGCTATTGTTGCTTCTTTGGCTTTCCATTCTGATTTCACTATTGATGATGTTCACTGTGAAGGTATTACTTCTGTCACCGCTGATGATGTAGCGGCAGCGGCTGCTGATGGTTACGTTATCAAGCTCTTGGCGGTCTGTGAGAAGGACGGGGCGGGTGTCAATATTCGTGTTAATCCCACTTTGGTTCCTCGTCAGCACCCGCTGGCTTCTGTGCACGGGGCTTTCAACGCTGTCTTTGTGCAGGCAGAAAATGCTGGTGAGCTCATGTTCTATGGCCCTGGTGCTGGTGGTGCCCCTACCGCTTCTGCTGTGCTCGGTGACTTTGTTTCTCTTGCCCGCCGCCTGGTGCTGGGTGGGCCCGGTGTGCCTGAGTCTTCTTTTGCCAAGCTGGCCGCTACCCCCATGAATGATGTGATTTCCCGGTATTCTGTGGGTCTTCTCGTGGAGGATAAGCTGGGTGTTCTGGCAAATATTGCCCGTATCTTTGCTGACCACGGTGTTTCTATCGACACCATGCGCCAGACTAAGGGCGCAGGCGATGGCACCAGCGCTTCGATCCGTATCGTCACCCACCGCACCACTGACGCTAACCTGCGTAAGACCATGGCCGTGGTGGGTGCCCTTGATACCCTCCGTGAGATCACCTCCGTTATCAGCGTAGAAGGCTAACACCGATTCTTATGTCACTTCCCATGATTGACGGCTCAAACGAGCCTCTTATCCAGCCCCATGACATTCCTGTAGGTGCGCGGGTGACCGTGAAGGTCCCCGCTTCCTCAGCCAACCTGGGCCCCGGTTATGATTCCTTGGGGCTGGCCCTGGCCTACTACGATGATTTGACGGTCACTCGTATACCCGGGGTGGGGGAGCTGACCTTTGATCTTACGGGGGAGGGTGCACACGAGGTCCCCCAGGATGCCAGCCACCTGGTGGTACGAGCGATGGTGGAGGCCTGGAAGGCTGCTGGTCTTCTAGAGCTACCTTCCTTGCATATTCAGGCCCACAACCGTATCCCGCATTCTCGCGGCATGGGCTCATCGGCCTCAGCTATTGTTGCGGGTGTCAGCGCAGCGAATGGCCTCTTGCCTGCTGCCCGCCAGCTCGATGCGAAGGCTGTGTTACAGGTGTGTTCAGGTTTGGAGGGGCACCCCGATAACGTGGCACCCTCTCTCTACGGGCAGGTAGTCATCTCTTATGGGGACGAATCTGGTTGGCATTCTCTGCCTGTACCTGCCCACCCGGAGGTCCTGCCGGTTATCGCTATTCCCGACTATGAGGTGCCCACTAAGGTGGCTCGTGAGCTTATCCCGCAGACTGTTTCTCACCGGGATGCTGCCGCTAACTCAGGGCGGGCTGCGCTGCTGACCCAAGCCCTGGCGTCCTACCCTGAATATTTGCTGCCTGCTACCAGCGACCTTTTGCACCAGCCCTACCGGGCAGTTGCTATGAAGCCCTCTGCCTCCCTGGTAGCTTATCTGCGCGACCAGGGTTTTGCCGCGGTCATTTCGGGGGCCGGGCCCACCGTCATGGCCCTAGCTAAGGGGGCGGACGAACGCGCCCGAGTTCGCCAGGCCATTGAGGCCTTCGCCACTGAAAGAGAACCTAATCAGCACGAGAACCGACCTGTCAGCTGGCGAGTGCTTGATATCGACATCGATACTAAAGGTGTTATGCTTACCTATGAGGAAACCGCCTAACCTTGCCTGGCATCTTGTGCCTGGGCTTGCTTGAGTCGGCCTCATCTCACGGTTTAACTGGTCTGTAGAAGCCTCAGGATGTTTAACCGTTCACTTTTCGCCTGGCCTAGGTGTGCTAAGGCGTCCCTAGCAAAGAGCACCACCTACCTATATGAAGGTGGGGCACTGGCACTGGCCACCCGCTTCTTTCGCCACACGGCGAACGGGGCACCTGGCCCCCTGAACCAATACTCGCCCGCTCTGGGCATGGCGCATCTGTTGCGCCAGAACAATCCGCGAAATCAACGATATTTCGAGAGAAGGAACCTTCGTGGCAGAAAAAACCGACCTGACCGCAGGTACGGAGGCCGCAGCAGCGGCTGAACAGAAGTCCCCTAGCCTGAGCAGCCTCAAACTTGCTCAGCTTCAATCCCTAGCCTCCCAGCTAGGTATCACCGGCGCCCGCCGTCTGCGCAAATCAGATTTGGTGGAAGCTATTTCAGCCCACCAACGCGGTTCTGCTGTAGCCGATCGTCCTGCTGAGACTGGTGAGCAGGCAGAGAAGCCCAAGCGCACCCGTACCCGTAAGACCGCAGCTGAGAAGGCTGCTGAATCAGAAGCCCCCACAGAGGCTCAGGCTGAGGCAGAGAAGCCTAAGCGCACTCGCACCCGTAAGACCGCAGCCGAGAAATCCGCTGAAGCTGAAGAAGCTAAGGGGCAGGAAGCTACTGAGGCTCAGTCTGAGACTGCACCTGAGAAGCCGGCGACCGAGCGCCGCGGTAACCGTCGCGCAAGCAGTGCAACTGTGGCTGCTGAACCCCAGGGTGAGAACAAGCCCGACACCTCAGCCCTTGAAGCAGTCGAAGCTGCCCTAGATGGTCTGGAGTCGCAGAAGGCTGCCCGCAGTGACCAGAATGAGGGCGAAGAGGGTAACAAGCGCACCCGTACTCGCACCCGCACCGACCGCCGCCGCAAGAACGAGGGCGAGAACACCGAGTCTGCTGAGCAGGGCGAGAACTCATCTGAAAACGGTGAGAAGAACGACCGCTTTGAGCGTAAGAACCGCCGTGACCGCAACGACCGCGATAACCGTCAGGACCGCGATAACCGTCAGGACCGCGGCGATAAGCAAGAACGCGATACCCGCGACCGCGGTGGCAAGAACGAGCGCGATAACCGTAGCGAGCGCAACGACCGCCAGCACAACAACGGCCCCGACGAGGACCGCCGCAATAACCGCAAGAACCGCCGCGACCGTCAGGCTGAGCGCCGCGAACGCCGTAACAACCGCCGTGACGACTACGAGCCTGAGATCAGCGAAGATGATGTGCTGATCCCTGTAGCTGGTGTGCTCGATGTGCTAGATAACTACGCTTTTGTGCGTACCTCTGGCTACCTGCCCGGCACCAACGATGTGTATGTTTCTCTGGCTCAGGTCAAGCGTTATGGTCTGCGGAAGGGCGATGCCATTGTTGGTACTATCCGCGCACCCCGCGAAGGCGATAACAACAACCGCCAGAAGTTCAACGCCCTGGTACAGCTCACTTCTATCAACGGTCTGACCTCTGAAGAGTCTAAGGGCCGCCGTGAGTTTAATAAGCTCACCCCGCTCTACCCCAAGGAGCGTCTGCGCCTGGAGACTGAGCCCAAGAAGCTGGGCACCCGCGTTATTGACTTGATTGCTCCTATCGGTAAGGGCCAGCGTGGCCTGATTGTGGCGCCTCCCAAGGCCGGTAAGACCCTGATGTTGCAGTCCATCGCTAACGCCATTACCACCAATAACCCTGAGGTTCACCTCATGATGGTCCTGGTTGATGAGCGCCCCGAAGAAGTGACCGATATGCAGCGCACCGTCAATGGTGAGGTAATTGCCTCTACCTTTGACCGTCCGGCAGATGATCACACCACTGTCGCTGAGCTTGCCATTGAGCGTGCTAAGCGTCTGGTGGAGCAGGGCCGTGACGTCGTTGTGCTGCTGGACTCCATGACCCGCCTGGGCCGTGCCTACAACCTGGCAGCACCTGCTTCAGGCCGTATTCTCTCCGGTGGTGTAGATGCAGCAGCCCTCTACCCGCCCAAGAAGTTCTTTGGTGCCGCCCGTAACATTGAAGAGGGTGGCTCACTGACCATTCTGGCTACTGCCCTGGTTGAGACTGGCTCCAAGATGGATGAGGTGATCTTTGAAGAGTTCAAGGGCACCGGCAACATGGAGCTGCGCCTTTCACGCCAGTTAGCTGATAAGCGCATCTTCCCCGCGATTGATCTCAACGCATCTTCTACCCGCCGTGAAGAGGCCCTGCTCTCACCTGATGAGGTCAAGATTATGTGGCGTCTGCGCCGCGTCCTAGCTGGTATGGATCAGGAGCAGTCCCTGTCTGTTCTGCTCTCTAAGCTGCGCGAGACCCAGTCCAACGTCGAATTCCTGCTCACCGTTGCTAAGAGCGGCTTGGGCCACGGCGAATAAGGAAAGGACATCACCATGATTGAATCTATCCAGGGTCTGCTCGATGAGCACGCAGACCTGCAAAAGCAGCTAGCTGACCCGGCCGTCCACGCTGACCAGGGCAAGGCCCGTAAGCTGGGCCGCCGCTACTCAGAGCTCAACGGTATCGTTGAGGCCTACAATCGTGTCAATACTCTGCGTGATGATATTGAAGCTGCTCGTGAGATGGCAGCTGAAGACCCTGACTTTGCTGAAGAGGTCAAGGAACTTGAGGCTCAGCTGCCTGCGGCTGAAGAGAAGCTACGTCGTCTGTTGATTCCTCGTGACCCGGACGATGGCCGCAACGTCATTCTTGAAGTCAAGGGTGGTGAAGGTGGCGATGAGGCTTCCCTCTTTGCTGCAGACCTGCTGCGTATGTACACCCGTTACGCTGAGTCTAAGGGCTGGAAGACTGAGATGATTTCCTCTCAGACGACCGATGTGGGCGGTTACAAGGACGCCCAGGTGGCTATCAAGGGCAACTCGAACGATCCCGCTGAGGGTGTTTGGGCCCACCTCAAGTACGAGGGTGGTGTGCACCGCGTCCAGCGTGTCCCGGCGACCGAGTCCCAGGGCCGTATCCACACTTCAGCAGCTGGTGTGCTGGTTTTCCCTGAGGTTGATGAGCCTGAGGAAATCGAGATTAACCAGAACGATTTGAAGATTGACGTCTACCGTTCGTCTGGTCCTGGCGGTCAGTCCGTGAACACCACTGACTCTGCTGTGCGTATTACCCACCTGCCCACCGGCATCGTGGTTGCTATGCAGAATGAGAAGTCTCAGATTCAGAACCGTGAAGCTGCGATGCGCGTGCTGCGTGCCCGTCTGTTGGCTTGGCAGCAGGAGCAGATTGATGCTGAGAACGCTGAGAAGCGTCACTCCCAGGTGCGCACCATGGACCGTTCTGAGCGTATCCGCACCTATAACTTCCCTGAAAACCGTATTGCCGATCACCGTACTGGCTATAAGGCCTACAACTTGGAGGCTGTGCTCAACGGTGACCTTGAGGCTGTGGTGCAGTCTGCTATTGAGATGGACGAGGCCGCCCGCCTTGAGAAGCTCGGTCAGGAAGACAAATAAGCGTGGCTGATTTTAGCCTGCAGCCCGGTGAAGAGCTCGATTCGGCCCTTCGCCGGGCTGCGCTCTATCTTGGTGCAGCCGGTATTGAGTCGGCTGCCGCTGACGCCCAGCTACTTGCCGCCTACTTGTTAGAGAAGGACGCCGGTGAGCCGGTCTCGCGGGGGCGGGTGCAGTCTTTGGCCTTGCTGGGTTACCCGGTACCGGAGGGCTTTGAGCAGCTGGTTAACCTGCGTGCTGAACGCCTTCCTCTACAGCATTTGACCGGTCAGGCCTTTTTCCGGGGCTTGACCTTGTCGGTGGGCCCTGGGGTTTTTGTACCCCGCCCAGAGACGGAGTTGTTGGTGGAGCATGCCCTGGCTGCTTACCGCAGGATGGGGCAGGTGCTGCCCGGCCGGCCGGTGGTGGTTGATTTGTGTACTGGCTCAGGTGCTATTGCAGCATCTTTGGCTACTGAACTTGCTGCTGATGGGCAGGTGCCAACCCCGCGCGTCCTTGCTGTTGAGCTTTCTACTGAGGCTGCTGCCTGGGCTGAGCGTAACCTGGGCCCGGCCGGGGTGGAGCTAGTAACCGGGGATGCCCGTACTGCCTTACCCGGCTATGAGGGTACTGTGAGTATGGTTGTTTCTAACCCGCCTTATATTCCTGCTGGTGCGATCCCTAAAGACCCCGAGGTGCGAGATCACGACCCTGACCTGGCCCTGTATGGTGGGGGAGAGGACGGCATGGAACTGCCCAGGGCAATTGCAGACCGGGCCTATGCCCTTTTGGCCCCCGGTGGTTATTTGATCATGGAACATGCTGAGACTCAGCGGGAGCTGATGCGCCAAGTGCTGGGGGCTGCTGGGTTTGAGCGTATTGACTCTATTGATGATTTTGCAGGTAAACCCCGTCACACCTCTGGCTTTAAACCGCTACCAGGTATCTAAGAATGTGAAAGAATGATGAGTGTGAAAGCAACCATTGTTAGTGCAACCGACTCCGCGACCCTTGGCGATGCGATTGAAACCGCCAACGCGGCAATCGGCGAGGCCAAAACTATCGTGATTCCTACCGATACTGTCTACGGTATCGCTACTGATGCCTTTTCGGTGGAGGGTGTGGGTAACCTGCTGGCAGCTAAGGGCCGCACCCGGCAGATGCCCCCGCCGGTGCTGATTTATGACCAGTCTGTTCTTCCGGGGCTGGCTGATGAGATTTCTGAGGATGCCCGCGCCCTGGCAACCGAATTCTGGCCGGGTGCTCTGACCCTGATTTTTTACTCTCAGCCCTCCTTGAACTGGGATTTGGGTCAGACCCAGGGCACTGTTGCTTTGCGCGTACCCAATGATCCGGTGGCTATCGAACTCTTGAAGAACCTGGGGCCTTTGGCTGTTTCTTCGGCTAATAAGACGGGTCGGCCGGCAGCTACGACCGCCCAGGAAGCCATGGCCCAGTTGGGTGATGAGGTGGCTCTTATTTTTGATGGTGGCCCGCGCCCTGAGAACCGCCCTGAGGGTTTTGAAGCTAAGGACGCCCTGCCCTCAACTATCGTGGACTGTACCTCTAACCGCCTGGTGGTGGTGCGTGAGGGGGCTATTTCTGTTGAGCGCCTGCGCGAGGTGGTGCCCGGTGTGCTGACCCGTGCTGAGTTTGAAGCCCAGGAACAGGCCCGCCGTGAGGCTGAAACCGCCCTGGCCGCTACTTCAGAGGCCATGGAAGATACCGAGGTTTCGCCCCGATCTGTAGCGGATTCTGAGCTAGATGAAACTGAGACTGGGCGTCAGGCTGCTGCTCCTGCTGCTGGCTCACTGGCAGCAGACCTCATCGCTGATGCTCGCCAAACGGTGGTAGCCGTTGACCAGCGCCGCACCGCAAACGCCCATACTCCGGCAATCCGCCTAGTGAAAGATAATACTAAGCCCTACTCGGTAGCTCATGCCCGTTCGCTGGTCTTCGGCACCCAGAGCAGTGCCCCCGCCGAACCGTTACTTGATACGGACGACGAGGGCACCAAGAACTAGGCAGTTTAGTTCTTAAAGCGACGATCTTTGGCCAATCCCAGTGCACTATGGGCGGTCCGTAGCACCTCACTGACCCGAGCCTGGGGCACGAGGCCATTCTCTCGTGCCCAGGAATCGTCAATATCCTGCCCAAACCACATCACCTCTACCCGGCGCACCGGCCCGGTGAGCCGGTCACCCAGTAGCTCAGAAACCTTATAACCGGTAGCAACCAGAGCGCGGCAAAGAGGGGCCGGTAAGTGCAGGGGGTAGCGGCGTCCTGCATCGATAAGAACAGACTCAGTCGTTGCCCCCTCCCAGGGCTGCATGACAATAGCCGGTAGAGAGCCTGTGAAGCTAGCAACCTGATAAACAAATTCTGCTAGGGCAAAGTTAGAGGAGACCGGGGTCCGGCGCGGGGTACGCCCTGCAACAGAGGCCAAGGCAGATGAAGCAATCTTTGCAAAAGCCTCAGTGGTGCGCCGTCCGCGGCCCTGCACACTGGTGGCTCGAATAATGCAGATTTCAACGGCATGATCCTGGGCAACCTCAACGGGGTTATGGGAGGGCGCTGCCGGGAACTCTGAATCTTCAGACCCCGGCGCCTGGCCCCGTGCCGCTGTTTCTTCAATGAAGGAGCGCAGCTTCAGGAGCACTTCTTCGCCCAGAGCTTTGGAGAAAGAATAGGCCGAGAAAGGCTGGGTCTCTTCGCTCGGCGTGAGCGTAGCAACCTGCCCTAGCACGGCAGCGGAGCTGAGGTGGATAACCCTACTGACGCCGGTACGCTGAGCTGCAATGGCGATAACAGCAGGAAGTAAGGCGTTGCCCCCCAGCAGGGGCACTAAATCTTCTTGGTCAGGTGCTGCCAAACCTGAAGCATTAATGACGACATCACACCCGGCAAAAGACTCAGCTAGGGAATCGATAATGCCTTCTAACTGCCGGGCTTCCTCAATGAGCTGGTTTGCCTCAGCGGTGCGTGTGAGTAAGCGGGGAGCTTCCACAGCATCGACCCGAATACCTTCAGCAGCTAGCCGGGCTACAATTGATGAGCCTACAAAACCGCTTGCCCCAATTACTTTCCACGTGGTCTTTACCATGCCTCTACTCCCTCTATGCGGTGGTGACTGGTGGGCCGTCTATGACCCTACCCCTAGGGTGTCATAGGCTGGGCAGAATTACACGTAGGCCATGCCACGATGAGCTAAGGTTTGGTGGTTGGGTAGCAGGTGATGGGCTAATCTCCAGGTGAGTTCGGTAAACTTGAGTAGAATTGTGTGCACTGCGCCCTGATAGCGGGGTAAATGCATGTATGCAGGTGGCCTCACCCACGAAAGGACCTGTCTGCCCATGGTATCTGTCCCAACGCCCCAGCCGCGCCCTCAGGAGCGCATTGTTGCTGTAGTGGTGACCTATAACCGCCGTGAACTTTTGGCGCAGACCCTGGCAGGAATAGAGGACGGGGCGCTAACACCCGATACGGTCATCATTGTCAATAATGCTTCTACTGACGGCACTGAAGAGTTTCTAAGAAACTATCAGAGCTCTCTGGCGACCGATATTGTGAACCTTCCCCAGAACGTCGGCGGGGCAGGGGGCTTTACTGTAGGTATCGACCGGGCCCTGAGCCGACACGCAGCAGACTTAGTCTGGGTCATGGACGATGACACCGAACCCACCGAAACAACCCTCTCAGAGGCCTACCGGGCCTGGGCCGATTACTCCCAGGTACGGGCAGAACGCCCCGCGGTGGTGGCCTCAAAAGTAGTGTGGACCAACGGCCAAGACCACCCCATGAACACTATGCGCACCATGTTCGCCGCCGGGCCTGAACGTACCGCCCGAGCCGCCGCAGTAGGTGCCCGGCCCATCCGCTCAGCCTCCTTTGTCTCCATCATGATGGACGCTGCGGCCATGCGAGCCACCGATTTGCCACTGGCAGATTTCTTCATCTGGAACGACGACTTCGAATACACCACCCGCCTGATTCACCACAGCAACGGTATCGCCACCGACCGCTCAGTCGCTTACCACCACACCAAGACCTTCGGCACCACCGATACCAAACCCGGCCCTCGTTTCTACAACGATGTGCGCAACAAACTCTGGGTTTTTTGCGCTCGCCGCACCCTCACTCCGCTTGAAAAGCTACTGTACGGTGGATCAACGGCGCGGCTGTGGCTGAACACCCTAGTGCATACTGATGAGAAGAAGACCTATGCCGGTTATTTCTTCCAGGGTGTTAAGGACGCGGCGGCTGGCTACCGCCCCAATAGTGAGGTACTCGATGGGGTGTACCAGCTTGAGACACCCCAGGTAGCGCACAAGGTACGGGCTAAGTACAGTACAGATACCGCCTTTTCCTTGCTGATGAGCGTCTATGCAAACGACCAGCCAGAGCATGTGCGCCTGGCACTAGCCTCTAATACCCAGGAACAGACCCTCAGCCCTCATCAGGTGGTCTTGGTAGAAGATGGGCCTTTGAGCCCTGCCCTTTCTCAGGTGATTGCTGACTTTAAAGAGCAGAGCAAGCTGCCGGTGACGGTGATATCCCTTGAACGGAATCATGGGTTAGCTGCTGCTTTGCGGGAGGGGCTACGCGCCTGCACCTACGATATTGTTGCCCGGGCCGATGCAGATGATATCTCCACCCCTGAGCGATTCGCCCAGCAGATACCTCTGGTTGCTAGCGGGCAGTATGACGTCTTGGGTAGCGCCATGTATGAGTTCACGGACGACCCCGCCCACCCCGAAACTGAACGGAAAGCAGTTACCGGTGAGCAGGCTATCTGCGATACCTTACCCAAACGCAACCCCATGTTGCACCCCACCGCGGTCTTCCGCAAGAGTGCTGTAGACGCTGTGGGTAGTTATGTGGAAGTTCCGGGGGCCGAAGACTACTGGCTCTGGGCGCGGATGAGCCGGGCCGGGTTCGTCCTGGGGAATCTGGCTCAGCCTCTGGTGAGCTACCGGGTAGCTAGCGCCTACACCCGCCGCGGTGGGGTAGCGGCCCTGCGCAAAGATTTACAGGTTCAGCGTAGGCTCTATACAGGGGAGGTTCTGAGCCCTCTCCGTTGCGTGCAGAACCTTGCCGTGCGTGCTCTTTACCGCCTGGCACCAGAAGCAGTGCGTACGAAGGCTTTTAGAGCTATGACCGGTCGCGCCCCGCAGGGGGAGAAAGAGAAGGGCAATAATGTCTAAAGAACCGTCCCTGCAGACCACCTCTATTCCTCTCTTGACCTCAAGCTCTGACCGGAAAGTCTGGTGGAAGTATGTGCAGATGGGTTTGGACTCATTTGCTTGGTTAGCGGCCCTCCCTGCGGCTTTCGTTCTGCGCTATGGCATGGATCTGAGCCAGATTGATACACGAGGGCTAGCTGCTGTTGTGCTAGTTATGGTGGCCCTTCACCTGGGCGGTGGCCTGATAATAGGCCTCTACCGTGGTGTTCATAGCTACGGCACCTTGCAAGAAGGCAGTAAGCTCTACCCTCTGCTGTTTACGAACCTCTGCATTATGCAGATACTGCTTCTGGCGTCCTCTCGAGCCTTTGGTGTTCCTCGTTCTGTGGTGCTGATTGCTTTCCCTATCGCTATTTTGCTGATGATGGGCTTTCGTTATAGCAAACGAATCTACGAGGAAAATACCAACCGGCCCAAGGGCGAGGACGTACAGAAGGTTATTGTCTATGGCGCCGGTTTCTTGGGGAGGAACGTGGTGTCTTCCCTGATGACAGACCCTAAGGCCAAGTATCTGCCGGTGGCGATTGTTGATGATGACCGCTCGGTACGCAATGCCCGCATTCACTCGGTCAAGGTTGAGGGCACTAGTGCTGACTTAGCTGCTTTGGTGAAGCATCACCAAGCCAGCAAGGTGCTGATTGCCATTGGCGAGGAAATCCCTGAACGGCGCCTGGTTCGCATAGCCCAGAGCATGAAAGAGCTGGACGTAGAAACCATACGTATCAACTCTGCGGTTCCTGATATGGGGCAGACCCGTAAGCGTAGCGATGAAAATAATGAACGTGAGCTTCTTGAGAAGATTCGCGGAAAGATAGATTACAAGATCGATCACGAGTTGATTCGTAGCTATGTGCAGGGCCGCCGTGTGCTGGTCACCGGTGCTGGCGGGTCGATTGGGTCAGAGCTGTGCCGCCAGATTTCAGCCTATAGCCCTGCTGAACTGATGATGCTAGATCACGATGAGTCCTTGCTCATGGATACCCGCTATTCGTTGACGGGTTTGTCGAGCCTGGATGATCCCAGTGTGATTCTGGCAGATGTGCGAGATGCGGAGGCTCTCGAGGCAGTTTTTGTTGAACGTAAACCTGAAGTTGTATTTCACGCGGCTGCTCTCAAGCATGTCTCTGCCCTAGAGGCCTACCCCAAGGAAGCCTACAAAACCAATACCCTGGGGACCGCTAACGTCCTCAAGGCTTCAGCTGAGGTTGATGTTCAAGTTTTTGTGAATATCTCTACCGATAAGGCAGCTGACCCCACCACCGCACTAGGCCAATCCAAGCGGAGCGCCGAAATGCTGACCAGCTGGTACGGCCAGCAGACCGGGCGTAGCTATGTTTCGGTACGATTTGGCAACGTCTTTGGTTCACGAGGGTCCATCAAACCCCTCTTTACCAAGCAGATTCTAGACGGCGGCCCCCTGACCGTCACCGACCGCAACGCAACCCGCTACTTCATGCTCATTCCCGACGCCTGCCTGCTAGTCATGCTAGCTGGAGCTATCGGCCACAGTGGTGAGGTGATGGTCCTTGATATGGGTGAACCCGTGAAGATTCTCAAGGTCGCTGAACACATGAGAAGTCTCTATGAGCGCTTTGACGTAGCGATTGAAGTGATTGGTTTACGCGCCGGTGAAAAGCGTGATGAAGTACTCTTTGGCCAGGACGAGGTGCACCAACGCTGCCACGAAAACGAAAATATTATGAGGGCTCAAGCCCCCACCTTTGACCCTGCTGAACTGAACTACGCTGGGTGGCTGGAGAACTACCGGAGCCACCGTGGCTATGACCGCACCGAACACCCTGGGCAGGAGGCCTAATGACTACCTCAGAACTGCTCACCCTCCTTGTGGTTCCTGCCACCCTTGCTTTTCTTGCAGGTCTGCTCTTACCCCTTGCTGTGCGTCCGCTGCTTCACCGCTGGAACTTAGTTGATATCCCCACGGCACGCTCTTCCCATAGTTCCCCGGTCTTCCGAGGCATGGGGCTGGCAACCGCACTGGCCGCCACGCTGGGGTATCTGGTGGCCCTGATCGACGGGCAGATTTTTACTGATCGTTCTATCGCCCTCTTCGTGCTCTTTGGCATGGTTACATCAGGTGCTTTGGGGTGGGCAGAGGACTACCGCGGGGTTTCCATTAAGGTTCGTTTTGCAACTCAGCTACTCATTGGTCTTATCGTCACCTTGGGCATGACTGCCATGCTAGGAACCTCCATCTTCTGGGTTCCCTTGGGTATCTTCGCGATTGTCGCCTATATCAACGTGGTGAACTTTATGGACGGCATCAACGGTATTTCTGGGTTGCACGGCCTTGCGGTGGGGGCCACCTACGCCTATGCAGGCTGGGTTAACCAGATGCCTTGGCTACTTGCTGGGGGAGCGGCTGTGGCAGCAGCCTACCTGGCCTTCTTACCTTGGAATGTGCGTACCGGCAAAAATGTTTTCCTGGGGGACGCCGGTTCCTACTTCCTGGGAGGTGCTATTGCTTCCATGGCGGTAGGGGCCTTCCTCTCCGGGGTCTATGTGGAGTACATTCTGGCCCCTCTGCTGGTTTATCTGGCAGATACTGGAACTACCCTCTTACGTCGTATCGTGCGCGGAGAGAAGTGGTATACCCCCCACCGGACCCATGTTTATCAGCGCCTGACAGACCAGGGTCTAAGCCACCTGGGCAGTGCAGTTCTGGTGACAGTGACGACAGGTACGGTAACGGTAGTGACCGTACTAACCCTACCCTTTGAAACCCAGAACGCTATCTGGTCCGCTGTGCTTGTTGCCTTGATGGTGGCTCTTTATCTTCTTTTGCCGACTCTGCTAGGGAAGGTGCGGCAGCGTGATGGGAAGTAAACCCATGGGCATCAATGAGATGCCTTGGCTCAAAATTTTCCAGCGCGTCTGCTGTGCTTTGGCTATTGTGGCCCTGGTCGGTACGATGGTGGGTGTACTTACCGTAGGTAAATCCGCTGCGGGTGGATTCCTGACCGGGCTTGCTCTGGTTTATCTCAGTTTCCTAGTCGGAATCATGGTTGTGATACTGGCTGAGAAGAGGTCGATGAAAAGCGCGGCAGTAGCTCTTTTGGCCATGTACCCCATCAAGATGATGATGTTTACCGGCCTTTTAGTGTTAGCTCCAATACCGCAAGATTTTCGTAACGGCTGGTTTCTGGCGGGAGCTTCTCTGGCGCTACTGGTTCAGCTCACTATCGAAACAAGAGTTATTTCCCAACAGAGGATTCTCTATTTCGATTCGGTAGGATGACATCAGGTGAAGGAGCATATGCCCTTGGGCAAGACAGACGATAAATGGTACAAGCAAGATAAGCAGTTACGTTCTGCTGGCGACCTAGTAGCTGGTGGCGGAACGGCTGGGGCCTTTATGACGCTTATCTATGTCATGATAGGCATTGGTATCTGGAGTTTGGTAGGCTATGGTCTAGACCACTTACTAGGTACAACCTGGATTGCTTGGGTAGGCGGATTCGTTGGCGCCTTTGGGGGTATCTACTTGGTATTTATCCATATGCAGCAGCGTAAATAAGACCAACTAGAACCGGTTGGCGCACATATAATTTTGATTCTTTAAACCTCTGAGGTTGCTGGAGCCAGCGGCCAATACGAAGCAATGAAAGGACTTGCCTTGATATCAAACGGGCTAGTTGTCGCAGCGGGAGAGCAACAAGGCTACGTTCCGCCCACTATCGATGAGATGCACCTACCTGCAATCTTCACGATCGGTGATTTTGAGTTCAGCAAGCAGATGCTGCTGGTTCTCCTATCGGTAGTTATCGTTGCTGGCTTCTTCCTCTTCGCTGCCCGCAAGCGGGCCGTGGTTCCCTCACGCACCCAGTTTGTTGGCGAAATGGGCTACGGGCTGGTCCGCAACAGCCTAGGTAAAGAGCTGATTGGCGCCCACCACTACAAGCCTTTTGTGCCCCTGCTCTTTACCGCTTTCTTCTTTATCCTGGTCAATAACCTCTATGGCTCAATCCCCGTTGTGCAGCTACCGACTATGTCTCACGTAGGTTCTGCCTATGCGCTAGCTGCCATTGCTTACCTGACCTGGGTTGGCGTAGGTATCAAGCGTAAGGGTCTAGGTAAGTTCTTCAAAGATATGACCATGCCCTCCGGTGTTCCCCCGCTGGTCTACGTCATTCTCATTCCCATTGAGTTCATATCTAACATGCTCATCCGCCCCGCCACTCACGCCCTGCGTCTTTTTGCGACCATGTTCGGTGGCCACCTGGCCATTATGGTTGCTGCCTCACTGACCCAGTACCTGATTATTGAAGCCGGTGGTATCGCCGCTGTCGCATCGCTTGGTTCAGGTGCCTTGGGTATCTTCCTCTACTTCCTGGAACTGATGATTCAGGTAATTCAGGCCTACGTCTTTACCCTGCTCCTTGCGGTCTACCTGCAAGGTTCGGTTTCTGAAGGCCACTAACACTATAGATTTTCTCCGTTGATACCTCAGCGGACGAGAAAAGCAACCCGCTTTAGCGGGGAGTGCCCACATCAAAACTCTGCCCCTTACACAAGACACAAACCGCAAGGGGCACTGTGAAAGGAAACAAACATTATGGAACTCACCGGTTCACTTACCGCAGTTGGTTACGGTCTGTCAGCTATCGGCGGTGGCATCGGCGTAGGTCTGATTTTCGCAGCCTACATGACCTCCGTTGCCCGTCAGCCTGAGTCACAGCGCACCCTGCAGCCCATGCTCTTCCTGGGCTTCGCACTGGTTGAAGCACTGGCAGTTCTCGGCCTGGTTCTTGCGTTTATCAAGTAATTTTTGGCCCCGCCGAAAGATTGACCAAACTATAGAACAGGAAAACCCCCTATGTCTCATTTAATGGCAGCAGCAGAGGGCGCGAACCCTCTGATCCCCAATGTCTGGGAAATCGCCATTACCGCCATCGGGTTCCTGCTCCTGCTCTTCATCGTCACTAAGTACGTTGTCCCGGCATTCGAAAAGATTTACCAGGACCGTAAAGAGGCAATTGAAGGTGGTCTAGCCAAGGCTGAGAAGGCTCAGGCAGAGGCCGCAGCAGCACGCGAAGAGTACGGCCAGCAGCTCGAAAGCGCTCGTCTGGAAGCTCAGAAGATTCGCGAGGAAGCACGCGCTGAAGGCGACGCCATCGTGGCAGAAGCTAAGGAGCGCGCAAACGCTGAGGCAGCTCGTATCACCGAAAACGCCCAGAAGACTATTGCAGCAGAACGTGCATCTGCCGCAGCATCACTTCGTGCCGAAGTTGGCGCTCTGGCAACCTCACTGGCTGGCAAGATTGTGGGCGAATCCCTCAATGACGATGAGCGATCCGCACGTGTTGTCGATCGTTTCCTCGCTGACCTTGACGCACAGCAGCAGGCAGGTGTAGCCCGCTAATGTCAGCAGTATCGACTGAATCACTGAACAAGGTGGAACAGGTTCTGGTGGCCCAGCCTACCGACAACCCGACCCACCTCGCAGAAGAACTCTTCGCTGTTGTCGATGCTATTGACAACAACGGCGGGTTCCGGCGAGGTCTAACCGATCCTTCCCGCGAAGCAGCGCAGCGAGCAGGTATC
The DNA here is from genome assembly GCF_053544675.1 of Rothia sp. 32237D007AR. Classification (NCBI taxonomy): domain Bacteria; kingdom Bacillati; phylum Actinomycetota; class Actinomycetes; order Micrococcales; family Micrococcaceae; genus Rothia; species Rothia sp. 32237D007AR. The sequence goes on along the minus strand of NZ_JBPPUO010000004.1, from coordinate 35,067 downwards.
GCCCGCTCCGTTTTGGGCGGCAAGATTTCCGACGCCGCTCTGGCTATCGTTTCTGCAGCAGCAGAAGCCCGCTGGAGCGAAGAACGCGATCTAGCTGATGCCCTTGAAAAAACCGCTGTTACCTCAGTAGCGCTTTCTGCTGAACAGCGCGGAGGTGTCGACGCACTAGAGCAGACCGTCAACGAACTGCTGACCTTCATCAACACCGTTGATGCCTCAGCAGAAGCACAGGACGCTCTTGCCGATACCAGGGCAAGCAAGGAAGCACTCAAGAAGCTAGCTATCAGTCTCGGTGGCCATGTAGCCACCGCTGAAGGCAAGCTTCTGCTCGAACGAGTTGCCACTGCGGCCCGCGGAACCACCGCAGCCCAACTGGCCAACGAATTCGTAGAAATCATCGTCAAGCGTCAAAACCGTTGGATCGCACGAGTAACCTCAGCAACTGCGCTCACTGCAGAGCAGATTGCAAAGTTGCAAGGGTCACTCAACAAGACCTACGGCAAGGAGCTGAAGCTCGACATCACCGTAGACCCCGCCCTACTGGGAGGTCTGCGTGTGCAGGTAGGGGACGAAGTCATCGATGGCTCACTATCCACCCGACTATCAGAACTTAGCCGCGCTTTCGCATAGGCGATTTCCACAGTCGAGACCTCGACGGTGATTGAGAAGATACACAGGCGATAATGGGCCAGCCTCAGGGCATAACCCAAGCACGTCACATAAGTTTCGGTAGGCCTGTCGCACTCCGGCAGGCACACCAACAAATTAGGAGAGCAGGGACATAAGATGGCCGATTTGACCATCAACGCCGATGATGTCCGTAAGGCGCTGAATGAATTTGCAGCGTCTTACGAACCCGGCAATGTAGAGCGCGTAGAGGTGGGTCGAGTTGCATCAGCATCCGACGGCATCGCACGCGTTGAGGGTCTTCCCTCAGTAATGGCTAACGAGCTACTTCGCTTTGAAGATGGCACCCTTGGCCTGGCACAGAACCTCGATACCCGCGACATCGGTGTCATCGTCCTCGGTGACTTCACCGGCATCGAAGAAGGCCAGGAAGTACACCGTACCGGCGAGGTTCTCTCAGTACCGGTCGGTGACGCCTACCTAGGGCGAGTCGTTGACCCCTTGGGTAACCCCATTGACGACCTAGGAGATATTGAAGCTGAAGGCCGCCGCGCCCTCGAACTTCAGGCCCCCGGCGTCACCCAGCGTAAGTCCGTTCACGAGCCCCTCCAGACCGGTCTCAAGGCCATCGACGCCATGATTCCCATTGGTCGCGGCCAGCGTCAGCTCATCATTGGTGACCGTCAGACCGGTAAGACCGCTATCGCAGTCGATACCATCTTGAACCAGAAGGACAACTGGGCAAGCGGCGACCCCAACAAGCAGGTCCGCTGTGTCTACGTTGCTATCGGTCAGAAGGCCTCAACCATCGCCGCAGTACGCGAAACCCTCAAGCAGAAGGGCGCCCTGGAGTACACCACCATCGTGGCTTCTCCCGCCTCAGACGCAGCAGGCTTCAAGTACCTGGCACCCTACACCGGTAGCGCCATCGGCCAGCACTGGATGTACGGCGGCAAGCACGTTCTCATCATCTTCGATGACCTCTCCAAGCAGGCAGAAGCCTACCGTGCAGTATCACTGCTGCTCCGCCGTCCCCCGGGCCGCGAAGCATACCCCGGCGATGTCTTCTACCTCCACTCCCGCCTCCTAGAGCGCTGTGCAAAGCTCTCTGACGAGCTGGGCGCAGGTTCAATGACCGGCTTCCCCATCATTGAAACCAAAGCAAACGACGTTTCCGCCTTCATCCCCACCAACGTCATCTCCATCACCGACGGCCAGATTTTCTTGCAGTCCGACCTCTTCAACGCTAACCAGCGCCCCGCGGTCGATGTAGGTATCTCTGTCTCCCGTGTCGGTGGTGCAGCGCAGACCAAGGCTATGAAGAAGGTCTCCGGTACTCTCAAGCTCGACCTTGCCCAGTACCGTGCAATGGAAGCCTTCGCCATGTTCGCCTCTGACCTCGATGATGCTTCAAAGGCTCAGCTGACCCGTGGTGCTCGCCTAACCGAGCTGCTGCGTCAGCCCCAGTACACTCCTTACGCAGTTGAGGACCAGGTTGTTGCAATCTGGGCAGGTACTAACGGCTACCTCGATGACGTTGAAGTTTCAGACGTTCTACGTTTTGAAGCAGAGTTCCTCGACCACCTACGCCGCACCACCTCAGTACTGCAGGACATCGCAGCATCAGGCAAGCTCGAAGACGAAAACGTAGCAGCACTCAAGACTGCCATCGCCGACTTCAAGCAGGGCTTCCGCTCAGAGGGCACTAGCCACCTCGTTGACGCTGGCCACGAAGAGCACAAGCCCCTGTCAGACACCGAAGTATCCCAGGAAACCATCGGTTAGCGATTTTCCTAGTAGGTGAGAAGCCCCTCCAACAGAACCTGGGGGAGGGGCCCCCGCCCTAGGAGTGAAAGGAATCTCTATGGGAGCCCAAATCAGGGTTTACCGCCAAAAGATTACTTCAACATCGTCTATGAAGAAAATCTTCAAGGCGATGGAGATGATCGCAACCTCACGCATTAACAAGGCACGTAAAAGCGCAGAGGCAGCTAGCCCCTACGCAAATGCGCTGACTAAGGCCGTCACTGCCATTGCGACCCAGCACCACATTGAGCACCCCCTGCTCAATGCACGCTCAAAGGCAAAAACCGGTCGCTCTGCAGTTCTCGTCCTCACCAGTGACCGTGGCCTTGCGGGCTCATACTCCTCATCCATCCTCAAAAAAACCGAGGGTCTTATTGAGAAGCTCCGCGGTGAGGGGCGCGATGCCAAGCTCTATCTCATCGGTCGTAAAGCCAAGTCTTACTTTGACTTCCGTGAACGTGACTATGAGCAGGCTTGGGAAGGCAACACCGACAACCCCAACGTCGAGATGGCCGTTGAAGCACGAGACGCCATCCTGGCAGCCTACGAAAACGGCGAAGTAGATGACCTTTACATCATCTACACCGAATTCATTTCCATGGTCACCCAGGAAACCTGCGTTCTGCGCCTGCTACCGATTGAGGTAGCAGAAGCACGTGAACTCGGCGCAGACATCCTGCCCGGCGAACGTCTTGAAGATGACCAGTTCCAGCAGAACTCAGTCTTCGAATTTGAACCTAGCCCCAAGGAAGTTCTCGATGAGTTACTGCCCCGCTACATCGCTTCGCGTATCTATGCGTGCCTGCTTGAAGCAGCGGCCTCCGAGCTGGCCTCCCGCCAGCGCGCGATGAAGTCCGCAGGTGATAACGCTGACGAGCTCATCAAGAAGTACACCCGCCTGATGAACAATGCTCGCCAGGCAGAAATTACTCAGGAGCTCAGCGAAATTGTTGGCGGCGCCGACGCACTCGCCTCCTAATCCACCAGACAACTTTCCACTCTCTACATAGGTAAGTGAGAACAATGACTGCCACTCTGAACGAATCGGCTACCGCGCCGGCTCAGGGCGCAACTGGTCGTATTGCTCGCGTTATCGGCCCTGTCGTTGACGTTGAGTTCCCTGCCGGCCAGGTACCTGACATCTACAACGCGCTGACCGCTGATCTGACCCTCAACGGCACTACCCGCACAATCACCTTCGAGACTGCCCAGCACCTGGGCGACTCGCTGGTACGCGCGATCTCCCTACAGCAGACCGACGGCCTTGTCCGCGGCCAGGCTGTAGTAGATAGCGGCGCCCCCATTTCCGTGCCCGTCGGCGACGGCGTCAAGGGCCACATCTTCAACGTCCTGGGCGATGCACTGGACGTTCCCAATGACCAGATTAAGGCTGACACCTACTGGCCTATCCACCGCGCAGCCCCCGGCTTCGCAGACCTTGAAGGTTCGACCGAGATGCTGGAAACCGGCATCAAGTCCATCGACCTTCTCACCCCCTACATCAAGGGCGGTAAGATCGGTCTCTTCGGTGGTGCAGGTGTGGGTAAGACCGTTCTGATTCAGGAAATGATTACCCGTGTTGCCCGTAACTTCGGTGGTACCTCCGTATTCACCGGCGTTGGCGAGCGCACCCGTGAAGGTAACGACCTCTGGGTTGAAATGGAAGAAGCTGGCGTTCTCAAGGACACCGCCCTAGTGTTCGGCCAGATGGACGAACCGCCTGGAACCCGTCTGCGTGTTGCTCTGACCGGTCTGACCATGGCCGAATACTTCCGTGACGTTCAGAACCAGGACGTTCTGCTCTTCATCGATAACATCTTCCGCTTCACCCAGGCAGGTTCTGAGGTTTCAACCCTGCTTGGTCGTATGCCCTCTGCTGTGGGTTACCAGCCCAACCTGGCTGACGAAATGGGTCTCTTGCAGGAGCGCATCACCTCAACCCGTGGTCACTCCATCACCTCCATGCAGGCAATTTACGTTCCTGCGGACGACTACACCGACCCGGCGCCTGCCACCACCTTCGCCCACCTGGATGCAACCACCGAGCTTTCCCGTGAGATTGCTTCTCGTGGTCTGTACCCTGCGATTGATCCGCTGTCTTCTACCTCCCGAATTCTGGACCCCCAGTACATCGGTCAGGAGCACTACGACACCGCAATCCAGGTCAAGGCTATCTTGCAGGAAAACAAGGAACTTCAGGACATTATCGCCATTCTTGGTGTTGATGAGCTCTCTGAAGAGCAGAAGGTTGTTGTTTCTCGTGCTCGCCGTATTGAGCAGTTCCTGTCACAGAACACCTACACTGCTAAGCAGTTCACCGGTGTTGAGGGTTCAACCGTGTCTATCAAGGACACCATCGAGTCCTTCCAGATGATCTGCCGCGGCGATGTTGACCACATCCCCGAGCAGGCCTTCTACAACATTGGTGGTATGGACGACGTCATGCGCCGTTACGAGGAAATCAAGGCACAGTCTGGAGCCAAGTAATCATGGCACTGAAAGTTGAAGTCGTATCCCGCTCGCAGATTGTGTGGGTTGGTGAGGCCAAGTATGTGCGTGCTCGCACCGTGGAGGGCGATTTGGGTATTATGCCCGGTCACATTCCCACTATGGCCCTTCTGGCTGAAGATGGTGAGCTTCTGATTGAAGCTACCAACGGTGAGAAGAAGACCACCCGCCTGCACGAAGGTTTCTTGACCGTTTCGAACGATCGAGTCACTATTGCAGCTAAGCATGCCCAGGTATAGATTGGGCTAGCTGGTCAAAAGGACGCCGCCCTCCCCCTTTGCTGGGGGAGGGCGGCGTCCTTAACGTTTTAGAAGAGGCGTGATTCTACGTCATCGACTCCGCGCATGGCGTCGTAGTCAAGAGCCAGGCAGCGGATACCGCGGTCTTCAGCTAGGGTGCGGGCCTGAGGCTTAATACGCTGGGCGGCGAAGACTCCCTGAACGGGGGCCAGCAGGGGGTCGCGGTTGAGCAGTTCCAGGTAGCGGGTGAGTTGTTCTACCCCGTCGATATCGCCTACGCGTTTGAGTTCAACAGCAACGGAGAGACCTCCGGCGTCCTTGGCTAGGATGTCTACCGGGCCAATGGCGGTGGGGTATTCGCGGCGTACTAGGCGGTAGCCGGCACCTAGTAGTTCAATCTGTTCAGCAAGCAGGCGTTGCAGATCGGCTTCAACGCCGTCTTTGATCAGGCCTGGGTCGATGCCTAAGTCGTGGGTGAGTTCCCCGTGGGTGCTGAAGATACGGATCATGAGTTTGTCGTCGCTTTTGGCTGCTTGGACAGTCCATAGTTCGCTCACATCGGGGTCGAGGTCTTCTGCGATGGAGGTGCCCTCAAACTCTTGACGGGGGGAGATGTGGAGGCGGCAGGGAGGGCTCATCCAGTTCAGGGGCTTGTAGGAGCCACCGTCTGAGTGAATGAGTACTGAGCCGTCATTTTTGATCATGAGCAGGCGGGTGGCACGGGGTAGGTGGGCCTTGAGGCGGCCTACATAGTCTACGGAACAATCAGCTATAACTAAACGCACCGTACCACTCTAACAGGTGGCTTGGGCGGGCACACCTGTGCGTGAAAGAATGGGGGAATGCCTCGTCGTTCTTCCTCTAAGTCCCGCCGCCCTCGTTCTAATTCGGGGCCAGCCCCCAGTAAATGGCAGAAAAAGCGCCCGGTGGGGCGCGATATTTCTCGTATCCTTGACCCTGCTGCGCGGGTAGAGAGCGCTGCGGACGGTGACTGGTATGTGCAGTATATTCCTGCCATTAACGCCCTTAAAACCTATAAGTGCCCTGAATGTCTGTGTGCTATTCAACCGGGTGTGGCTCATCTGGTGGTCTGGCAGCATGATCACATGTTTGGTGCCCAGCGGGCTATTGAGGAGCGCCGTCATTGGCATGAGCGGTGCTGGAAAACCCGTAGATTCTGGTAGGGCGCTGCCAGGTTGTAGAATGCTCAGCCAGAAAACCCGGTAGCTGCCCCGCTGGGCGGGGGGGGCTACCGGGTAGGGTGTGGGGTTGTTCTTAGAGCTGGTCTTGCCGGGGTACCAGGACCTCGTTGACCAGGATCAGGAGGGCTGCTGCTACGGGGATACCGATGAGGGCTCCTAGAACTCCCCAGAGGGCTCCGCCGGCTGCTACCGCAATAATGGCTACAGCACCGGGGACTGCTACGGCCCTGCTCATGATGCGTGGGGAGATGAAGTATGCCTCGATTTGTAGGTAAATCAGGTAGGGGATCAGGAAGAAGAGGGCGGTCTGCCAACTATCGAGCAGGGAGACGATAGAGACGAGGGCCGCAGCCGTAACGCCACCGATCAGGGGGATAAAGGCTAGGATCAGCACAAAGAGCATGAGCAGCTGGGCGAAGGGCACCCCTACGATGAGCATGATGATAGCGGCGCAGGTGGCGTTGCAGATAGCTACGAGGGCTTGACCCATGACGTACTGGCCAACGGAGTCAGTAATTTTTTCGGTCAGGTAGCCTACGCGTTCACGCCGGGAGGCTGGGGCCAGGCGGATGAACCAGGCTTTGATAGTGGGCAGGGAGGCCAGCATGTAGATGGAGAGGAAGAGGACGATGATGGTGCCGCTGGTGATTTCTGCCAGGGCTGTACCAGCGTTCATGAGGGAATTTAAGAAGGTGCTGACCACAGAGGAATCTGAGGTGAGCTGATTAAAGAAATTTTCTACTTCTGCATCCACCGTTGAACGGATGTGGTATCGCTCATCTAGGCCTGAGAAGAAGTCAGAGTTGAGGAAATTCTCAAATTGTTGGGGGAAGCCAGTAATAAATGAGATTGCCTGGCTGGCAATCATGGGGATGACCCAGAAGATGAAGGCTGTTGCTAGACCGAGGAAGAAGAGGAATACTACAGCCACGCCTGCCCCGCGAGGCAGACCCAACTGTTCGAATTTGCGTACCGCTGGGTCTAGCCCTAGCCCGATGAAGAGGGCCCCTGTAATCCAGCCTGCCAGGGGTCCGACGTTGAGGAGAAGGTAGGAGGCCAGCCAGGCAAGGCCGACACCCAGGGCCAGCATGAAGCCAAAATGTACGGGGTTGCTGATATAGCACCCCTTGCCCGGTGCCATGGTGTGGGCTTCTGGGGGAGCGGGGGTAGCGCCGTCCTTTTTTTCTTTGAGGTGTGCCGGTTCCTCAGGTAGCTGGAAGCGGGGGCGGGGGCGGGCGCCAGGAATGGCAGGTAGGGTGAACCTGGTGGCTTGGCTACCGTTTGGTGCGGACGCTTTGGCGCCTTTGGTGCGTGAGACGAGAGAACGGATCAGTCGTGATTGTGAAGAAGATGAGGTCATGCTGGCTGTGTGGGTGGTAGGGGGTCTATTGTGTTCTACCTTATCTTGATTCTGCCCTGGGCTAGAACTGTGGCGTGCTGCCCTGTCTCAGGGGTTGCTTTTGGCACCATAGACAGTAGATGTATTTGTTGCTGTGAAAGGAAGACCCCATGGCTGGGATTGAGGATCAGAATCTACCTGCGTCGGTGCGAAACGCCCTGGATTTAGGGGCTGTGGGTAGAGAGGGTGTGGGTGAAGCTGCCGATTCCCCTGGCCTTAGTTCTGAGCGCACTGAGGCAAGTGCTACTGCTAGCTGGCGGCTAGATGTTACCGATGTTGCGCAGTTTCAGCAGCTACTGCAGGAATCTAACCGAGGGGCCGTGATTTTTGCCCTGTGGGCGCCTCACTCACCGGCCTCGGTTCAGATGCTAGAGCAGATAGAGGCTCTGGTGAATTCTGCTGAGGGTAATCTGCTCTTGGCGGCCGTTGATATTACCAAGACTCCTGAGATTGGTCAGGCCTTCCAGATTCAGGGGGTTCCTGCTGCTATTGCTGTGCTAGCTGGCCGCCCGGCCCCGCTCTTTACCGGCCCTGTTGAGCCTCAGGCCCTAACTGAGGTGCTGGGGCAGGTGGTGCAGCTTGCAGCCCAGCAGGGTCTACCTGGCGGGTTTGAGCCGGTGTTAGCAGAGAAGGAGAAGCCCCTACCTCCTTTGCACCAGGAGGCTATTGATGCTCTTGACCGGGGCGACTATCAGGGGGCTGAGGCGGCATATCAGAAGGCCCTGAATGAGAACCCGGGGGATAAGGACGCAAAAATTGGTCTGGCTCAGGTGCACCTGCTCCATCGGGTCTCTACCATGAACCTGGTGGATGAGCGCCAGAAAGCAGCAGCTGACCCCACCGATGTGCAGGCTCAAATGAATGTTGCTGACCTGGATGTAGCCGGTGGTCATGTGGAGGACGCCTTTAACCGTCTCATTGCCCTCTTTAAGGCTGTCGATGCAGAGACGAAAACGTCAGTCCGGGAGCGTCTGCTAGAACTTTTTGAGGTGGTCGGTGCCTCTGATCCGCGCGTTATTAAGGCCCGTTCAGCCCTGATGATGGCTCTTTTCTAAAGAATCATCCCAGTGGGGGAGGGAAAATGCCCATAACTGGTTACAGTGGAAGTATGGCACATGAAAACCTTCCCCCGCAGAACGATAGTTACGGCCAGACCCCGCAGCGGCCTGACCACGCCCCGCACCAGCCTGACCCAGCCCCCACTAGCACCTCTTCTGAGCCTCTTTCGGCCCCAGTGGAGGCTGAGGTGGCTGAAACCAGCCGAGCAAGCGCCGCCCTAGAAATCACCAACCTGGTAAAAGTCTTTGGCCAGCAGGCTGCAGTCGATGGGGTTAACTTGACTGTTCCCCGCGGCTCCTTCTACGGGCTGGTGGGGCGCAACGGTGCAGGTAAGACCACTACTCTCTCCATGGCAACCGGCCTGCTTAAGCCCACCGCCGGGCAGGTGCTAGTAGGTGGGGTAGATATCTGGGCTAACCCCCTGGAGGCTAAACGCCGGGTGGGTGTGCTGCCTGATGGCGTCCGCCTTTTTGATAAGCTCACTGGTGAGCAGCTCCTGACCTACGCCGGACGCCTGCACGGGCTTGATAAGGCAACGGTGGCTGAGCGAACCCGCGACCTACTGATTGCTATGGATCTGACCGGGGCAGCTGGGCGCCAGGTTGCCGACTATTCAGCCGGTATGACCAAGAAAATTGCCCTAGCCTGCGCCATGATTCATGCCCCCTCCCTGCTGGTGCTCGATGAGCCCTTTGAGGCGGTGGACCCGGTCTCTGCCTCCAACATTCAGGATATTCTCAAGGCCTATGTGGCAGGCGGGGGAACCGTCATCATCTCATCTCACGTGATGGACCTAGTGCAGCGTTTGTGCGACCACGTTGCCATTATGAACGCTGGCCGTCTTCTGGCCTCTGGCACCGTAGAACAGGTGCGCGGCGGCGTAACCCTAGAAGAGCGGTTTGTTGAGCTGGTGGGCGGACGCGTCGTATCGGAGGGAATCTCATGGTTGCAGTCCTCCTAAAACTCAAGCTTGACCATTTCTTGGCGATTTTCCGTAAGGGCAACGCCTGGTCCATTGTGGGCCTGGTCTTTGGTCTGCTCTACGGGCTGGGCCTGGTTGTGGGGCTTTTTGCTTTTGGTTTCGCTGTGCAGAACCCGGCAGACTCCCTGCTGATTCTGGGGGTGGGCGGTGCCCTGCTGACCCTGGCCTGGTGGCTCATTCCCCTGGTCGCGGCAGGAGCTGACCCCACCCTTGACCCGGAGCGCCTGGCACCCTACCCCATTACCGTCCGCCAGCTCATGGGCGGCCAAGCCCTGGGCGCTTTCATTGGCCTACCGGGCATCTTGACCCTCCTGTCATCTCTTGCCCTGATAACCTCAAACTTCTATTCTCTACCGGCTACCCTGGCCTTTATCCCCGCTTCTGCGCTGGGAGTAGCCCTTGCTATTCTGGGCGGACGCCTGATGGCAGTAGCCTCTATTCCCCTCCGATCCCGGCGGGCTGTGAGCAACACACTGACTATTCTTGCCTTCATAGCCCTAGTTTTTACCGGGCCACTGATCATGGCAGCTACTACCGCCCTTGCCCGTAACCTGGACCAGCTTCATCAGGTTCTCACCTACCTGCAATGGACCCCCTTAGCCTCAGCCTGGGCTATTGCCCCACAGGTAGGGGCAGGGAACTACGGGCTTGCCGCCACCCTGACAGTGCTCACCCTGGCCTACTGTGCCCTGACCTGGCTTATCTGGCAGTTCTTTGCCGCTAAAACCATGGCCAGTGTGGGAGATTCCACCGGGGTACATGATGAAGGTAAAACCGTGGCCCAAGGTGAGCTGGGGCTACTAGGGCGGTTCCCTGCCACCGTGCGCGGGGCTATCGCTGCCCGCACCCTCGCCATGATGTTCAAGGACTCCCGGGCCAACCTCAACGTGCTCATGGTGCCGCTCATGTATATCTTGATGATCATACTTTCAGGTTCATTCGCTTTCGCCCTCAACGGGGAGGCAGAGACGGTGGCCAACCCTATGCCGCTGATCGCGGTGGTCGCCTTCATACCGGCTATGGCAGGCTGCTCCCAGACCAATCTGGCCTCATTGGAAGGCTCTGCCTTCTCCCTGCACGCTACGGCACCCCTGCGCGGCATAGATGACAGGCTGGGGCGGGCCTACGGCATGATGCTGATCTACCTGCCCCAGATTGTACTAGGAACCCTGGCCTTCGCCTTCCTGACCGGCCACACCACCTGGGCCCTGCCCCTGCTGGTAAGCGCTCTGGGAACCTACTTCATCGCCAACGGCATGGCCAACTACCTGGACACCACCTTCAATGCACCGGTAGTACCACCGGGAACCAGCCCCTGGAAGACCCCGGAACAACCCGATGGTATGGCCAAGACCATGGCACGTGGCTTCCTGCTCTTGATCCCCATGGCTCTCTCACTACCGGCCCTGATTGGTATGGCTGCCACCTCCCTTGTCGGCGGTATGATCTGGTTCTGGCTGGGGGCTATCGTCACCGCCCTCATCGGGGCGCTGGCCTTCTATCTCGGCGTCCGTGCCGGGGCAAAAAACTACGAACGGCACGTAGCAGATATCTACCAGCGCGTAGCCCGCTACAGCTAAGCCATCTCTCGGCCTGCTAGAAGCAGGCAAGCCCCCACCGGCGTCCACCCCCTGCCTCATAGCAAGGGGTGGGCGCCGTCTTGACGGGGGCACTACACTGGTAGTCAAGACCACATGCCTTGAGATAAGGAGAAAACGGTATGTCATCGATTCCCGGCATTGAAGACCCCTTCCCCGAAACCGCCCACTCCGGTGGCACCGCCCTACTAGAACGCGAAGAAGTACAGAACGTCGAACCCGGCGACCACGAACGCTTCGCCCACTACGTGCGCAAAGAAAAAATCATGGAGTCAGCCCTCACCGGCAAGCCCGTGCGCGCCCTCTGCGGCAAAAAATGGACCCCCGGCCGCGACCCCGAAAAATTCCCCGTCTGCCCCGAATGCAAGGAAATCTACGAAGGCCTAGCCCCCGGCAACGATGAGAACTAGAGCTAGCTCATAGCCCCATTCCCCAAGGAATGGGGCTAAACTTTTGTGGTGCCCACAAAGCAGCAAGGGCACGCCAGCGGGAAGGGAAAACACACCATGAACGACAGCCAACTACCACTCTTCGGCGAAGGATCCAACCCGCCCCTGCCCCCAGCCTACCCCGATAGAGCAGCCTGGGGAACCGCCCCCAAACTCCGCGCCTGGCAGGCCGAAGCCATGACAAAATACTTTACCGAAAACCCCCGCGACTTCATGGCCGTGGCAACCCCCGGCGCAGGTAAAACCACCTTCGCCCTCACCGTCGCCAAAGAACTCTTCAACCGCGGCACCATCAACCGTATGACCGTCGTAGCTCCCACAGACCACCTCAAACGGCAGTGGGCCGATGCCGCCGCCCGCGTCGGCATCTCCATCGACCCCAACTTCAAAAACTCAGACGGCACCACAGGGCGCGGCTACCAAGGCGTTGCCCTCACCTACGCCCAGGTCGCCAACAAACCCATGCTGCACCGAGCCCGCACCGAAAACGGCCGCACCCTGGTCATCATGGACGAAATCCACCACGCCGGTGACGCCCTCTCCTGGGGCGATGGCCTACGCGAAGCCTTCGAACCAGCCACCCGCCGCCTCGCCCTCACCGGCACCCCCTTCCGCTCCGACACCGCAGCCATCCCCTTCGTCCACTACGAAGAGGACGCCGACGGAATCCGCCGCTCCCAATCTGACTACTCCTACGGCTACGGGCCCGCCCTCAAAGACCACGTCGTGCGCCCAGTCATCTTCATGGCCTACTCCGGGCAAATGCGCTGGCGCACCTCCGCCGGCGAAGAAATGGCCGCCAACCTAGGGGAAGGCTTCACCAAAGACGTCACCGCCCAAGCCTGGCGCACCGCCCTCAACCCCGACGGCGAATGGATCCCCACCGTACTCGCAGCAGCCGACAAACGCCTGACCGAAGTACGCCGCACCGTCCCCGACGCCGGTGGGCTAGTCATCGCCACCGACCACGCCGACGCCCGCGCCTACGCCAACCAGCTACAAAAAATCACCGGCGAAAAACCGGCCCTCATTCTCTCTGACGACAAAGAAGCCTCCAACAACATCGAAGAATTCTCCGCAGGCCTTGCTCGCTGGATGGTAGCAGTACGCATGGTCTCTGAAGGGGTGGACGTGCCCCGCCTAGCAGTGGGCGTCTACGCCACCTCAACCTCAACCCCCCTCTTCTTCGCCCAAGCCATCGGCCGTTTCGTGCGCTCACGCAAACGCGGAGAAACCGCCTCCGTCTTCCTCCCCTCCGTACCCCAGCTCATGCTACTAGCTAACGAAATGGAAGCTGAACGCGACCACGCCCTCGACCGCAAAGGAACCAGCGAAGAAAATATCGACCCCCTCAAGGAGGGGTTGGACGATCACCTCATCGAAGAAGCCAACAAAGAAGAAGTCGCCAGTGACCAGCTCACCCGCGGCAAATTTGAAGCCATCGGTTCCCAAGCCTCCTTCCACGGCGTCCTCTTTGACGGGGCCGAATTCTCCACCGGCGGCCTGGAAGTCGGCTCCGAAGAAGAACAAGACTTCCTAGGTATCCCCGGCCTACTAGACGCTGACCAGGTAGGCACCCTACTGCGGGCCCGCCAAAAAGACCACGCCTCCCGCCGGCCCGCGTCCGCCACCGCACAGGTTGTAGACCACCGTCAACTCAAAGACCTACGCAACAAACTCGCCAAGAATGTGGCGGCCTGGGCTGCCCGCACCGGCAAACCCCACGGCTCCATTCACAATGAGCTACGCCGTATCTGCGGTGGGCCCGCTGTTGCCCAAGCCTCAGCCGACCAGCTCCAAGCCCGCCTCGATAAGCTCCAAGACTGGTTCGTAGGCCGCAAGTAGGAACTCTTTGCCTACCCCCTTGCGGTTGTGGTGCCAGCAGGCACCCGTAAACGCCAGCAGGCACCCGTAAACGCCAGCCCCGAGTCAGCTTGCTGGCACCACAACCACCAGCCACTAGAACATCACATTCCCTGGGCTACAGCACCTCGGTGACCTCCACCCCAGCGTCCTCCAGTTCACCGCGCACATCATCAAGGGAACCCCCATCAACCGGGGCCGTCAAATCAAGCAGCACACGAGTCTCATAGCCAGCATCCACCGCGTCTAGGGCAGTAGCTTTCACGCAGTAGTCGGTAGCAATACCCACCACATCAACATCGCTGATTCCACGCTCAGCAAGCCAATCATCCAGAGAAACCTTAGGGGTATCAGGCTGCACCGGGGCCCCGGCCTCGCGCTCGCCGGTCATGACTGAATCTTCAGGCGCTAGTAGCCCCTCGAACCCGGAGTAAGCAGCCTCAAACTCGCCCTTGCGGAAATAGGCCTCGATGTAGTCGGTATCAAGGTTTTCGTGTAGGTCAGCGCCCCGGCTTTCAGCCTTACAGTGCACAGGCCAGGAGTCTTTAAAGTCGGGATTCTCAGAGAAATGTGTGCCGGGGTCAACATGCCAGTCTTGGGTGGCAACGATGGCCTCGTAGTCACCGTGGTGGTTCTCTACATATTCGCTAATGAGCGCGGCAACCTCTGCACCTTGCTCGGTAGCTAGTGAGCCGCCGTCGCAAAAATCGTTCTGAACATCAACAATAATGAGTGCTTTTGACATAGGGGTGTCCTTTACTGTGAGGAGACAAATTCTGTGGGGATGACCGGGTCGCCAGGGGAGAGACGGGCCGCTGACGCCGGTAGCTCGGCGAGGGAGAGGGCATGACGTTCAGTGGCGCGGTGTACGCCCTGCGCCCCGGTCAAGCCGGGCTGGGCCTGCCCGTCTACCACTAAATCAATCATGAGGGGCCGGTCATTAGAGTCGGCAGGTGCTTCAATATCGAGCCCTACCACTTCGGCTGTTGCAATACCGGAAGCATTGAGACGGCGCACCGCAGTTTTCTTACCGCCTACTGATGCCTTGCCGGAGGAGGCCTTAGCAACAGGTTCCATGACGCCCTGCGAGTTTTCTCGCAAGACCACCTTATAGACCATAGAAGAGGTGGGTACCCCGGAACCGGTAACCAGCTTGGTACCTACACCGTAGGCGTTGACAGGCGCGGCTGCCAAAGAAGCAATGGCGTATTCATCTAGGTCACTGGTGACGGTTATTTTAGTGGCGGTATTGCCCAAGGCATCGAGCTGTTCGCGCACCTTTTGGGCTTGGGCTACCAGGTCGCCAGAATCTAGGCGGACGGCTCCCAGATCTTTTCCTGCTAGCTCAACTGCCAGGTTCACGGCTTGTTCCACATCGTAGGTATCGACCAGCAAGGTGGTGTCTAGGCCTAGGGAGGCCAGTTGGGCTTGGAAGGCTTGGCGCTCTGAATCATGGAGTAAGGTGAAGGCGTGGGCGCTGGTGCCTAGGGTGTGCAGGCCGTAGCGGCGGCCAGCTTCAAGGTTAGAGGTGGCGGTGAAACCGGCAATGACCGCAGCGCGGGCCGCTGAGACGGCTGCCTGTTCGTGGGCCCGGCGAGAGCCCATTTCTAGGCAAGGACGTTTACCGGCGGCAACCGTCATGCGGGAGGCTGCGGTGGCAACGGCAGAATCAAAATTGAGGATGGAAAGAATGAAGGTTTCTAAGAGGCATGCTTCTGCGAAAGTGGCTTCAACCTGTAGGACGGGGGAGTGGGGGAAGAAAATCTCGCCCTCAGCGTAGCCGCGGATAGAGCCCGAAAAACGGAAGTTGGCCAGGTAGTCCAGGGTTTCTTGGTTGACCACCTGGCGGGAGGCTAAAAACTCTAGTTCTTCAGCGTCGAAACGGAAGTTTTCTAGCCCCTCAAGTAACCTGCCGGTGCCAGCTAATACCCCGTAGCGGCGTCCGCCTGAAAGTCTGCGGGTGAAGACTTCGAAGACGGTGCGGCGGTGGGCTGCTCCTGATGCGAGGGCAGCTTGCACCATGGTTAGCTCATAGTGGTCGGTGAGGAGGGAAGTATTTTGAGTCACGGGTATAACTTTAGCCTTTTGACTGCACCTAAGCCTAGCCCCTGGCAGTGAAGGGGTTAGAGCGCAAAGTCACGAAGAGTCCTATGATAGATAAGGTACAGCTGACCTAAGGAGTGCGCCCGATGCCTTCGGCTACCTTATCCACCAACACGCTGATGGACGCTGAGCTTGATATAGCTTTTAGCGACCAGATTCAGCCCAATCTGCCCTGGGTCGTCATCGTCTGGGATGACCCCGTTAACCTGATGAGCTTTGTGACCTATGTGCTGCGCACCCAGTTTGGTTACAGCACCGAAAAGGCCCACCAGCTGATGATGCAGGTTCACACTGAAGGTAAAGCCACCGTCTTTAGCGGCTCCAAAGAAGAGGCCGAACGGCACACCACTGCCCTGCACACCTGGGGCTTGTGGGCAACTATCGAGCAGGCAGGTGCATAAATCCTATGGCAGAACCCTTTACCCCTACCTCCCGGGGAATTACCGCCCGCTTTACCCCTGAAGAAGTGCAGGTACTGACCCGCCTCTTTGAGGACGTCGCCCTTGCCTTAGAGCCAGAAGAAGACCCTAACTCTGACCCTCTGGCGGCCCTGGTGGGTATTGCACCGACGGCACAGGTGCCGAGTGACCCGGCGGTGGCCCGTATGCTGCCGGTAGCTAGCGATGACCCTGAAGTTGCCGATGAATACCGCCGCTTCACCGACCTCTCCTTGCGCCGAGCCAAGATTGAGCACCTGACCCAGGCCTCTATGGATCTACAGGCTGGGGTGGTGCGCTTAGATACTGAAAGGGCCAATAGTTGGGCTGCTGCCCTTAACGATGTGCGCCTGACCTTGAGTACCCGTTTGGGTATTACCAGCGCAGAAGATGCTGAGCGTATTGGTCAGCACACTGACTGGGGTAGTGTTGAGAGCACTGAGGACTATATGGCCTTGCTCTATAACTTTGTGACCTGGTTGCAAGAAAGCCTCATGGAGAGCCTCATCTTAGGGTTGGAGGATTCTGGGGCGTGAGCCCTGGCCCTGCACCTTTCTTTCGTGACTGATTATGACGCCCGGGGCGGCAGCGGCGGCGTGATAGTCCACTCAAAAGCCGGTTGGTGCGACGGCCATCCTATAGTTTTCTACAACCTTTAGATAGGGTCAGTCTGTAATGAGCGAAATCAACCCGAAACTCGTCACCCCTTGGGGCAGTCAGGTGCTTGCCGAACCTACCGCAAGCGCCCCCATCGGTGTCTTCGATTCGGGGGTGGGCGGCCTCACCGTTGCCCGCGCCATCATGGATCAGCTACCGCACGAGTCAGTGATCTATGTGGGTGATACCGCCCACGGCCCTTACGGCCCCTTGACCATTGCCCAGGTGCGGGCTCACGCCCTACACATTATGGATGAGCTGGTGGATTCTGGGGTGAAACTGTTGGTCATTGCCTGCAATACTGCCTCGGCTGCGGTTCTTCGGGACGCCCGCGAACGCTACACCCGCAAGTACGGCATCCAGGTAGTAGAGGTTATTCAGCCCGCTGCCCGCAGGGCGGTGGCAGCAACCCGCAACCGCAAAATTGGTGTGATAGCCACTGAGGCCACCGTGACCTCCCGGGCCTATGAAGATACCTTCTCGGTCATGAGTGATCTTGAGATTTACTCGGTGCCCTGCCCCCGGTTCGTAGAATTCGTGGAAAAGGGTATTACCAGTGGCCCCGAACTGCTAGAAACCGCCGAAGAATACCTGGCCCCTCTCAAAAAGGCCGGGGTCGATACCCTGGTGCTGGGCTGCACCCACTACCCCCTGCTCACCGGCGTCATCTCCTACATTATGGGCGATAACGTCACCTTAGTATCTTCCTCTGAGGAATCAGCTAAGGACGTCTACAAGGCCCTGCTGAGGGGCGGGCTAGAACGCCCAGCCCTGCTAGCTCCCTCCCATGAGTTCCTGGCAACGGGTGAAACGGAAACCTTTGAGCACCTGGCCCGGCGTTTTCTAGGCCCGGAGGTGGCCCAGGTACGGCACACCAACTCTGTTGCAGAGCGATTCCCCACCGGTTCCTTAGCCATTGTTCCCCCTGAGCTGGTTGCCCCGCGCATTACCGTCACCACCCCCACCCCCTAATACAGATTTATAGAAGGAGGTAGACCCCCTTTATGCGATTGACCGTCATAGGCTGCACCGGCTCCTTCCCCGGGCCTAACGCGGCGGCCAGCTGCTACATGGTCTCGGCCATTGATGACCTGGGCAAGACCTGGCGCATAATCCTTGATATGGGTAATGGTGCGCTAGGTACCTTACAGACCCATATCAACCTTGAAGATATTGACGCTATTCTTATCTCTCACCTGCACCCTGATCACTGTATCGACCTTTCGGGCCTGCACGTGGCGGTTAAGTGGGACCCTAACGGCTGGTCTAAGGGGCCTATCCCTCTTTACGGGCCTAGCGATACTCACCAGTATTTGGTCAATACTCAGGGTCTGCCTATTGAGCCCGGTATGCACACTGAGTTTCAGTTCAATGTCTGGAGCAATCACGCCCCGGTCACCATCGGCCCCTTTACTGTCACCCCCCACACGGTGGTTCACCCCACCAAAGAACCTTATGCCCTGCGGATTGAGTGCCAGACCAGTGAGGGTAAGACGGTGCTGACCTATTCAGGGGATACTGATTCTTGCCCGGGTCTGGTTGAAGCAGCCCATCAGGCTGATTTGTTCCTCTGCGAGGCTGCCTACCAGGAAGGGCGCGATGATGCCCTGCGCGGTATCCATCTGACCGGTAAACGTGCCGGTGAAGCGGCTGCTGAGGCTGGCGTCCGCAACCTGCTACTGACTCATCTGCCTATCTGGAATGACCCCGCTATTGCCTTGGCTGAGGCCCAAACGGCCTTTGATGGGCCGATTTCAGTTGCTGAGGCTTCTGCAACCTACCGGGTTAACCCCCGTCGTAGCTCTCAAGAGTATGAGAGTAACCCGCAGACTACTACCTTGAAGGTTATTAGCCGCCAGCAAGGCTAACAGGAGTACAATCTGGGGCAGAGTATAGGGCTCAGTACACATAGAGCCCCAGAACGAACACCCCCTTATCTTTTAAGAGCACACACAACACGGGTGCAGAAAAAGGTGCCGGTTTTGTGCGCCCTGGGCTACAGGCGATAGGCTGAAAGCATGACAGAAAACATGGCAGCACCCACTGTACGCGGCGATGGCCGCACCCCCGATCAACTCCGCCCCATCACCGTCACCCGCGGCTGGTCAAAGAACGCTGAAGGTTCAGCCCTGATTGAATTCGGTAACACACGGGTGCTCTGCACCGCCTCCCTGACTGAGGGGGTGCCCCGCTGGCTCAAGGGCCAGGGCACCGGCTGGGTCACCGCAGAATACGCCATGCTACCGCGTGCCACCAACACTCGTAACTCCCGTGAATCAGTCAAGGGTAAGATTGGTGGTCGTACCCACGAGATTTCCCGGCTGATTGGCCGCTCCCTGCGCGCGGTCATTGATACCGCTGAGCTGGGGGAGAACACCATTGTGCTTGACTGCGACGTTTTACAGGCGGACGGCGGCACCCGCACCGCCGCTATCACTGGTGCTTACATTGCTCTTGCTGATGCTATTGGCTGGGCCCAGGCCCAGGGGATTATCCCGGCTAAAGCTAAGCCCCTGACTGGTTCTGTTGCCGCAATTTCTGTCGGTATTATTGATGGTGTGCCCATGCTGGATTTGCCTTATGAAGAGGACGTTCGCGCCGAGACCGACATGAATGTGGTAGTCACCGGTGAGGGGGCCTTCGTTGAGGTTCAGGGCACCGCTGAGGGTGCACCCTTTGACCGCGATGAGCTCAACTGCCTGCTCGATTTGGCCCTGCACGGTACCGCGCAGCTGGCCCAGATTCAGCGTGAGGCCCTGGAGGACTAATGCCTGCAAAGATTGTTCTTGCTACCCACAACCAGGGTAAACTGCGCGAGTTCCGTGAGATGCTTCGCGGCGCTATTGAGGGTTTGGACGTTGATACTGAGGTCATCGACGCAGGTGCCGCTGGTGCCCCTGATGTTCTTGAAGATGGAGTCACGTTTGCCCAGAATTCTCTGATTAAGGCCCGCGCGGTTGCCCAGGCTACCGGTCTCATTGCTATTGCCGATGATTCGGGGCTGTCTGTGGATGTGCTCGGTGGGGCTCCGGGTATTTTTAGTGCTCGCTGGGCTGGCCAGCATGGGGATGATGAAGCGAACCTTAACCTGCTCTTGGCTCAGCTGGCAGATATTGCTGATGAGCACCGTGGTGCCCGCTTTGTCTGCGCCGCTTCGATGGTGACCCCTGAGGGGCTAGAGGTTGTTGAAGAGGGGGAGCTGGCTGGAACTCTCTTGCGGGAGCCCCGTGGGGAGGGTGGCTTTGGCTATGACCCGATTCTGGTAGCTGACGGTTTTACCGGCCAGTACGCGGGTCTTTCCTGCGCCCAGGTGCCAGCAGAGGTCAAGAACGCTATTAGCCACCGCAGCCAGGCCCTCGCCCGGCTTCTTCCCCACCTGCAGGCTGCTCTGGCTCAGTAATAACCCGGGACGAGGTACCTTATGGTGGCGTACCTTACCGTCATCGAACAGATGAATGCTCTGCCTGTGGTCACAGCGGTGATGGACCAGGCTGGTGTGAATATTCCCCGCGACCGCTGGGATGTGCGGACGACCGGCTCTGCCCACGTCATTGTTAACATGGGGGCAGAGTTGAGTGTGCGTATCGCTAAAACTCCAAAGACCGGTCACCAGGTGGCCCGGCGTACGGAGATTTTGCGGCGGCTACCGCAGGACCTCCCTTTTGCTGTGCCCCGGCCCATTACCCGAGTGATTACCCGCAACGGCTTTACAGCTGTGGGGCTGACCTGGATTAAGGGTGAGCCTCGTTTGCAGGGATCAGCCCCGCCCAAGCAGCTTGCTACCCTCATTAAGGCGATTCATTCGGTAGATTTCAGGGGCTATGGGCCCTATATGGATATGGTCCATGAGCACTGGGGTGGGCGAGATAACTGGGAGGTCCTGTTACGGGAGCAGGTCGTCCCCCAGTTGCTCAGTGGCGCCCAGAAGATTGCCCATGCGGCTATCGACCGGGTTCTGGCCCTTGAACCTGCCCCGCCGGTGCTGGTGCACGGCGATCTTGCAGGGCATAACATTCTGTGGAAGGGCGATAAACTGGTGGGCGTTATCGACTGGGACCATGCCTCAGTGGGTGATGCCGCTATCGACCATGCGGCCTTAGGTAACTTCTACGGCTGGGATTCTCTGGCTAAAGTCCTCAACGATGCCCAGCTAGAACGGGCCAGAATAGTAGCCCGCCTGCTACCTCTCCAATCACTGGCCTATATTATGCATAACGGCATGGGCGGGGCTATCCAACGCTTAGCGGTAGAGCGGGCCGATGAGTGGTACCTTGATCACCGCGCCGAGGTGCTAGCAGCATAGGGGGGGCAGGCTGGTGCTCAGCGGAGCGTCACAGCTACGAGTGCTTTAGCTAGCGGCACCAAGCTGCTTAAACCAGGCTGCCTCTACGAGCTCAAGTGCTTCTGTAGCATCGCTTGCCCTGGCTAACTCTGCCGGGAAAGCCTTCTCACCCCAGAGTGCCCCCAGCAGGGAGCCAACCAAGGCCCCCAAGGAATCTGAGTCGCCGGTAACAGCTATCGCGGCCCCTAGAGCTTCTTTCACTGCCTGGTGTTGGCTAAGTGCCCCTGCTGCCATATCTGCCTCTGCCCGCAGGGCTAAGAAGAGAGCATAGCCGAGCACATCGGGAGCTAAGAGCAAGGTGCCAAAGTGGGGGCGGGCGTCCTCACCCCCTGCCGCCTGCTGGGCCAAGCGAACAGCGGTGCTCACAGCCGCGCCGGTAAGGGCAGCATCACCGGGAAGAACCTGGCTTTGGGGGACTGTATCTAGCCAGGCCAGCACCTGCTGGGTGCAGGCCAAAAGAATACCGGAGCGTGAACCCTGCCCACCTGGTGCGCTCTGACTCCCCAAGAGGTAGCGAATCAGCAGAGCATAGGCACTAGCTGAGATAACCGCCTCAGGGTGCCCATGAGTCAGCGCTGCCGCATGGGCTGAGAGCTTGATAACGGTGGCATCATCAGTTACCGGCAGGTAACCGAAAGGGGCAGAGCGCATGAGCGCCCCGGTACCCAATGCCTGGGGGTTAACATTCTTTGAGATAAACTGCATCTGCCCCTCCGCCAGGGCAGCTAAGGTAGCCTTGCCCGGGCCCCGCTGCTGGCGCATCACGTCTAGACTATCGAGCGGACGGGCAAGGGAGTAGGGGGCATTCTCGGGTACTGGGTGACCTGTGCCGGTGTACCAGCGAAGATAAGCTAGCCAGATACAGGCCAGCTCATCGGCTGCCTGCCCCTCATTATTCCACTCCAGCACCTCTATCAGGCCATCAAGAGTTGCCAAGGTCAGCTGAGTATCATCTGACACCAAGAGAGGGCCCTGTGCGATAGCAGCCACTAGGTCAGCTCCACCTAGCTGCCCCCAACGCTCCGTGATCTCTTCTACCGTGCTCAGCTCAAGGGGGAACCCCAGGGCATCCCCCAGCGCAGTGCCGAGCAAGGAACCGCGCACACCTAACCGGTAGGCGGGGGAGAGAGCATCAGGGGCAGGAAAAACAGAAATCATGTTCCCTATTCTAAAGCGGGGCATCAGCGCGGCTACTAAACTGGTGGATATGCGTATCTTGCACACCTCAGACTGGCACCTGGGCCGTACCTTCCACGGAACCTCCCTCCACTCCTATGCTGAGCAACTTCTCGATGAAATGCTTGCTCTGGTCACAGAAAAAAACATCGATGTAGTACTCATCAGCGGCGACGTCTACGACCAGGCTCAGCCCCGCACCGAGACCGTGCAACTCTTTGACCGCACCCTCACCCGCCTAGTGCAGGCCGGGGCACACGTCATAGTAACCAGCGGCAACCACGACTCCGCCATTCGCCTAGGGTTCGGCTCATCTCTGCTCAGCGCCGCCGGCGTACACCTAATCACCTCACAGACCCAGGTGGGGCAGCCCGTCCTCCTCTCTGCTGGAGGTGCAGAGGTAGCTTTTTACGGCATACCCTATTTAGAACCGCGCCCCATCGCCGCCCGCTGGGGCACCGAAGCCAGCCACACCGCCGTGCTCACTGAGGCCATGCGCCGCATCCAAGAGGACGCCGCCACCCGCCAGGTGAGCGCAAAAATAGTGCTAGCCCACTGCTTTGCCACCGGCTCAGAACCCTCAGAATCAGAACGTGACATCTCAGTTGGCGGGGTGCAACAGGTACCGGCCAGCGTCTTTAGCGCCGCACACTACACAGCCCTAGGGCACCTGCACGGGCGGCAAAAAGTAACCGAAACCGTCCGCTACTCCGGTTCCCTGCTGGCCTACTCCTTCAGCGAGCAAAACCACCGCAAGGGCGCCTGGATCCTTGATATAGCCCCCGACGGTGCCCTCGAAGTGAGCGAACACACCTGGGCTATCCACCTCACCCTCAAAATCCTCAAAGGCAGACTAGAAGAAATCCTCGCACCAGAAACCATCGCAGCCTACAGCCAGGCCTTCGTCAGCATCACCCTCACCGACCCCGAACGACCCGCCTCAGCCCTGGACCGCCTCAAAGCCCACTACGAGCACGTGCAAGAACTCTTCTTCACCCCCGACGGTGCCCAGAACCGCCAGGAACACAGCTACCGACGCACCCGCCAAAGCCACAGCACCCAAGCTATCTGCACCTCCTTCTACGAACACGTGCGCAACCGAGCCCTAACCGAAACCGAAACCACCTATCTCACCAGCGTCCTAGACCAAGCCCGCACCAGGGGAGCAAGCGAATAAATGCGAATCCACCGACTAGAACTCACCGCCTACGGCCCCTTCCCCGGCACCATCACCCTGAACTTTGATGACCTAAACCGCGAAGGCATCTTCTTGCTCAACGGCCCCACCGGCTCCGGCAAATCCACCATCCTCGACGCCATCTGCTACGCCCTCTACGGCACCACCTCATCAGGGCGCACCGACCTCAAATCCCGGTTCGCTCAGCCACAGACCCAGCCCAGAGTCGTCCTAGACTGCACCATCGGCACCAACCGCTACCGCATCGACCGCAGCCCAGCCTACGACCGCCCCAAAAAACGCGGCCACGGCACCCTAACCGAACCGGCTAAAACCCTGATTGAGAAGTTTGACACCGCCACCGGCACCTGGGAACCAGACCCAGCCATCACCCGCCACAAAGACGCCGGGGACTTCATGCTCTCGGTACTGGGCCTGAACGCCCAACAATTCAACCAGGTCATGCTGCTCCCGCAAGGAAAGTTCCAGCGATTCCTCACCGCCAGCTCAGGGGAACGAGAACAACTCCTCAAACAGCTCTTTGGCACCGAAGAGTTCGAAAAAGTCCAAGCCCTACTCCACGAGAAAGCCAAGGACGCCACCGCCGCAGCCGACGCCGCCCAACAAGAACTACAGGTGCTCCAGCAACGCGCAGAACGAGCCGAACACGCCGCCTGCATAGACCAGGCCCGCCAAGCCCTAGGCCAAGCGCCCACAGAAGAAACCCCCAACACCCCCACCCCCCAAGACACTACCGACAAGGGCACCCCCGAAAACACCAGAGACCTCACCGACCTCCCCCACCACCTAGAGCACCTTCTTCGCGAACTGCACACCCTCACCGAAAACCTAGAAGAAGAACGAGAAAAAAGCGCCCAAAACCTTGAAGCGCTCGCAACTGAACACCGCGCCGCTACCCAGCTCCACAAAGACTGGGCCACCTACCTCAACCTCACCAAGGAACAAGAAAACCTTGCCCACAAAGAACCCCAGATCGCTGCTAGCCGTACCCGCCTGCAAGAGCATCGCGTAGCTGCCGATATTCTGCCCCGAGTACAAGCAGCCGAACAGGCTAGCACCGCCTATCACCAGGCCCAAGGCCGGGCAGAAACCCAGCTCAACAGCACCCAGGTACTGCTTATTTCCGCCCAAGAAAAGCTGACCGAAACCGCCCTCGAACATAGCCTTCTCACCCGCGCCCACAGCCTGCTCAAGCAGGCCCTGAAGGAGACTGACAGCCAACAGCTGGGTGAAGAGATGAGCGCCCACATCGAAGGCCTGACCCGCTACCAGCAGGTAGAAAAAGACATGGCTGCCCTAGCCCGCCAAGAACAAGCCAGCGCCACCGTCTTAGCCAACCTCACCGACCGCCGTACCCACCTCACCCAAGACCTGGAGACAGCCCAGAAGAACCTCACCCAGCTACGCAAAGACTACGCCCAGACCGAAGAAGCCCCAGCTCAGGAAGAAGCAGCCCGCACCCGCCTCACCCAGGCCCGCGACAAGGTGACCTCAGCCCAACAGCTCATTACCGCCCGCGCCAGCCTGGCCACCGCCCGCCAGAAATCCCAGGCAGCCGAAGAAAACCGGCGGGCAGCGTCCGCCCAGGCTGAAAATCTTCAGCGCCAACGCTTTGATGCGGCTGCCCAGATTCTGGCCGAAAATCTCACTGACGGTCAGCCCTGTAGCGTCTGTGGTTCCACCACACACCCTGCCCCCGCCAGCTATGACCAGAACACCCCACCTGTCACCCAAGAAGCCCTCGCCCAGGCCAAAGACCAACGCGACCAGGCAGAAGCCGCAGCCCAAGAGGCTCTTGCAGCTCTCAGCGCAGCCCAGAGCACCCTGGACCAGCTAGTAAAACAGGGCACCCCCGAACCAGAGGAAGCCCACACCGCTCTTGCCGCTGCCCAAGAAAGCCTTAGCCAAGCTCAGGCGCAGGTAGCCCACCGCAAGGCCCTGGCCCGGCGCATCACCACAGCCGAGCAAGCCCTCGACGCTAGCCGTAACGAACTGGCTGAGGCTGAACGCCAACACACCAGCGAAGAAGCTAAAATACAGCAGCTCAGCAGCCAACGAGAGAACCTGAAAGCTGAGTTAGAACCCCACCAGCAAGGCCCTAGCCTGGCTGACCGTATTGCCACCCTCAATCAACTAGCCCGGCAGATTCCCGCCCTCGGTGCCGCCCAAGCTGAGCAGGAACGTCACCGGCAGGCCCAGGTACAGGCCCAAGAAGAGCTGGACCGTGCCCTGGAAGAAGCCCAGCTGACAGATGCCCAGCAGGTTAAAGCACAGCTCCTATCTAAGGCTCAGGTCAGCCAGCTAGAAGAGCAGGTTACCGCCCACCGCGACCGCACCCTGGCAGTCACAGCCCAGTTAGAGAGCCCCACCTTAGCTCATATCGCCCAGCTGCAAGCAGCCGGTAAGCAGCCACCAGCTCCTGAAGAAGTAGCCCAGCTTAAAGCGCACATCACCCAGCTTCGCGCCCACAACGAAGAGCTCATACGCCACACCACCCGCCTAACCGGTGCTAGCACCGAGCTGGGGGAGGTGCTGAACCTGCTTGAAGCTGCCCTTGCTCAGAGCCGCCTACTGCTAGAAGATGCCCATCTCAAAGGCGAACTTGCGGCCACAGCAACAGCAGCGCCCGGCAGCGACAACCGCCTACGCATGACCCTAACCACCTATGTGCTGGCCTACCAGCTCACCGAGGTAGCGGACGCCGCCAGCGAGCACCTAGAAAAAATGACCCACGGCCGTTACCGCCTCGAACACACCGAC
Source organism: Rothia sp. 32237D007AR (assembly GCF_053544675.1). NCBI lineage: Bacteria > Bacillati > Actinomycetota > Actinomycetes > Micrococcales > Micrococcaceae > Rothia > Rothia sp. 32237D007AR. The sequence goes on along the minus strand of NZ_JBPPUO010000004.1, from coordinate 8,662 downwards.
CGGGCCGAGGGGCGGGGTAAGAAATCAGGCCTGGCTCTAGATATTTTTGATGCCTGGCACAACGCCCGCCGATCCCCTGAAACTCTTTCAGGCGGTGAAACGTTCATGGCTTCCCTGGCCCTGGCCCTGGGCTTAGCTGATGTAGTGCAACAGGCTAATGGTGGCATCGACATCGATACCCTTTTCGTGGACGAGGGGTTCGGTTCCCTTGATGACCAGGCCCTAGAAGAGGTGATGACCACCATCGACTCCCTGCGTGAGCGTGGGCGCGTCATCGGCCTGATCTCTCATGTGGCTGAGATGAAGAACCGTATTAGCAAGCACATCGTCCTTACAAGCTCGCCCCAGGGTTCTTCCCTGGTCACAGAGGCAGGAGTAGCGTGAGCCCTCACCGTAACCCCAAGAAACGTAGCTCATCGCCTCGAACAGGTCTGGGCTACCAGCGTGACCACCAGCTGACCACTAGCCCTCAGCTGGGCAGTAACCTACGCCAGAGCGTTGAACGGCTGGGGGTATCTGCCCAGTATGCTCGTACCCGTATCAGCGATTTGTTGTTGGCGCACGGGTGGCGGTTTCTTTTCTTCTCGCTGCTGATGCGTCTGCCTGCTGCCATGGTCATGCTAGCTGTGATGATGATGCTGGCCGTCCAGAATAATGAGGCCACCCTTGGGGGGTATGCTGCCGGTACAGTGGGGTTAAGCGCAGCCCTGATGGTGCCGATCTACCGGTCAATTTCTGAGCGTTTAGGGCAGCGGAGAATCTTTTTTGCTCTGACGGTACTCAACATTTTGGCTTTGATTTGGCTGATGATTGAGTCTTTGCGGTTTGCTGAAACTAGTAGTGGCTCTATCAGTAGGTTTCTTACAGCCTGTGCAGTTACGGGGGTGACGACCGTGCCGCTGGGGGCCATGATGCGAAGCTACTGGAGCGCCCGGTACCTTACTACGCAAGACCGCCGTCAGCTTAATGCCTCTATTTCGCTAGAAACCATGTTTGATGTGATTGCTCTTCCTGCGGGGGCGGTTATTGCGGGTATGACTACGGTCTTCTTAACCGCCCAGTCGGCCCTCTTTGCTGTGATGGTGCTTGATATGTTGGGCCTGATCATGCTTTTGTGGCGGCCTGAGAACCTGCCGGTAGAGACTCGAGACGTGAGTGAGGGGAACCGGCGTAAGCCCTTGCGGGGGGTGAGCCGCTCCTTGCTGTGGATACCGCAGTTGGGCACTATTTGTTTAGGCCTGTCTTTGGGCTCGACCCAGGCCGCTATTGTGGCCTACGCTATTTCAACTGATCAGGTTGGTTTGACTGGTTTTTTGATTGCTCTCTTAGGTCTGTGTGCGGTCATTTCTGCTTTGTTTGTGCTCTTTGAGCGTCTGCCCATGTTTAGGTGGGGGGCTTGGTTGGTGAGTGGGTCTGGGCTGACCTTGACTGCTATGACCCTGTCTTTGCCGACGTCGGCTCTGGGTATGATCTTGCCTCTGGTGGGGGTGGGCCTTGCCTATGGTATTTGTTTGGTGACGATGGACTCGGTGGCTACCAGCCTGTCGGTGCGGAAGAACCTAGATCTTGCGCTTTCTACTTTGCAGGCTTGTTTCTTGGGCGGAGTTGCGGTGGGTTTCGTCTGGGCAGGTGATGTGAGTGGTTCCTATAGTTACCAGGCTGCTCTGATTATTCCTTTGGTGGCTGCTGCGGTTTATTTCTGTTTAGGTCACCTCTACGGTTTCTTATGGCGTCGCACCTACGAAGAGCGTCTGGCGCTCTTGCCCTAACCCTTATGAGGCTTGCACCGCCACTACCTGCTGGTTTTCAAGGAGCCGGGGTGAGGCGTGTGGATTGGCAGGCGGGGCATCATAAGTCTCGATTGAAAGGTAGGGCTTGCTCATACCTCTATGCATAAGACCCCGGCCCCTCACAGTGGAGGGGCCGGGGCGTAAATGTCTGAGAGGCTTACAGGCTCTTAGATGAGTTGGAGTCCTTTTCCTGATCTTTAGCTATCTGCTTAAAATCAACCCCACTGTGGGACAGGCGAATCTTGCGGCCCTCTTCAATCAGGTTTTCTTTCTTCTCCTGCTGTTTGATAGCCATGGTGTCATCGCGAGGGGGTAGCTGTAGTTCCTCTTCAGCTTTGATACCGGCCTGTAGCTCGCGCCCACGCTGGATTTCAGCGTCGATCTGGGCGCCGAGCAGCAGTACGTTGTTCATAATCCAGATGAAGAGCAGCATCACGATAACACCACCGATTAGGCCATAGGTAGCGTTGTAGGAGCCAAAGTTTGATACGTAGAAGCTGAAACCTAGAGCCGAAATAGCCATAACTACCAGGGCGATAGCGGCGCCGGGGGTGAGGAAACGGAACTTAGGCTGCTTGATGTTGGGTGTTGCGTAATAGAGCAAGCTGATGAGAATAACAGCCAGAATTACCATGATGGGGTAGCGCAGCCACATCCAGATAGTGATGAAGCTACCTAGCTCCACGCCGGGGATTGCATCTTGGACGGTGGTCAGTACGTCCTCTGAGGAGAGCAGAACCAGCATCATGGAGACGACAATCAGCACCATTGTTGCGGTGACCAACATGTTGAAGGGGCGTAGCTTCCAGATGGGGCGCCCTTCTACTACACCGTAAATCTTGTTCATGGAGCGGCCAAAGGCACCGACGTAGCCGGAGGCAGTCCACAGGGCACCGACCACACCGGTTACCAGGGCCAGCCCTGCAGTATTTGAGCTGGTGAGCTGGGTGATGGGGTCTTCGAGCAGAGAGAGCATCTCAGCCGGCGCGTAGTCCTGTAAGAAGTTCAGTATCGCGTTGGTGGTCTGTTGGCCCTGCCCAAAGACACCTAGTAGTGACACCACTGCTAGTAGGCCGGGGAAGATGGAGAGCACCGTGAAGTAGGTGAGGGATGCTGCCAGGTCGATGCAACCGTCATTGGTGAATTCGCTCAGGGCGCGTTTGAAAATGTACTTCCAGTTGGAGCCGCGCATATCTGAGAGCTTGCCTGGCTTAGGTGCTTTCTCGTGTGCGTCCTCTGTAGCGGACCGGCTGATAGTTTGTTCTTCGAGAGCCATGGGGTCGTCCTTTGGGCATGCGGTGATTAATCAGTAAACATCTTATCAGTAGCATGATGAGATTTTTGAGCTGGCTAGGCGCTGTCTTTGATGTGAAAAGAAGCTGCCCCAACACCAAGGTGCCAGGGCAACGTGGAAGATGATTGCCTGCTGAGCAGGCGGACGCCGGTGGGCTAGTTGTTCAGGCCTAGCACCTGGGCGGTGTGGGCAAAGAGTTCGTCGGCTAGCTGGTGGTTGTCATTGAGTTTGACGCCGTAGCCGGGCACGAGCTCCTTGATGCGGGTCTCCCACTGATTCATCTTGGAGGGGAAGCAGCGGGCCAGGAGGGTGAGCATAATGGGGGCGGCAGTTGATGCACCGGGGGAGGCACCTAAGAGGGCCGCAATGGAGCCGTCACCTGAGGCGATGAGTTCGGTGCCGAATTGGAGCACGCCGCCTTTCTTGGCGTCCTTTTTAATAACCTGTACGCGCTGCCCGGCGGTGATGAGCTCCCATTCATCTGCTACTGCGGTGGGGTAGTACTGGCGGAGGGCATCTACGCGCTTATCGATTTTCTGTACTACCTCACCGACCAGGTACTTGGTCAGGTCAAGGTTATCGAGGCCGGCCCGGACCATGGGGATGAGGTTATCTGGGCGCAGTGAGAGCGGCAGATCAAGGAGGGAACCATTCTTGAGGAAGTTGGTTCTAAACCCGGCGTAGGGGCCAAAGAGTAAGGAGCGTTGCCCGTTGACGTAGCGGGTGTCGAGGTGGGGCACAGACATGGGTGGGGCACCGACGGAGGCTTGGCCGTAGACTTTGGCATTGTGTTTGAGCGCGGTTTCTTCGTTGGTGTTGCGGAAGAAAAGGCCTGAGACGGGGAAGCCACCGAAGCCTTTACCTTCTTTGATACCTGACTTTTGAAGGAGGGGCAGGGCACCACCGCCGGCACCTAGGAAGACGAACTTGGCGCGAATCTTCTGGCCTTGTTTGGAGGCAAGGCGGTCTGTCACATCAATGAGCCAGCTTCCGTCACTTTGCTGCTTGAGGTTGGTGACTTGCTGGCCGTACTGGACTGTTACGCCCTGTTCTGCCAGGTAGTTGACCATCTGTTCGGTGAGGTTGCCGAAGTCTACGTCAGTTCCTTCGGGTGACCAGGTGGCGGCAATCTTCTGAGCGGGGTCACGACCTTCAACAGCTAGTGGCGCCCATTGGCGAATCTGGTCAAGGTCGGTAGAGAATTTCATGCGTTCAAAGAGCTTGTGGCTTTCAAGCGCTTCGAAGCGTTTGCCCAGGTAGTTGACGTGGTCTTCACCGAAGACCAGGGACATGTGGGGGACGGGGTTGATGAAGTTGGCGTCCTTGATTTTGCCTTCTTCAAGGAGGGAGGCCCAGAGCTGACGGGAGATTTGGAATTGTTCGTTGATGCTCAGGGCTTTTGTGGGGTCTACGTTGCCGTCGGGGCCAGCCGGTGCATAGTTGAGTTCGCAGAGTGCTGAGTGGCCGGTGCCTGCATTGTTCCAGGGGTTGGAGGCTTCTTGGCCTACCTGGCCTAGACGCTCTAGCAGGGTGATGTTCCAGGTGGGCTCTACTTCTTTGAGTAGTACGCCCAGGGTTGCGCTCATGATACCGCCGCCCACTAGGACGACATCGGTCTTGACTTCCTGTGCCATGTGCTTGACGCTCCCTCACTCTAAGGCTGCGGTGCCCGATAGCGGGCACCAGCTGGGTGGGGGCAGCTTGGCCCCCTTTTTCTTTTCTTTAGAGTAGTACAGATAGAGCGACCTACCTAACATGTGCAGCTCTTTGACCTACTTTTGCAGTGAGCTGTGTGCATGTGCATGTGCATGTGCATGTGCATGTGCGTGGGAGAGAGCTAGCTGTCGATGCGGATGGTGGAGAAATCGTCGATGCAGGTGGCGCTGACCGTATAGCTATCTACCCGCTGCCCTTGGGTAAGGCCGGAGACCGGGTAGGCCAGCGGAAGGGCAGAGAGCAGGTTAGCTATCTGTTGGTTGATGTTCTGGTAGGCCTCGCGCCACTGGTCGATGTCGGTGTGAGTATCGGCTTGGTTGATTGCTTGGTGGATGGTGGTGTAGGTGGCGGTAACTGTGGTGGGTTCTGGTACCACCGCTGAGGGGGTAGGTGAAGTAGTAGTGGCGCTAGGGCTAGTGCTTGGGCTGGGGGTGCTCTGGGGTGCTGGTGCGGACGCTGCTGGGGTCAGCACGTGCCCTAAGAATGCTGTGGGGTCGCGGAAGGCTCCGATATAACCGGTGAGTTCAAGGCCGTAGTTGGGGTGGATGGTGGGCACATCTTCACTGCCGGGTTCTGACCAGCGGTAGGGTTTGGGCACGATGTTGAAGCCAGCTTCTATGAGGTTGGCTGAGATGAGGGAGTAGATGCCTTCTGGGGAGGGCAGAGAGGGCAGGGAGAGGTTGATGGGGTAGTAGAAGTCAATGGCCTGGTTGGTGTAGGTGCTGGCTTTGAGGAGTTCTTTGGCCAGGGTGGGGTTGTAGGTGTAGGCCTGCCCTGTGTCGTCTTTTTTTATTTGGAAGAGGGCTGGAATAAAGTCTGGTGCGGTGTGGGTGCCTTGGGGGTAATAGGCCTCGATGAGGGCGTCGCGGTCGATGGCGTGGGCCAGGGCCTGGCGGGTTGCGATGTCGGTGAAGGCAGGGTGTGAGAGGTTGATGCCGATGTAAGTGATGGCGTAGGGGTCTCGTGATTGAACTGGGTAACCTTCAAGGGCTAGGGGTACGTAGTCTTTGAGGGCTACCTGGTCGTAGGCATCTATGGTGCCTTCAAGTAGATGGTAGTAGCGTTTTTCGGCATCGGGGATGGTGGTGAATTCGATACTGCCCAGGCTAGGGGGTGCGCCGCGGTAGGAGCTGTTGCGGGTCAGTGTGGCTGTGGTGCCGTCCCAGGAGGTGAGGGTGAAGGCTCCGGTGCCTACAGGCTGGCTGGTGAGGTAGCCGTCTGGCCCGATGCTGCTGGGGATGACTAGACCGTAGGCTGGTTGGGTGAGGGCTTTGAGAAAGCTGTGGGAGGGGCGGCTGAGTGTGAGGGTGAGGCTGGTTTCACTGGTTTCTGTCCAACTAGTAACGAGGGGCTCTTCGGGGCTTCCGTTTGCTGTGGTGATGCTGCCAAAGAGTTGGTGGAAGGGCTGGGTGATGCGGGTGAGGGGGGCTTTGCCCAGGCGGGACCAGCGCTCGATGTTGGCTTTTACGGCCTGTGCTGTTAGTTTGAGGCCGTCGCTGAAGGTGGTGTTTTCAGCGAGGTGAAAGGTGTAGGTGAGGCCGTCTTCACTGCTGTGCCAGCTTGTGGCTAGGCAGGGGGCTGGTTGGCCGGTGTTGATGTCAGCTCGTACCAGGGGCTCTAGTATTTGTGCGCTGATGCGGTGGCTTTCGAGGCGGTAGGTGGCTGCCGGGTCGAGGGTGAGCACCTGGGCGCCTTGGGCAAAGCGGAAGGTAGGGCCTGCCTCTTCGGTGGGGGAGGCGGACGCTGCTGGTTCAGTCTCGGTGGAGGAGCTACAGGCGGTGAGGGCTAAGCCTGCGGTGAGCAGGGAACCGTAGTGAAGCAGGGCGCGGCGGGTAAGGGCTGGTGTTGCCATGAGAGAATCCCCTTCCTTCTAAAGGCTCATTGACCATTGTGGTGAAGTGGTCAAGGCGTATAAGGGCTAGAATCTGGCTATCAAAAAACCCGTCCAGCCGTGGGATAACAGGGCTGAACGGGTCTTTCGTCAGTGTGCGCGAGGAGGGACTTGAACCCTCACGCCGTAAGGCACAGGAACCTAAATCCTGCGTGTCTGCCAATTTCACCACTCGCGCATTGCGGTGCTGTCAGCACAACAGTGTCTATAGTACAACACCTTGGGCGGTTTTGCTAAATGAGGGTTTCTTTTTAGGAATCAATGCCTAAATCTCGGCGGAGTTTGGCCACATGTCCCTTGGCGCGGACGTTGTACTGGGCTATCTCAATCATGCCTTTTTCATTGATGACAAAGGTTGAACGAATTAGCCCCACATAGGTTTTGCCGTAGTTTTTCTTTTCGCCCCAGGCCCCGTAGGCCTCTGCGACTGCGTGGTCTTGGTCAGAGAGTAGGGGGAAGGTGAGCTGCTGGTTTTGGGTGAAGGTATTGAGAGCCTTGACGCTATCGGGTGAGATACCTAGGACGGCATACCCCTGTGAGGTGAGTGAGGTTAGGTTGTCTCTAAAGTCACAGGCTTGGGTGGTGCAGCCGGGGGTAGAAGCCTTGGGGTAGAAGTAGACGATGACTTTTTGCCCTGCGTAGTCAGCTAAAGAGATGGTGTCTCCACCTGCGGCGGGCAGGGTGAATTCGGGGGCAGGGGTTCCGGGTGTAAGGCCTTCCACGGGCGTCCTTTCATGGGGGGTCGATAAGAGGGTGTGGCCGACTGGGGTGTGTGCTTCTTGTCAGCTTATCAGGGCTGGTAATGTCATCTACCTGTCATGTCTAGGCAGATAAGTGGTGAGTATGCTTATAATGTTGCCATGCCACAAATTCGTAATTGGTCGATTAATCGACTCCTCTCAACTGCAGCACGCATGCTGGAATACAGCTGGAATGACCAGCTCAAGTCACTTGGGCTTACTCATGCTGGTGTGACGGCGCTGGGTATCATTGCCCGTGAAGGAATGATTTCTCAGGTTAAGGTCGCTTCCCTGGTGGGCGTGCAGGCTCAGACCATGGGTAAAACTCTTGCTCGCCTGGAGTCCTATGGGTATGTTTTCCGTACCCGAAACACCATTGATCGCCGTAGCTACCTTCTGGGTATTACTGAAGAGGGTAGGCGAGTCCTTGCTGAGGCGGAGAATATTGACCGCAAACTTGGGTCTGCCGGTGAACTCTCTAACCCTGAATTCCGCGAAGCCCTTATCAACATCATTGAAAGCCTGAATGAGAACCACGCAGGCAGTAAAGTGCTAGATGATGTTACGGACGAACAGGCCGCCCAGATTGGTGTTATCTCTCAGTCGCTAGCAGAACCTCCTGCTGGTGAGGCTGAAGTTTCTGAAGCTAATGTCGCTACACCTGCTAGTGAGCGTGTTAACACTGCTGTTATGGACGTCATTACCCCCGAAATGATTGCCGAATACCGCAAGTAGTGCCTGGGCTCTTATCTGCTTGTGGGGTAGATGGGGTCTGTATTGGCAGACTAACAAGGCCCTTGTGTGAAGGTGCTTACAAAAGGCTGTTTTGGTTTGCGTGAGCCGCAAAAGGTGCGTATAGTAGAACCCGTTGCTGAGACAGGTTCTCAGTCTGACAAGTAAATATGCGCCTCTAGCTCAATTGGCAGAGCAATTGACTCTTAATCAATGGGTTCTGGGTTCAAGTCCCAGGGGGCGCACAATATAAGATGCCCGACCGGTTAGCCGGTCGGGCATTTTTGTGTACTGAGACTTTTTAGGCCTGCTGGAGCGGTCAAGGTATCTAAATATCTCTCCTTGTGTGAAGGTGCTTACAAAAGGCTGTTTTGGTTTGCGTGAGCCGCAAAAGGTGCGTATAGTAGAACCCGTTGCTGAGGCAGGTTCTCAGTCTGACAAGTAAATATGCGCCTCTAGCTCAATTGGCAGAGCAATTGACTCTTAATCAATGGGTTCT